>CAYUMN010000019.1:0-26914 GCA_964445835.1 uncultured Gemmatimonas sp.
GATGCCGGGGACCGGCAAACTCACCGTCACCGGACAACTGGGCGACGTGATGCGCGAGTCGGTGGACGCGGCGTGCTCGTACGTGCGCTCACGTGGGCACGCGTTGCGCGTGGCCGATCCCGAACTGCGCGCCAGCGATCTGCATGTGCACTTTCCCGCGGGCTCCGTGCCGAAAGATGGCCCGAGCGCCGGCGTCGCCGTGACGCTCGCGATTGCCAGCGTGATGAGTCGCCGTCCCGTGCGCCGCGATGTCGCCGTCACGGGCGAGGTCACGCTGCGCGGGCGCGTGTTGGAGATCGGCGGCGTGAAGGAGAAAGTGCTGGCCGCGTATCGCGCCGGACTCCGCACGGTGGTGCTACCGGCCGCGAACGAGAAGGATCTCCGCGATATTCCCGCTGAGGTGCGCAACGCACTCACCTTCAAGTGCGTCTCCACGATGGATCAAGTCTTGGAAGCGATGCTCCTCCCGCCACGTCCGAATGGCTTTGCCGAAGGGCTCCCGCTGTTTGACGAAGTCACGCGCGGCACGGCCGATGCCCGCTCGGCCGACGCGCCTCAGGCGGCCGACGCCCCCACCCCACCGTAAGTGCCTCGCGCCTGGGTGGTCCGCCGCTCGCCGCGGCACGGGCGTGGTGTCTACGCCGTGCGCGTCATCAAGGCCGGCACGCGGATCATCGAGTATACCGGCGAACTGATCGCCGAGGCCGAGGGGGAACGCCGCTATCCCACGATGCCCGGGCACCTCGATGGGGACGAGGAACCGGAGCATACCTATCTGCTGACGCTCGACGAGCACCGCGTCATCGATGCGAACGTCGGCGGCAACGAAGCCCGCTTCATCAACCACTCCTGTGAACCCAACTGCGAGCCGATCGCGTATGGGGATCATATGTGGATTGTGGCGGTCCGAGATATCCGACCCGGCGAAGAGCTCGCGTACGATTACGCGATCGAGCTCGATGAACCGCACACCCCCGCCCGCAAGAAGCGCTTCCCCTGCTTCTGCGAGGCGCGCACCTGCCGCGGGTCGATCCTCAAGCCGAAATACCAGCCGCTGCACCCGCTCGTACGAAACGCCATCAAGCGATTCGGACCCCAGGCCACCACGGGCGCACCGCGCGCGCGATGAGCCCACTCTGGCAGTACTTCCTGTTGAACGTCGCCATTGGCACGATCGCCGGCGGCGTGACGAACGCGATCGCGGTATGGATGCTCTTCCACCCGTACGAAAAGCGCTTCGGATTCCACGGCGCTATTCCAAAGAACAAAGCCCGGCTCGCCAAGAGCATTGGGAAGACGGTCGGCGAAAGGCTCCTGACGCCGAAGGATCTCCTCGACGAACTGCATCGCGCGGGATTCCGCGAGACGCTCGACCGAAAACTCGGCGAGTTCATTCAGCACGCGCTGGAGGTCGAGCGCGGCTCGTTGCGCGATCTGCTCCCCGCCTCGGTGATCGGTGAAGTCGAGACGGCGCTCGCTGGTCTCGGACCGGTCGTCGGTGAGCGCGTCAGCGTCTATGCGACGACTCCCGCGTATGAGCTGCGCGTCCGTGAAGCACTCGCGAAGCTCCGCAGCGAACTGGGCGCGCGGCCGGTGAGCGATGTCCTCACCGAGGCACGCCGCAGGGATCTCGCCGCCCAAGCGGCCACCCTTGCCACGCAGGTCCTCGAAGAAGCGCGTCAGGCCGAACAGCGCTCGATGGGGGCGCGGCTTGGCGACGCGGTGCTGCGCCTCGCCGGCGAGGAGCGCACGAAGGCATTCATCGAGCGTACCGTCGCTGATGCGCTCGGCCGAGCCGGCACCCGCACCTGGGGCGAGTTGATCGATACTATCGGCGAGGGTGTGGTGATGCAGTGGGTGCTCGAAGCCTCACGCTCACCGAAAGTGCAACAGCTCGTGGCCGATGGCACCGCGACGGCCGCGACGGCACTCCTTGACCGTCCGATCGGGCGTCCCGCGCGTTTCCTCGCCGACGACGCCGCCGCACGGCTTGGCGCGACAGCCGGTCCCGCCCTCTGGGAATGGCTGGAACGACAACTCCCGCAGATCGTCGAGCAGCTCGATATCCCGGGAATGGTCGAGCGGAAGGTGCTGGGGTTCAGCACCGCACGTATTGAGGAGATCATCCGCGCCGTCACGCAGAAGGAGCTGACGATGATCGTGAATCTTGGCTATGTCCTCGGCGCCGTGATCGGCGTGCTCAGCTTCGTCGGCACGCAACTGTTGAACAACTAGCGCGCACCGTGAACGCGCGAACTGATGCCGCGCCGAATCACTTCTCGCTGAACACCACCGCACGAAGGTCAAGCACGCCGGACGCAGCGGCCGCAGGGAGATCCTCCCACACCACCGCGAAGCGGTCGTTGATCATCTCCGAACTCAGCATCAAGCGGCGACCGCGCACCGTCCAACGACGCGACGCCCCTGAACCGCCCGTATTGGACGCGACGCCGAAGCGCTTCTCCACCATCCGCTCCATGAAGTCGCGGAACTGCGCGGCCTCGACCTGACTGTCCCACACGCTGAGCCACGCGATGCCCGCGCCCGCGGGGGTCTGCACGAGCTGATAGCGATCGCCGTCCCATCCCGCAGCGCCCGCCGCAGCCCCGCCGACATCACGCAGATGCTCATACAGGAAGAGCCGCGTCTCGAACTCGCCGAGATTGTCCTCATGCACGAGGCTGCCGACCTTCGGCACCCCGAGCGTGATGCGCGTCGGGTAGTCTGGAACGGAGTCGAGCAGCTTTTCGGGATGCAGGATCTGCTCTGAGGAGGCCGCGAGGGGTTCGAACGGCGGCTGCCCCGGGCGGAGTCGCTTGAACTGGCGCGAGAACTCCGCGCCACTCAAGTACGGAAAGAGCAAGGTCTCCTGCAGCAGAATCGGGGCCGCCGCGAACTTCGGCATCCCCGCCTGTTCGGTGCGGATCATCTCGCGGACCTGATCCCATCCGCCCGGAAGGCGCATACTGAAGTCCGAGCCGCCGAGCATCATCGACATCTGCTCGTAGACGGCATGCCCCTCAACAACAGACTGCAATGCGACCTGACGATCGTTGTCGCCTTTGAGACCGCGCGTGGAATCGAGCGGGAAGTACTGGTCCTGCAGGGCGTGCACGAGCTCGTGGCTGATGGTCACGCTGGTGATCTCGGGCTTTCCCCCCTCGACCACGTACAGCACCTTCGTCGCGGGGTCGTAGTATCCCGCGACCTGCTCGGTGAGGAGGTCCAACAGGAAGGCGCGCAGATCGAGAGAATCGGGAATCATCCCAAGCCGCTTGTAGACCTGCGCAATGCCGGAGATCTCCAGCGGCGTCATCTGCTCCGCGAACTGCTGTTCGAGAAACTCGCGCACCTGATCACGATCGCGGAGCTCGAGCTTCGGCATGCTCTTGAACGTGAGGCCCGACGACGCCTCAATGGCCGGAATCGCGCGCCGCACCTCTGCGCGAAAGGGCCCCTCGTACGCGGGTTCGTCGTCGCCGCAGGCGGTCGCGAGCAGCAGGGGGACAGTAGCAAGCAGGCGCAGGCGACGAATCATGGACGGCATCGGGAGGGTGGGTCGGTGCGGAAGACTAGGCGACCAGCGAGAAGTAGCGGGCGATGATCGCATCGCCGAACAGCAACGTGACCATCCCGGCGGGTGCAAGGAATACACCGAAGGGCACCAGCGGGAGTTCGTACGTTTCGTGTCGGGCCCGCGCGCGCAGCCAGCCGATCGGCGCCACGACGAGCAGAAAAACTCCCGCCCCGATGCCCGCCGCGACGAACACGGTCAGAAAGCTCCGCTCAACCCCGACCATCGCGCCGATCATGGCCATGAGGGTCGCATCGCCCTCGCCCATCGCCTCACGCCCCATCGCCACCTCGCCGAGCCAGCCGACAATCGCGATGAGTCCGGCGCCGGCGCAGGCTCCGACGAGGGCATCCCATGGGCCGACGAATGGCCCCTGCTCTCCCACGAATACCGCCACCAGCGGCATCGCCATCGCAAAGAGAAAGCCCGTCACCGTAAAGCCGTCGGGAATCACATAGTGCTGGAGATCGGTCATCAGCACTCCCAGCAGGATCGTCGCGGCCACACCGACGCGGAGCGCCGTGAGCGACAGCCCGAAGTACCACACGGTGAGCACCCAGAACATGCCCACCGTGAGCTCAATCAGCGGATACTGCGCACTGATGGGGAGGCCACAGCCACGACACTTCCCGCGGAGGAGGATCCAGGAGACCAAGGGGATGTTGTCGTACCAGGCAATCGCCTGCTCGCATCGCGGGCAGCGCGAGCGCGGACGCACGACCGAGAGTTCGGCGGGCCAGCGCGCGATGCAGACGTTCAGGAACGAACCGAGGCTCGCACCGAACAGAAAGATCACGGCCCAGATAAGAATCAGCAGGGGATCCATGCGGTCAGGTCGGAGTGCGCAACGCGTGCAACAGAATGCCCGCCGCGACCGCGACGTTCAAGGATTCGGCCCCAGGCACCATCGCGATTGACACCAACTGATCGCAGCGCTCCCGCAGGCTCGGCTTGAGCCCTGCTCCTTCGTTTCCCATGACCACGGCGAGGCGACGCGGAGCGGGCAACGTCCCGAGGGCGCTCCCATCGGCAGCGGCTCCCCAAAGGGCCACATTCTGGCCTTTCAGGAACTGATCGAGTTCCTCCTCACTACAACTTAGTGTCGGGTGCGTGAACTGCATCCCGACTGCGCTGCGCACGACTTTGGCGTTCCACGGATCGACCGTACCCGGGAGCACGAGCGTCGCGGCGCACCCGAGTGCCGCGGCCGTGCGTAGAAGGGTCCCAGCATTCCCGGGATCCTGAATCCCATCCAGCACCAGCAGGCGCGCGTCGTCCGGCAGGGCCAGCGCGTCCAGCGTGAGGGACGGCACGACAGCGATGGCGAGGATCCCCTGCGGATGCTCGGTCTCGCTGGCTGAGAGGAACTCGCGCTCGCTCACCCGCAGGACGTCGAGATCGCGCCCGAGGCACTGGGCGGCGAGGGCGGCGCCCCGCGGGGTCCGGTCAAGAAGGTCGCACGTTAGGATACCTTTCACCAGCAGCGGCGAGGCCAGCAGTTCTTCGACGGTGCGCACCCCTTCGGCCACGAACATCCCATGGCGCTCTCGCGCTTTGCGGCGCAGTAAGTCTCTTGCTAAGGTCAGCATCCGCATGCGTACACTCGTCGTCCTCGCCCTTGTGGCCTTGTCCAGTGGCTGCGCCGTCTCGACTCAGCAGGAAGTCGAGATGGGTGCCAACTATGCCGCGGAGATCAACCGTCAGCTCCCGATCGTGCAGGATGCGGAGTTGAATCGGTACATCAACGTACTTGGGGATTCGATCGCCCGCATCGCCGACACGCGGAATCTCGACTGGCAGTTCCACATCGTGAACAGCCCCGATGTGAATGCCTTCGCCGTCCCCGGCGGGTTCATCTACATCAACCGCGGCCTCATTGCCCGCGCCACGACCCTCTCGCAGGTGGCCGGCGTCCTTGGACACGAGGTGGGGCACGTCACGCAGCGCCACTCGATGAAGCAGATGCAGAAGGCGCAGGGCGCGAACATCGGCCTGATGGGCATCTGCATCTTCACGAACATGTGCGCCTCGGAAACGGGGCAGGCCCTCGTGGGGCTCAGCGCGAACGCGGCGATGGCCAGCTTCAGCCGCGCCGACGAGGACGATGCGGACAAGGTCGGCGTCGCCTACATGGTGCGCGCCCGGATCGACCCGAACGGAATTCCGGAGATGTTCCAGATCCTCCTCGACGAGCGCAAGGTGAAGCCGGAAGGCTTGGAGACCTGGTTCACCTCGCACCCGCTCGAGGAGTCGCGCATCGCCGCCTCGCGGGCGCGCATCGCGGCACTTCCCGCGGGGACCCTGAACGGCCTCACGAAGGATTCCCCGGCCTTCCAAGCGTTCAAGCGGCGGCTCGCCTCCCTGCCGGCCGCTCCCCCAGGCGCCGCCTCCTCGCCGCGCTGATTCGCTCGTTGGCGCCGCCTACAGCCGCGCCACCCACCGCTCCACCAGTCCGCAGAACGCATCCCCAGCCTTCCGCCCCTCCTCCATGACTTCGGCATGGTTGAGGGGCGTTTCACTGATGCCCGCCGCCGGATTCGTGATGCACGAGACGCCAGCAACTTCCATCCCCAGCGCCACCGCCACGATCGTCTCGGGGACCGTGCTCATCCCCACCGCATCGGCCCCCAGTTTCGCCAGCATGCGCACTTCTGCCAGCGTCTCATACGTCGGGCCAAGCAGCCCCGCATACACGCCGCGGCCGAGCGCGAGGCCGCCTTCCTTCGCCGCCGCTTCGAGCAGTGCTTGCAACCGCGGAGCATACGGCGCACTCATATCCGGGAACCGCACATCCCCCGGCTCGAGCGCACCTTCCAGCGGATTGCGGAACTGCAGGTTGAGATGATCGGTGATCATCATCAGCGTGCCCGGAGTGAATGCCCGGTTGATTCCCCCGGCCGCATTCGACACGAACAGCACCTTCGCACCGAGCGCATGCACCACGCGCACCGGGAACGCTGCCACCTGAGCGCTGTGTCCCTCATACATATGAAAGCGCCCCGCGAGGGCGAGCACTTCACGTCCGCCGAGCTTACCGCACAGTAATTCGCCGCGGTGTCCCTCGACCGCTGGCGCATGGAATCCTGGGATCTCCGCGTATGGCACGCGCCGCACCTCGATGAGGCGATCCGCGAGCGCGCCGAGCCCGGAGCCGAGCACGATGGCCGCGGCCGGGGACTGCACGCCGAGGCGCGACCGAATGGCCTCGGCGGCCCGCTGCGCCGCGAGGGTGCCGTGCGCGCTGTGTTCAGCTGACGTCATGCGATGCTCCCGCGAAGGGTGGCGAACTCCGCGTCGACCCGCGCCAACAACGCGAGCTTCTCGGCGTCGGGCAGGAACGCATTGGCAAAGCCTGCGCGCGCCACATGGCAGAGTTCGTCGAAGGTGAAATCGAGATGCCTTGCGGCGAGCCCGTACTCCGTGACGAGATCGGTCCCGCTCATCAATCGATTGTCCGTGTTGAGCGACACGTGGAGCCCCGCTTCCATGTAGCGGCGGAGGGGGTGCTGATCGATCGACGCCACCGCGCGGGTCTGCACATTGCTGGTCAGGCAGCACTCAATGGCCACGCCCGCGTCGCGGGCTTCGGCCATGAGCAGGGGATCCTCGATCAACCGCGTGCCATGTCCGATGCGATGCGCGTGGCAGTGGTGCATCGCATCCGCAATCGAGCTGGCGCCATCCCCTTCCCCGGCGTGGCAGGTGCAGGGCAGGCCATGTGCGAAGGCATAGTCGAAGGCCGCACGATGCGCCGACGCGGGATTGCCGAACTCTCCACCGGCGAGATCGAAGCCCACCACGCCACGGTCCTTGAAGTCCACCGCGAGGCGTGCGAGCCCGAGCGACACCTCGGGTGACATGTTGCGGATGCCGCAGATGATGACGCGCGCCGTGATGCCGTACTCCTGCTCGGCGCGCGCGAGTCCGCGCAGCGGGGCCTCGACGGCCTGCGCGAGCGAGAGCCCGCCGTCAATGTTGAGCACTGGCGCGTAGCGCGTCTCCAGATACCGCACGCCCTCACGCGCGCAGTCCTCGGCGAGCTCATAGGCGATCCGCTCCATCGCCTCGGCCGTCTGCATCACCGAGAGCGTGTGCCCGAAGCGCGCGAGATACTCCTCGAGATCGCGCGCGTCATCGACGCGCATGTAGTCGCGCAGCGCGTCGGGGTCATCCTCGGGCATCGCCACGCGTTGATCGCGCCCGAGTTCGAGCATCGTGGCGGGGCGGAGTGACCCGTCGAGATGGCAGTGCAGTTCCGGCTTCGGGATGCGGCGTAGGATGTCGCTGGTGAGCACGGTCACTCAGTCCTCGGTCGCGCGCGCTTGGCGGGCGCTCACGATGCGCATGACGTACCCACCACTCACGGGTGTGTCGTTGGCGACGGGAAGCCCGCGGGAGTCCACAACCACGCGAGTCCCCGCGCGCACCGCATCCGCAGCGGCGGCATCGGCGGCGGTCACGGCGTCAAGCACGGTGCTCCCGGGGGGCACGCTTGCCCCCACTCCATTCACGAACACTCGGACAGGCTCGCTCATGGGACCGCCTTGAATCGCGGCGCTTGCAGCGCGTCGGTCATCACGACCTTGCCGTCGGGGGCGCGCTGCAGGTAGGCAATCAATGCATCGAGAACCTGCACGTTCAACTCCTGAATATTGGGAGAGTCAGCGAGGGCGGCACCATCGCCGCCGCCGGCCATGAAGTCCGACATCACGATTCTATACAGTCGGCCGTCATCCAGTGGACGGCCATCGCTCATGCGCACGCGCGCCACACGCCGCCCGGCTACCGCCGTGCGATCATACTCCACGACGGCGCCGCTGATGTGAAAGTTCACGGTGGTCCCGCCCACGAGCCCTTCGAAGTACTTTCGCAGGGCGGCCCCCCGCGCCTCAAGAACAACCAGCCGATTATCGAATGGCTGAATCTCAAAGAGCGATCCCCAGGTGATCTCGCCCGCGCGGAGCTCGGCCCGGATCCCGCCGTTGTTCATCACCGCCACATCCCCACGCCCGGCCGCGCGCTGCGCATCGGCAATGAGATTCCCGAGCGCGTGCTGTGGTCCACTGCGCGGCCACCGGTCGCCGGTGGTCGCAATCGTCGCGGCGATACGCCCCGCCACCGCCGCCTCGGCCACCGCCACCAGTGCGGCCACGGTCGAGTCCGGACGCACACGACCGGGGATCACCTCTCGCACCTCCGGACGGAGCGGCGAGGTGATCGGACCGTCCAACGGGAGATCGATGACGCCGATCGCCCGGGCACTCGAACGCGCCTGCACAATCGGCGTGCCATTCACGATGGTGCGCACTTCGCTATGCGTGTGACCGGACACGATCGCATCGAGCGTGCCCGGGCCGACCGCGCGCGCCAGATCGAAGATCTCGCCACGGCAGTTGTCCGGATCGTTGCGTTCGCAGAAGCCGCCGAGGTGCGCCACCAGCAACACGCGCCGCGCGCCACGCGCGCGGAGTGCCACGGCCCGCTGGCGAATGAGCGCGGCCGGCGCTTGGAATCGGAGATCGGCCACATAAATGGCACGCGTCGTTCGGGGAGTCGCCGGATCCGCGATGCCGATCACCCCGATCTTCACGCCCCCTGCCAAGGTGATGATCGTGTCGTCCGGCACCCACGCGGCATCCTTCCCCGTCGAGTCCGTGACGTTCACTCCCAGCACCGGTGCGCGGAGCTCGCGCAGTCGCGCGCGCAGCGTGTCCTGGCCGTAGTCGAACTCATGGTTGCCGAGGGCGATGGCGTCCGTACCCATGGCGTTGATGATCGGGACGACGGTGCGCCCGAAGGCAAGATCCGAGGCCGGCGTGCCGGTGAAGAGGTCGCCGCCGTTCAAGTGGATGGTCACACACACCGGTGCGCACTCCTCGCGGGCGTCGCGCACGTAGCCCGCCAGCTCCGCCAGCCCGCCACGAAGCCCACTCGCGCCATCGGGGCGCGCCGTGAAGGCGCCGTGCACGTCATTGATACCGATCACGCGGAGCGTGCGGCGCGGCGGGAGCATGCGCCAGTTCTCCACGTACACGTCCGACGGTTCGATCGTGCCCCGGCGACGGATCTCATCGACGATCAACTCGCGCAGTTCGCGCGTCCCCTCGTAGACGACCGGCGCACCGCGGAGCATGTCGTACCCACCGCCGCCACCCGCACGATAATTGTTGATCGCCACGGTAAAGCTGTCGGTGTCCGCCACAGGGCGACCGTTGCGTGTGAGCGTCGTGATGCGACGCCCCATCGGCCGCGAGAGGTCGATAGTGTAGTCGAGCCCCTGCAGCATGTCGTAGTTGTAGCCCGGAATGTTCGGGTCGCTCTCGACGCGGAACGAGCCGTCGGCGTTCTGCTTGACGAGCCAGTAGCGCGCCGTGTGCTCGAGGAAGGCACGGACCTGTGCCCCGCTCAGTCGCACCGCGCGCAAGGTGTTCTCGTAAGGATAGAGCGCCACCAACCGCTCCACCGTGATGGGGCCAGCCTCGAAGGCGGCGCCGAGGTTGAGTGACGAGGCGATGCTCAGCTCCGCCCCAGACTCCTGCAGTTGGACCGCCTGAATGAGATCGATCAGCGGCGTGTCACGCAGGCGCACCGAGTCCCCCGGCCACGCGGTGGACGTGCGGCCCACCACCGACGTGGAGTAGGTCACGGCCGCCCGATGCGCACGCGCCAACGCGCGCACGAGGTCGCCGCGCTCGGGCTGTCCGCGCACCTGCACCGTCTCGCCTCGCTTCGCCACCACGACCCACTTCCCTCCCCGCCGTTCGAGGTCGAGCGTCGCGAGGGCGACACTCGTCGCCCAGTTGCGCGGCTGCACGACCAGCACGCCGTTGATGGTGGTGTCGGTGACTTCACGGTGCGAGTGGCCGATCACGATGGCGTCGATGCCCTCCACCTCGCGCGCCACGCGGGCCATCGGGTTCTCGCTTCCGAGCCCAGAGGCCGTGGTGTCGTACGAGCTGAGTTCGGTCAGTCCCGCGTGCGCCACGACGACCACGATATCCGCGCCCTCGGCGCGAGCGGCCGCGACCTGCGGCGGCAACGCGGCGACGATGTCCGTCACCTCGAGGCGCCCGCGCAGATTATCGCGGTCCCAGATCATCGAGCCCGGTGTCGTGGCCCCGATGATCGCGATCTTCACCCCAGCCCGCGTGACCATCGTGCGGCCGGGATACGGCGGGCCGCCGTCCAGCCGGCGCGTGTTCGCCGCGAGGAACGGAAAGCGCGCCTGTCGGGCCGCCCGGTCAAACAGTGGGAGCCCGTAGTTGAACTCATGATTGCCGACCGCCGCGGCATCGTACCGCATGGCATTCATTGCAGTGACCACCGGATGCGGCGCGAGGGAATCGATCCGCCCCGCCACGTAGGTCATCGCGTTCCCCTGCAGGAGATCCCCGGCATCCACCAGGACCACGCGTCCGCGGTTGGCCGCGCGCACCGAATCGATGATCGTGGCGGCCCGGGTGAGCCCGCGAAGGCTGTCAGGACGACCGGTCACGTAATCCCAGCCGCGCAGACGGCCATGGACATCCGTGGTCGCCGCAATCGTGATGGCAATGCGCTCCTGCGCCGCGGCCGCACCGGGCGCCCCGAACGTCAGAGCGGTCGCGAGGGCTACAACGGGGGCAGAATGGGCGGGTCGGAACATCCAGAAGAATACCGCCCCCCAGGGCCCCGATGCAGGGTGAATTGTGGCACAAAGGACCGGATGAGGCGGGGCCGAGGCCGTTGACGCCCGGCCGCGCCCCCCCACAACGTTCCCCATCTCCAACGCCCGATACAGGACCGTGACAGCCTCGTCGCTTCTCGCTTTCTCCCTGCCGGGACAGATTCCCACCGTGTCATTCCCCCTGCTCTCCTGCGTATGCGCCCGTTGATCATCGGGATTGCCGGAGGCTCGGGGTCCGGCAAGACCACCGTGGCCCGACGCGTGGCAGAAGGTCTGACCGACGCGCAGTGCGCGTTCATCGACATGGACGCGTATTACACGGATCATGAAGGGAAGTCGCATCACGAACTGCGGCAACTCAACTGGGACCATCCCGATGCGTTCGACCTCGACCTGCTCCAGGCGCATCTTGGCGCGCTCGCGGCCGGCGTGGCGATCGACAAACCAGTGTACGATTTCGTGCGCCATCGCCGTAGCGCGACCCCCGAGCGGGTCGCACCCTCGGATGTGATCGTCATCGATGGCATCCTGCTCCTCGTCGATGAACGCATCCGCGACCATCTCGACATCAAGGTCTTCGTCGATACGGACGCCGATACGCGACTCATTCGTCGGATCCGCCGCGACATGGCGGTCCGCGGGCGGCCCCTTGATGAGATCCTCGATCAGTACCTCACCACCGTGCAGCCGATGCACGAGCAGTTTGTCGAACCCAGCAAGCGCTACGCCGACCTCATCATCCCCCGCGGTGGCGAGAACACCATTGCGATCGATCTCCTCCTCGCGGCCATCACCCGCCGCCTCCAAGGAACTCCCGCGTGACCGCACCACAGATGGGCAGCAGTGATCGCATCCTCGTGGTCGATGATGAGCCGGACATCGTCGCGCTCGTCGTCTACCATCTCGCGAAGTCGGGGTATAAGGTCACGTCGGCCTCCACCGGCACCGACGCATTGGCCCTCGCGAACCGCGATCGCCCGTCGCTCATTGTGCTCGATCTCATGCTCCCGGGGATGTCGGGCTTTGACGTCCTCGCCAAGCTTCGCGATGACGCGACCACCGCGGGCATCGCGGTCCTCATGCTCACCGCGCGCAAGGAAGAGCCGGACCGCATCCGCGGTCTCGAACTCGGCGCCGACGACTACCTCACCAAACCCTTCTCCCCGCAGGAGCTCGTGTTGCGCGTCGGCGCGATCCTCCGCCGCGTCGGCGGCGCCGGAGAGCAGGCCGATCTCATCCAGATCGGGCCCATCCGGGTCGATCGTTCCGCGCATCGGGTGACCGTCAATGCGCACGAAGTCGAGCTGACGCCGACGGAGTTCAAGCTCCTCCTCACCTTGGCCGAACGGAAGGGACGCGTGCAGGCACGCGGGCACCTGCTGGAGACCGTGTGGGACGCCGCCCCCGATATCCAGACACGCACCGTGGACATGCACATCCAGCGGCTCCGCACCAAGCTCCATCCGGCAGGCGACCTGATTGAAACGGTCCGAGGGTTCGGGTATCGACTGAAGAGCGGTAAGGACGGGTGAGACTTACCCAGCGCCTGCTCCTCGGCGCATTCATCGTGGTCGGGTTCCTCGCCGTCCTCATTGTGACGGCCGTTGACCGACAGTTGCGGCAGCGCCTGCGCGACGACGCCGAGTCGTTCCTCTCTCATGAAGCGCAGTTGGCCGGCGTCCTCTGGACGCGCGACTCCATGGAGAACGCGGACGTCCTCGCCGACCGGCTCGGCGATGCACTGGGGCGCCGCGTGACGCTCGTCGACACGGGCGGCGTGGTCGTCGGCGACTCGGAGTTCGACGACGAATCCCTGCGGGCCCTGCAGAATCACCGGACGCGCCCGGAGATCGCGGCCGCGGTCGATGATTCGATTGGCTCGTCGATCCGGCCATCCCCTTCTACGGGAGATGAGGAGCTCTACGTCGCCATCCGAGTCCCCGGACGCGGCGTCGCGCGACTCTCCCTTCCCACGGCGAGCATTGAGGCGGTCACCGACTCCGCTCGACAGGACGTCCTCGTCGCCTCACTGTTCGCGCTCATTGGCGCCTTGGTGATCGCCTGGCTCTTCTCGCGCACGGTCTCGCGCCCCATCGAGGAGCTGCGCGACGTGGCGCAGGCTTTGGCCGACGGCGATCTCGCGCGTCGCCCGACGCTGAAGGCCCCGGGGGAGGTCGGCGATCTCGCCGACGCGCTGCGCGAGTTGGCCGAGCAGCTCTCGGCACGTTTGCACGCCCTCGAAGCGGACGAGACGCTCTTGGTGCAGCTCACGGAGTCGCTCAACGAGGGGGTCATCGCGGTGGACACCGCGACGATGGTCGTGCGTATCAATGAGACGGCGCGGCGCATCCTCGGGATGCGCGCGCCCCTCCCCTTCCCAGTCGATGATCTGCCGCGCGATGTCGCGTTGCGAGAGGCCATGGAGTCCGCCCTCGCCGGTGAGACGACCGAAGGCGCGGAGTTGGTGATCTCAGGGCGCACCCTGAACATCACGGCACGTCCGCTCACCGGGGGGGGAGCCGTGCTCGCCCTGTTCGATCTCACGCGTGTCCGTCGACTCGAAGCCGTGCGGCGCGACTTTGTGGCGAACGTCTCACACGAACTCCGCACCCCCCTCACGATCATCGGTGGGTTCGCCGAAACGTTGGTGGAAGAGGGCGTGCCGGAGGACGCACGGCGCGGGTTCGCCGAACGGATCCTCGGCAACACGCGCCGGATGCAGCGCATCGTGGATGACCTGCTGGATCTGTCGCGCATCGAGTCCGGAGGCTGGGTCCCGAACCCGCAACCCATCCTCGTCGCGACCGTGATGGCCGACGTGCTCGCCGCCGCGAGCGACGCGGCGCAACGCAAGGGGCTCCAGCTACAACAAGAGATTCTCGACGGCGCCGAGCAGGTGTACGCGGATGCGACGGCGCTCCGCCAGGTCCTCGGGAATCTCGTGGACAATGCCGTCCGCCACACCGCCGCCGGGGAGATCGTGGTCTTCGCCGCACCGCACGAGCGCGGGGTCACGGTCGGCGTGCGCGACACGGGCTCGGGGATCGAGGCGGAGCATCTCCCGCGGATCTTTGAGCGCTTCTATCGCGTCGATCCGGGGCGCTCCCGCGAACAAGGGGGCACGGGGCTCGGCCTCGCCATCGTGAAACATCTGGTCGAGGCGCACGGGGGCCGCGTGCGCGCGGCCTCCGAGGTCGAGCGCGGCACGACGATTTCCGCGCTCTTCCCCCACGCGGCGCCCTAGAAGGGTCCACCCCGGCGGGGCGGGATTGTAACGGCCCGTTACAGATTCGTTGCACATCCGTGTGGGGTCCGGTACGGGTCTGTCTGAGCTTTGGAGTGTCCTGTGAGGAGTGTTCTCGCGGGGCACCTGAACCTTTCGATTCCCTCACGAGACGCCAATGCGCCGTGTACTGCTGATTCTTACTGCTGTCCTGTTGTTCGGTCCGTTCGCGATGACGGCGCAGGCGCCCACAACGGGTCGCATTGTGGGACGCGTCTTAGATGCCTCCAACGGTTCCGGGCTCACCGACGCCGGCATCCAGATTGTCGGGACCACGCTCGGGACCATGTCGGGCGTGGATGGTCGGTTCTCGATCAACACCGTGCCCGCGGGGACGGTGACCATCACCGTCCGTCGCATCGGCTACGCCCCGAAGACCATCACCGGCGTCTTCCTCGAAGCCGGCAAGACGCTCCAGCAGGACATCTCGCTGGCCGCCGCGAGCGTCCAGCTGACGGCGCAGATCGTGACCGCCGCGGCCGAGCGCGGCACGGTCAACGAGGCCCTCGACCAGCAACGCAACGCCACGGGCATCGTCAGCTCGGTCACCGCCGAACAGATGGCCAAGAGCCCGGACGGCGACGCCGCGAAAGCGATCCAGCGCGTCTCTGGCGTCACCGTGCAGGATGGCCGCAGCGTTTTCGTTCGTGGTCTTGGCGAACGTTACACCGTCACGAACCTCAATGGCGCGCGCCTGCCGAGCCCGGAGCCTGAGAAGCGGTTCGTCCCGCTCGACCTCTTTCCATCCTCGCTGCTGCAGTCGGTGAACGTCTCCAAGACCTTCACGCCGGATCTCTCGGGTGACTTCTCTGGCGCGTCCATCGACATCCGCACGCGCGAGTATCCGGCGCGCCGCGCGCTGGCGTTCTCGTCGTCGATGGGCTTCAACGATGCGGTGACTGGGCAGAGTGTGGTCTCCGCGCCGCGCGTCGGAAGCGAGTGGCTTGGTTACGGCGGCAGCCAGCGCAACCTTCCGCGCGGACTGGCCTCCGCGGGCGCGGTCGGTGGTCTGACGGACCGGACGCAGGTCAACGGCGCGATCAATCAGCTGCGCAACGCCTGGACCCCGACGCAGATGACGGGACTTCCGAACGGATCGTTCGGCGTCTCGTTGGGCGGGCAGGATCCGATTCTCGGGTTGCGCGTCGGCTATCTCGGCTCGTTCACGTACAGCATGGCGCACGAGATTCGCGCCGACGACTACCAGGCCAACCCCGTGCAGCGCGACGGGCGCCCTGAAGTGCTCGAGCAGTGGGAAGGCGAAGGGAGCTCGCAGACCGCGCAGTGGGGCGGCCTCTTCAACTTGAGCGCGATGGTTTCCCCGCGCTCGCTGATCTCGCTCAACAACACCTACACGCGGAGCGCGGACAACGACGCGCGCCGCTCCTCTGGGCCGGCGTTCAGTTTCGGCCTTGCGAACGTCGAGCGCATGACGCTGCGCTTCGTGGAGCGCTCGATCCGCAGCACGCAGCTGAAGGGTGAGCACGCCCTCACCGGGCGTCAGCAGTTCGACTGGCAGATCTCCACCTCGGGCGTCACGCGCCTGGAACCGGATCGTTCGGATCTCGTCTACGCCCAGTTCGTCGCGGACGGCCCGTATTCTTGGTCCGACGGCAATCCCGATGTCGCGCGCCGGACCTTCGGCGAGCTCGCGGAGAACAACATGTTCTACGCGGCGAACTACAAGCTCCAACTCGGCGCCGCTGCCGATGCCCCGGTGCTCAAGTTCGGAGGCGCCTTCCGCACGACGGACCGTTCGGCCTTCAACCGTCAGTTCTCGATCGTCTCGACGCTCGTGCCGATCACGGACCGCGCGCGCCGCGCCGAGGATCTGTTCGATGGTCGCTACACGAATGGCTCGGACGACATCTTCAACATCATCAACGTCGCCGAAGACGGCGTCTACGACGCCTCGGAGCGCTTGAGCGCCGGTTACGTCATGGCCGAGATGCCGCTCGGTGTCCGGTTCCGACTGATTGCCGGCGCGCGCGTCGAGAATGCCGACATCAACGTCAGCACGCAACTCTCGAACAACAATCGGTTCGTCTCGCGCCTGAACAACACGGACGTGCTCCCCGCGCTCGTGCTCAACGTCCAGCTCGGGAATCGCTCGCAGTTGCGCGCGTCGGCGTCGCAGACGCTGGCGCGTCCCGAGTATCGCGAGCTCTCGCCGGTGCAGTATCTCGAGGTGGTCGGTGGACAGATCACGCGCGGCAACGGCGACCTCGTCCGCACGCTGATCCAGAACTATGATCTCAAGTACGAGGCGTTCCTCGCGTCGGGCGAACTCTTCAGCGTTGGCGTCTTCGCGAAGCGCTTCGATCGTCCGATCGAGCGCATCGACCTCGCGTCGGGCGGCCAGCCGTTCGTCTCCTTCTTCAATGCCGAGGAGGCGTTCAACTTCGGCTTCGAGCTCGAAGTGCGGAAGGCGCTCGGCGCGTTCTCGCCGGCGCTCGAGCCCTACGCGGTGTTCTCGAACCTGACGCTCATGAAGAGCGACATCACCGTCGGCACCGGGGCGTCCGCCAATACGAACGCCAACCGCCCGATGATGGGGCAAGCGCCGTGGGTCGTGAACATGGGTCTGTCGCGTACGGGCGCGGCGGGCAGCTCGGCGACGGTCCTCTACTCCGCCGTCGGTCCTCGCATCTTCAGCGCCGGCACCGTGCCCTTCCCCGACGTGATCGAGAAGCCGCGTCACATGGTAGACCTCTCGATCCGCGTCCCGATCGGCGATCGCTGGGCGTGGAAGATCGACGCACGCAACCTGCTCGATGCGCCGTTCCGGCTCACGCAGGGCCCGGTCACGCGTGAGTCGTATCGCACGGGGCGTGTGCTCGCGCTCGGCGTCAGCTGGAGGTAACACCGTGACGGTCTCGCCTTGACGCGACCGTGACACAAGTATCGCTGAGACATTACAAAGTGTGGCTTTCATTAGGGGTCGGCCTGGTCTCGGGCCGATCTCTTTTGATTTGCTATCCGTCACATCTCACACCGAGTCACTCATGTCCCTTGTCCGCTCGCGCTGGACCTCGCGGATCGCCGCGATGGCCGCGATCTTCTCTATCGCGGCCTGCGCCGATGATGGTCCGTCCGGCCCGGCCGCTCTCGTTGCCCCGACAGGCGCCGCAGCGACCGCCTTGTCGCCGACCAGCGCGCGTGTGACGTGGGCGGCTGTGACCGACGCTGGCGCGTATGAAGTCGAGCGCGCGGCTGGCACGACGGGTGGTACCTTCACGCAGGTGGGCGTCGTGACGACGTTGACCTTCGACAACACCGGCCTCACCGCCGAGTCCGACTACCGCTTCCGCGTGCGCGCCGTGCGGACGGCTGAGAACGGCCCGTACTCCGCCGAGATCGCGCTTCGCACGACGGATCGCCCGGTCGTGCAAGTGACGGCAGACGTCACGACGAACACGACGTGGACGTCGAGCAACATCTATCAGCTCACCAAGATCATCTCGGTCGCCAACGGCGCAACGCTCACGGTCCAGGCCGGCACGCTCATCATCGGCGCACCGATCACCGCGGGCGTGGCGCCCGCCGTGACCGCCCTCATGGTGCTCCGCGGCTCGCGCATCGAGGCGATCGGCACGTCGGCGAGCCCGATTGTCTTCACGTCGTCGGCCGCCGCGGGCAACCGCTTCCCCGGTGACTGGGGCGGCATCATCCTCGTCGGCAACGCGACGGCGAACCGCACGGGTCGCACGGTCGTTGAAGGACCGGCCCCGGCCGACACGGTCGGCTGGAACGGGGGCAATCTCGACAACGACAATTCGGGTTCGATGGTCTACACCCGCGTCGAGTTCGCCGGCGCGGCCGCGATCCTCAACGTTGAGCTCAACTCGTACTCCATGTACGCCGTCGGCCGCTCGACGCGCTTTGAGTACAACCAGGCCGTCCGCGGCCTCGACGACCAGTTCGAGTTCTTCGGTGGCACCATGGACTCGCGGTACCTCGTCTCGTACGAGGCTGGCGACGACCACTTTGACGCCGCCGAAGGCCACCGCGGCCGTCACCAGTACTTGATCGCGCTGCAGACCGGTCCTCGCGTGTCGCCGCGTCCTGGCAACCCGGGTTCGCTTTCGGGAGAGCAGAACGGCTTCGAAGTCGACGGCTGTGGCTCGGCCGCCGGGACCTGCGCCTTGGGCTTCAGCTCCACCCCGTTCTCGATGCCAGTGTTCGCGAACTTCACGGTCATCGGCCCAGGCGCTGGCGTGTTGCCGATCCGTCCCAACGGCGACGGTGGCGTTGGCATGCTCGTCCGTCGTGGCACGGGCGGCGTCTTCATGAACGGCGTGGTCGGGCGCTGGCCCGAAGCCGGTCTCTCGGTCTTCGACCCGGAGACGAACACCCGCCTCACGTCGGACTCGCTCAATATCCGCAACGTGCTCTTCGTCGACAACCCGCGCACCTTCGACGTCATCGGAGCGATCAACCGCTTCGGCACCGATGACAAGTTCACGACCGCGAACATCACCACGTCGACCGATGCGGCGCACACGCTCTTCGTGAATGTGCCGACCGCCGCCACCTCGATTGCCACCGGCGCTACGCTGGACTGGCGCCCAGCGACTGGCTCGGCGATCCGCACCGGCGGCACCGGCGCGACCCTTCCAGGGCTCGTCGGGAACCGCGTGACCAATTACTTCGGTGGCACGCTGACCGGCACCACGTATCGTGGCGCGGTCGAGCCCGATGCGGCGACGCCGTGGTACGCGGCTTGGACTGTGTACTACCGCAACTGATCCTTCTCCGTAGGTTGAACGGGGGGTCGGGGTCGCTTCGGCGGCCCCGATCCCCCGATTCTCTTTCCTCCTCGCTGCTCATGACCATCGTGCGTTCCCCTCTCGCGTTCCTCCTCGCGTCCCTCCTCGCGGCGACGCTCGCCGCCTGCGGCGCGAAAGACACTCCCTCCGATCTCCCTGAGGGCGTCGATCCGCGGATGGTCGAGCGCCGCTCCGACGGCCTCCTCATTCCCTCACAGGATTCGCTTCGCAAGACGCCGGGCTACGTGATCGACAGCGTCTTCAGCCCAGAAGAGAATCTCCGGCGATTCCAATTGACGGTCAGCGCGCCGGCCGATGGGCGGCTCCGTGGCGGCGCGCCGACCACCGACGCGCTACTCCGGCAATACTGGGATCTTCTCGTCGCCAGCGACACGCTCGCTATGTCGCCCCTCATCGTCTCACGCGCCGAGTACGCGTATCTCTACTTCCCCGAGAGCCTCGAAGGGGCCAGCGGCATGCCGCCAGCCGTCGGCTGGGAGCTGATCGTGCGACAGAGCGGACGTGGACTGGCTCGCGCGCTCGACCAGGCGCGTCGCGCCCCCGCCACCGTGCTCCGCACCACCTGCTCAGATACTCCGCGCAAAATAGGACGTCTGACGCTCTACGGGCCGTGCGGGGTGGTGATTCGTCGCGGCGGCGCAGAGGAGACGCTCTGGCTCGTGAAGTCCTTGCTTGAGCGCGACGGCGTGCACAAGATGCTCGGCTTGCAGAATGAGCTCCCCGGAACCGGTGGGGCGTGACCAGCGCCCCGCGCTCCTTCGCGGTTCTTCGCGCGATTGCCTTCGTCTGGCTCGGCCTGTTGGGCGGCTTCGCGATCGGGGTCGAATGGATCCGCTCGCGCCCTGCACCGGCCCGGCCGTCCGGCGGGATCGATCTCGTCGGCGCGGGCGCGACGTTTCCGTATCCGCTCTATCGCCGGTGGTTTGCGGACTATGGCGCGGAGTCGGGAGTCCGCATCAACTACTTCTCGGTCGGGAGCATCGAGGGCATTCGCCTGATGCTCGATGGCACGGCGGACTTCGGCGCGGCCGATCGTCCACTCACCGCGGACGAACGCGCGCGCGCGACCTGTGGCCCCATTGAGATTCCCACGGTCCTCGGCGCCGTGGCGGTGGCCTACCGCGTGCCAGGGGTCGACGTGCCCCTCCGCCTCGACGCCGACGTGCTCGCCGGCATTTTTCTCGGGACCATGACGTCCTGGGACGCCGCACCGATCCAAGCCCTCAACGCAGGCGTCGCGCTTCCACGAATCCCGATCCATCCGGTGCAACGCGCTCGGACCACTGGGACGAGCGCGGTCTTTGCTCGCTACCTGAACGCCAGTCCGGCGTGGCGCGCCGCACACGGGGCGGGGCGCGAGTTGATCAGTCCCGGTTCGCTCGTAGAGGGAAACGAGGGCGTCACGGCGGAGATCGGGTCACGGGAGGGGGCGATCGGGATTGTTGAGCTGACGTATGCACAGCAGGTCGGCCTCTCGGTCGCCGCCCTGCGGAACGAGGCTGGTGCCTTCGTCCTCCCGAGCGCCGAGAGCGCCGGACTGGCCGGCCGCGAACTGCTCACGGCCGCGACGGCGGACACACTCGCGGGTGCGGTGGGAGCGCGCGGCGCGGGCGCCTATCCCGTTGTCGCACTCACGCGAATCATTGCCGACGGGGCGATCGGCGACACCACGCGCGCGGCGCACTTCATTGCGTTCGCCCGCTGGGCGCTTCGTGAAGGGGCGCGCTCGGCCGTGGCGGTGGGTTATGCTCCGTTACCGGACGCGGTCAGAGCGCAGCAACTCGAGCGACTGGATGCGCTGCGGCCGGGACGTTGCCCCACTCCGCGGAGAGACCGATGACGGTGCCGAAATCCAGCGACGGGCCGTACCGCCCGGCGCGCGAAGGACGCGATCAGCGCATCGCGGCGATCGACATCGGGTCGAACTCCATCCGCCAGATTGTCGCGGATGTCTCTGCCGACGGAACGATTCGCGTGGTGGATGAGATGAAGGCCGCCCCGCGCCTCGGTGCCGGACTCGGCGAGACCGGACGGCTGGATGACGCGCACATGGATCAGGCCGTCGCCGCGCTGACACGGATGTCGACGCTGGCGCGGCAGCTGGGTGCGAAACGGATCGAGGCGGTGGCGACGAGTGCGGTGCGTGATGCCGAGAACGGGCAATCCTTCCTCACGCGGGTGCGTCGTGAGTCCGGACTGCGGCCGCGCATTCTCGAAGGGGACGAGGAGGCACGCCTCGCGTATCGATCGGCCCTCGCACACTTCGAACTCGGGCACGGGCGGAGCCTCGTGATGGACATCGGCGGTGGGTCGCTCGAACTTGCGCTCGCCGCCGGAGGGGTCGTTGAGCGCCTGCTCTCGTTCCCGTTCGGCGCGATCCGGATGACCGAACGGTTCCTCACGGACCGTGATGGGCACAAGGGCGTGCGGAAGCTACGGAAACACGTGCGCGCGATCATCCGGAAGGCACTGCCTGTGCGCGATTGGCGGGGGGCGGCGGTCATTGGCTCTGGAGGGACCTTCACGAACCTTGCGGGCATGTTCCTCGCCCGCCAAGGCATCCGCGTGCGCAGCGTGCACGGCACGCAGATTCCGCGGCACGAGGTGGAGCATATCCTCGAGCA
Organism: uncultured Gemmatimonas sp.; assembly: GCA_964445835.1. Lineage (GTDB taxonomy): Bacteria > Gemmatimonadota > Gemmatimonadetes > Gemmatimonadales > Gemmatimonadaceae > Pseudogemmatithrix. The sequence continues at coordinate 21,938 of CAYUMN010000019.1, forward strand.
GCTCGCGTCGATGACGCCCCAGGAGCGGTTACAGGTCGAGGGGCTCAACCCGGGACGCGCCGACATTATCGTGGCGGGGCTCGCGGTCGCGGCCGAGGTGATGGCGCGTGTCGAGCCGCGCGAGCTCACCGCGTCAGGCTACGGCATTCGCGAAGGGCTCCTGCTCGAGACGGCGAAGATCGTGCCGGTGATCGCCGATCCGGGTGAGGCGCGCGATCGCTCGGTGCTGGCGTTCGCCGAGAAGTGTCATTTCGAGGCACCGCACTCGAAGCAGGTCCAGAAACTCGCGTTGCAACTGTTCGACGCGATCGGCGCCCGCATCGGCTGCGATCCCTCGGAGCGTCGCACGTTGAGCGACGCGGCGCTGTTGCATGATGTGGGCTACCACATCAACTATCAGGGCCACCACAAGCACTCGTTCCACCTGATCCAGTATGCGGAACTCCTCGGCATTCCGCCAGACGAACAAGTGGTGATTGCCCATGTGGCTCGGTATCACCGCGGGAGCGAGCCCGGGCGGAAGCACCCGATGTACTGGGCGCTCGACCGTGATGCCCGCGAAAAGGTGCGTCGCCTGAGCGCCATCCTGCGCCTCGCGGATGGGCTGGACCGCGGCCACGTGGGCGCCGTCGATCGCGTGAAGGTGCGGTGGCTCGAACGCGCGATCCGCTTCACCCCCGTGCCGAAGCGCGCCACCTCCTCGCTCCGACTTGAACTGTGGGGCGGAAGTCGCAAGGCGGGACTCTTGGCGGAAGTCGCGGGCCTCCCGGTGGAGGTTGTCGGACCCACGGGCCACGTGTTCACGCCAGACTCCGACGACTCCGCTACGGACTGACTCCGCAACGGACTGACTCCGCAACGGACTGATTCCGCTACGGACTGACTCTGCAACGGCCCGATCCCGACGAGCGGGCTCACCCCTTGGTGAAGGCCCGGAACTCGGCCGTGGAGGAGGGCGGACGCCCCGCGCCCTTCTCGCGTTGCAACGCGCTCACCTCAAAGGTGAACGCACCGCTCTCACGGCTCGCCCCCCAGGAGTCGCGAAGCAACATGCGGTGTGTGGCACGCTCCCCGCGCTCGCCGGGATGGCGTTGCACATAGCTGCCGTCCGGCTGCAGATCCCACGCCTGACGATTGTCCGCGAGGCAGAGATCAAGGACGGACTGCAAGCGCTGCTGAAACAGCGGGTTGGCGATGGGCGTCACGACCTCGACGCGGCGGTCGAGGTTGCGCGGCATCCAGTCGGCCGAGCCGAAGTAGTACTCGGGCGCCCCATCGTTGGCGAACATCCAGACGCGGGAATGTTCGAGAAACCGTCCGATGATGCTGATCACGCGAATGTTCTCCGACATCCCCTCGACGCCGGGACGGAGACAGCAGACACCGCGGATGATGAGATCGATCTGCACCCCGGCCTGCGACGCCGCGTAGAGCGCGCGGATGATCTCGCCGTCGACCACGGCATTCATCTTGGCAATGATCCGCCCGCTGCGTCCCGCCTCGGCATGCGCCGTCTCGCGATCAATCATCCCGAGCACCCGGGCGCGCATGTTCACGGGGGCGACGACGAGGCGCCGGTACTCGCGCTGTCGCGAGTAGCCGGTGAGCGCGTTGAACAGATCGCTGATGTCGGCGGCGATGGCCTCGTCGCAGGTGATCAGCCCAAGGTCGGTGTAGAGGCGCGCGGTGCGGGTGTTGTAGTTCCCGGTGCCGATATGCACATAGCGCCGGATCCCGTCGGCCTCTCTCCGCACCACCAACGCCGTCTTGGTGTGCGTCTTGAGCCCGGGGAGTCCGTACACGACGTGCACGCCGAATGACTCCAGCGTCCGCGCCCACGCGATGTTGTTCACTTCGTCGAAGCGGGCCTGAAGCTCCACCAGCACCGCGACCTGCTTGCCGCGCTGCGCGGCCTCGGTGAGCGCCTGCACGATCGCGCCGTCGCCCGAGGTGCGGTACAGCGTCATCTTGATGGCGAGCACATGCTCGTCGCGCGCCGCACTCTCGATGAACGTCTCCACCGACGCCCCGAACGAATCGAACGGATGGTGCACGAGAATCTCGTTCTCACGCACGACGTCGAAGATCGAGCGCGTCGTGTCGCGGAGCGCCGGAGGGACCGCGGGAATCAGCGGCGGCTCCTTGTGCTCGGGGAACTCCAAGCCAGAGAGCGACATGAAGTCACTGAGATCGAGCAACGGCCCCGGCGTATGCACCTCACGCATCGTGAGCGGCACCATTTCGGGGGCCTCGCTGCCGCGTAACTCGTCGAGCAACAGGTCGCGCAGGTGGGCAGGAGTCTCTTCCTGCACTTCGAGTCGCACCACCTCCCCGAACCGACGTTGGAACAGCTGCTCCTCGATCATCGCCAGCAGGTCCTCGGGCTCCTCGGTATGCGAGATCTCCAGATCCGAGTAGCGCGTGAGCCGGAAGGTGTAGCAACCGAGCACTTGCATCCCGGGAAAGAGCGCATGCAGCCGCGACGAAATCACGCGCTCCAATGGCATGAAGCAGTGCAGTCGTCCGGTCGGCACCCAACGCGGCAGGCTCTTCGGCACCTTCACGCGGGCGAAGCGCACATCCCCACGCTCGGGATCGCGCAACTCCACGGCGAGCGAGAGTGAGAGATTCGAGATGTACGGGAACGGATGTCCTGGATCCACCGCGAGCGGCGTGAGCACCGGGAACACCTCCTCCTCGAAGAAACGATCGAGGGTCGCCCGCTCCTCCGCATCGAGGGCATCGTCGGTACGCAGATGCACGCCGATCGCGCCGAGGGCCGGCAAGAGCGTGTCCAGCAACAGCGTGCGCGCCCGCAGGTTCAGCTCGCGCACGTGCTGGTTGATCAACTCGAGCTGTTCGGCGGCCGTGAGTCCGTCATTGGGTGTCTGCACCACGCCGGCCGACACTTGTCGTCGGAGCCCCGCGACGCGCACCATGAAGAACTCATCGAGGTTCGAGCTGAAGATCGCGAGGAACTTGATCCGCTCGAGCAACGGCGTTCGGGGGTCCTCGGCCTCGTGGAGGACGCGCGCGTTGAACTCGAGCCACGAGAGCTCTCGGTTGAGGAACGCGGGGTCCTTTGAGGCGAGGGGGATCATCGTCGGATCAGCTGCGGATGGCCGCGACGAGCCAGTAGCAGACGACGGCCACAAAGGCGGCCGCCGGGATGGTGAGCACCCACGCCCAGATCATCCGGCTGGCCACGCCCCAGCGCACCGCCGACAGGCGGCGCGTGGCGCCAACGCCGACGATCGCCCCGGAGATCGTGTGCGTCGTGCTGACCGGAATGCCCATCGCCGTTGCGAGGAAGATCGCCGTGGCCCCGCCCGTCTCGGCGCAGAACCCACCGAGTGGTCGCAGCCGCGTGACGCGCGACCCCAGCGTATGCACGATGCGCCAGCCACCCATCAGGGTGCCCATGGCGATGGAGAAGTGCGCACCGAACTTGATCCAAAACGGAATACCACCGTCGCCGTTCTCGAGGTAAAAGTGGCGGAGGAACCCCGTCTCGTTCACGAAATAGGCCTGACCGGCAACCAGCAGCGAGACGATGATGCCCATCGTCTTCTGCGCGTCATTCGCGCCGTGCGAGAGTGAGAAGAGCGCCGAGCTCGTGATTTGCATCCCGCGGAAGAGCGGATCGACATCTGCCGGTCGCGACTTCCGGAAGATCCAGGTGCTCGCGACCATCAGCAGCCAGCCCGCGGCCATGCCGATCAGCGGTGAGAGGAAGATGAACAGGACCGGCTTCACCCATCCCGGGAGCAGAAGGGCGGCGAAGCCACCCTTCGCGATCGCGGCGCCGCCGTAGCCGCCGAGGAGCGCGTGCGACGAGCTCGAGGGAATCCCGTACCACCAGGTGATGAGATTCCAGGTGATCGCACCAAGCAAGCCGGCGAGAATGACGTCCGGATTCACGATCGCCATGTCGATCATCCCCGTGCCGATGGTCTTGGCGACCTTCGTCTCGAAGATGAAGAGGGCGATGAAGTTGAACGTGGCCGCCCAGACGACGGCCGTGAACGGACTGAGCACCCGCGTGCCCACGATGGTCGCGATGGAATTCGCGGAATCGTGAAAGCCGTTGATGTAGTCAAAGATGAACGCCACCACGACGATGACGAGGATATACCAGACCACGGATTACGCTCAGGAGTTCTTGAGGGAGACGCTCTCGAGCACGTTCGCGACATCCTCGCACTCATCGACCGCGTGCTCGAGATTGTCGTAGATCTCCTTCCACTTGATCACGACCAACGCATCCGGCGTGCCTTCGAACAGTGAGTAAATCGCGTCGCCGTAGATCGCATCGGCCTTCTCCTCTAGCTCCTTGATCCGACGCGCGGCCTTATGCACGACGGCCTGTGTCCGGATCCCCTTCACGCCCTCAGCGATTACCTGCGAGCATTCCTCGAGCACCGCGATCAACTGCAGCGCGGGCTCACGACGCTCCGTCACGCGAAACATCCGTGCCCGACGCGCCGTGCCGTCGATCAGATCGACCACGTTGTCGAGGCGATTCGCGAGCAGATGGATGTCTTCGCGATCGAGCGGCGTGACGAAGCTCCGGTCGATCCGCTGCATCACCTCGTAGGTGATCACGTCGGCCGCATGCTCCTCGGCCTTGATCCGCTTGGTCAGGTCCTCAAGACGTGTCGGGTCGTCAAAGAGTTCGCGCAGCAGCGCGGACGACGAGATGAGACGCTCGGCGAGTTGATCGAACAGCCCGAAAAACCCTTCATCCTTGGGCAGGAATCTCACTGGGGATATCCGCTGGCTTGCAGTAGGTGGGAAATGCACCGGACTTCATGAACAACCGAAGGACCGGACGCGCCTGAATTTACGCCCGAACTGGACACCACGGCAAACCGCAGTTGGGGGTTCGTGACGGCCCCGTTACAAGCGTTTACGACGTTTGGTCCAACAGTCCGCGCTGCGACAACATAGCGCGGCGGCGCGCGACCAACGCTGGGC
>CAYUMN010000020.1:0-11798 GCA_964445835.1 uncultured Gemmatimonas sp.
CACCGAGCCCATCGCGTGCTCGCGGATGCCGAAGTGGAAGTTCCGACCGCCGCGCTGCGTGGGCTGGAAGTTCGGGCTCGACTTGATGTGCGTGAGGTTGGAACCGGTGAGATCGGCGGAGCCGCCGATCAACTCCGGTACCGCCGGGGCGATCGCATTGAGCACCGTGCCCGATGCCGCGCGGCTGGCGACGCTGCCGTTCTCCGCCGTGAACTCGGTGAGGGCGCGCTCCCATCCTGCGGGGAGATCGCCATGCCACCGACGACCCAGTTCCTTCGCCTCGCTCGGAAACGTCTTCGCGTACTCCGCGAAGCGCCGCATCCACTCGGCCTGCATGTTGACGCCGCGCTCCTTGGCGAGACGCCAGTGCTCGAGCGCCGCGGTCGGCACGTGGAAGGGCTCGGTGCTCGGCCAGCCGTAGGCAGCTTTCGTGAGGGCGATCTCGTCCTTGCCGAGTGGTTCGCCGTGGGCCTTGGCGGTATCGGCGCGATTCGGGGAGCCGAATCCGATGATGGTCTTGGTGCAGACGAGCGACGGACGCGTGGGATCGGCCTTCGCGGCGGCGACGGCGGCATCGATCTGCGCTTGGTCGTTCACATCGGTGATGTGCAGGACCTGCCAGCCATAGCTCTCGAACCGCTTGGCGACGTCGTCGGAGGAGGAGAGGTCGGTGCGGCCGTCGATCGTGATGCTGTTGTCGTCCCAGAAGCCGATGAGCTTGCCGAGCTTCTGGTGGCCGGCGAAGGACGCCGCTTCGTGCGAGATGCCTTCCTGGAGACAGCCGTCGCCGGCGATGAACCAGGTGTAGTGATCGATCACGCCATGCCCGTCGCGATTGAAGACCGCGGCCATGTGCGCTTCGGCGACGGCCATGCCGATCGCGTTGCCGATGCCTTGCCCGAGCGGACCGGTGGTGGTCTCGATGCCGGCGGTGTGGCCGTACTCGGGATGGCCCGGGGTGCGGCTCCCCCACTGGCGGAAGTTTTTGATCTCCTCGAGGGGGAGATCGTATCCACTCAAATAGAGCGTCGAGTAGAGCAGCATCGACGCGTGGCCGGCCGAGAGGACGACGCGGTCGCGATCAGGCCAATGTGGGTCGGCGGGATTGTGCCGGACGTGCCGCGTGTAGAGGGCGTAGGCGAGGGGGGCGAGGGCCATCGGCGTGCCGGGATGTCCCGACTCGGCTGCTTGCACCGCATCCATGGAGAGGGTGCGGACGGTATTGATGGCGAGCTGCTGAAGAGCGGTGTCGGGCTGGGACACGGCGAGGACTCGGGCGGCGCTGTGGCAGCGCAGTGGCGGTGGAGAGGTGCGGCGAGCCCTAAAGCTACCGGAGCCCCGACCGAGATGCGATTGGCACTCTGTCATCAGGTGCGGCACCAATCCATATTTGCGTCAATGGCGCGACTAACTGCAGTTGGCGACTCGGCGGCACTGTCGCGGGACCTTTCCGACTTCCTGATCGCGTTCTCGATCGGGTTGCACAAGAACGCCATTTATCCGTCTGGGCACCCGTTGCTCGAGAACACGACGGCGGAGCTGAGCGAGCGTCTCGGGGCGCTGCTCAAGGAGCGAGCGTCGCTGTCGCTCGGCGTGGCGCGGCACCAGCTGATTATCGAGGGCGTGGCGACGGACGAGGCCAATCCCGTGCTTCGGGAGTTGGCGACGCGCCTACATCGGCATCATCTCGGGGCGGTGAAGTTCTCGAATGGGGTGAGCGACGACGAATTGACGGACATGCTTCGGACCGTGTCCGTGGATGCCGGGCGATTGCCGCGTCCGCTGGGGCTTGAGGGCCCCGAAGTGCTGGCGCAGTGGCCGCATCTCCGGCTCTTCCCGCTGACGTTCGCGCAGTTGCAGTTGATTGAGGACGATCCGCTCGCGGTGGAAGGGGAAGGGGATGCGCTGCGGGCGACGCAAGGAAATCGCGCGGCTTCGCTCTGGGTGGGACTCGCGCGCGCCGCGCTGGTGGCGGAGACCACGAAGCTCGACACCGACGATGCGGCGGCGGTGGATCCGACGCGGGTGGCACAGGCGATTGAAGGACACAAGCGCGATGCGGCGTATGACCAAGTGGTGGTCGGTTACCTCCTGCAGATTGCGGAGGAGCTGAAGACCAAGAGTGGGCGCGATGCGCTCGCGTTGCAGCGCCGCGTGTCGCAGTTGGTGGGGCAGCTCTCGCCGAAGACGCTGAGCCGGTTGATGGAGATGGGCGGGGACTCGCGTCAACGGCAGCGCTTTGTGCTGAACGCGGCGCAGGGGATGGCGGTGGACGCCGTGGTGGAGTTGGTGCGTGCCGCGGCGGAGTCGTCGGGACAGAACGTCTCGCACTCGATGATGCGCATGCTCAGCAAGCTGGCCGTGCATGCCGACGAGGGGCCGCAGACGACGCGGGTGCAGGCCGATGGCGCGTTGCGCGAGCAGGTGGTGAAGCTCCTCGACGGGTGGACCCACGAGGATCCGAATCCCGATGGATATCGGATCGCACTGGAGAAGATGTCGGCCTATACGCCGGCACTTCATGCGCCACAGCATTCGTTCCCGATCGAGCCCGAACGACTGCTCGCGATGGGACTCGAGATTGAGACGCTCGGCGAGCAGGTCTGGCGCTCTGCCGATACGATGGCCGCGCGCGACGATCTCACGCCCCTGCTGAACTTGGTGGACCACGCACGGGCCCCGTGGATTCGCGACACGCTTTGGCGGCATGTGGCCACGCCGCAGCGGTTGCGGGTGCAACTCGCGCTGGATCCACTCCCGGTGGCGGTGCTGACGCGACTGGTGAAGCGAATGGGGGTCGCCGCCGCGAGCGTCGTGCTCGATGCGATGGACGATACGTCGGACGATCGTCGACTCGCCACCGTGGTCGAGTTGCTCGCCGTGATTGGTGCGCCGGCAGGGCCGGCGGTGATGGATCGGCTGGCGGGGATTCGGTGGGGCATGGTGCGTCCGTTGCTCGCGCTCTTGGGCAAGCACCCGGAGTGGCAGTGCGGGTATGCGCCGGCGCAATGGCTGACGCATCCCGACCCTGCGGTGCGTCGTGAGGCATTCCGCCAGGAACTCCGCGCGCCGGCCACGCGCGATGCGGCGATTGTCCGGGCGCTGGGTGATGCGGATGAGGGGAATGTGCGGCTTGGGCTCGGAGCGGCGATGACCAACTGCCCGCGGGACGCTGCAGCGGTGCTGCGGGCACGGGCGGACGATTCGACCCTGTCCCCTGACCTTCGGGCGCTCGGAATTCGGGCCTTGGCCTCGCAGCCGGCTGCCGATACGGCCGCGTGGCTTGCAGCGCGGGTGGTAAAGACGGGTAAGTTGTTGAAGCGCGAAAGCTTAGCTGCAAAGTCTCCGGAGATGCTGGCGGCACTGGAGGGGCTCGCGATGCATTGGCGTGAAGCACCGGTGGCGCGGACCGCGTTGGCGCTCGCGGCGGCGAGTGCTGATCCCGAAATCACGAGCGCGACCGCCGCGACCGCTCGACCAAGTGGTTTGGCGCCGACGCCCGCGCAGGGCATCCCGGTCGTTCCACCACAGCCCCTTGGACCGACCCCCGATCACACCCCCGATCTCCACCCTGAGCTTCCCCCTGGACACACCCCGGCAGAGCCGGCTGAGGAAGGATGAGCGAGGCAGTTCGTTTTCTGACGTCGTTCGCGCAGGCGCTGGCGACCATGACACTCTACTCCGACGGGCATCCGGCGCGGACGCGCGGGGTGAACCAAGCGTTCGAACGGCTGCAACTGCTGCAGGAGGGCGATCCGTGCCCGCGCTTCAGCTTCTTGGGCCAGGACGTCGTCTATGGGGAGCTGGCGATGCGGGAGCTCGGGGACTGGGATTGGGGGCTCCGACTCTCGAATGCGGGAGTCCAGCGGCTGGAGTTCCAGCGGGGCACCACTCTCGACGAGTTCGAACTCTTTCTTGAAGAAGTGCTGGCGCGCCTTATGCTTCAGGCAATCGATAGCAGCACGCGAAGCCCAGAAAGGCGGTCGACCATCAAGTTCGGCGCCATCGGGGTGAAGGGGAGCGATGAGGTGGTATCGCTCGAGGCCGTTCCCGTGGCGAAGACCACGTATACGCTGGGTGCCGAGGCCGAGACGGTGCAGTGGATGCACCGTGAGGTCCAGGAGCGTGGGAATCTGCCGCTGCTGGAAGCCGAGTCGGTAGTGCGGTCGTTGTCACTTGCGATGCATGGTGATCGTCAGATGGTGATGCCGCTGTTGCAGATGAAGGAGTTCGACCAATACACAACAACGCACTCGCTGAATGTGAGTGTGCTGACGATGGGATTAGCCGAGTGGCTCGGCATGGGACCGCGCGATGTGCGCGCGTTCGGCGTGGCGGGGCTCTTGCACGATCTCGGCAAGGTGCGCGTTCCCAAGGATGTGCTGAACAAGCCGGGGAAGCTGACGGATGAGGAGTGGGATCTCATGCGCCGCCACCCGGTGGACGGAGCGAAGATCATCTACGAGAGTGATCGAGACCTGGACCTGGCGGCCGCCGTGGCTTACGAACATCACATCATGATCGATGGCAATGGCTATCCGCGCCGCCACTTCGAACGCGGGGTGCATCAGGCGAGCAAGCTCGTGCACGTGTGCGACGTGTACGATGCGCTCCGCACGACGCGTCCGTATCGCGAGGCGTGGGCGGCCGAGCGTGCGCTTCAGCAGATCGAGAAGCAGGCAGGCCCCGACTTCGATCTGGAAACGGCCACGGCGTTCTGCGCGATGATGCGCCAGTGGGAAGAGCGTCCGGCGGTGCTCGAATGACCGCCCGCTATCGTTCGCTCCAGGACCCCGATTGCCTCCGGTCGCTCGTGACGAATCTTCGCGAGGCGATCTACGTCACGAATTCACGCGGCGACGTGCTCGACGCGAACCCGGCGTTCTTTGACCTACTCGGCGTGCGTTCGCTCGATGACCTGCGGAGCTATGGCGCGAACGAGATGATCCTGGATCCGTCGCGCCGTCTCGCGGAACTCGACAAGCTCGAACACGATGGCTACGTGCGTGACTTTGAATTGCAACTCGTGCGTCCCGACGGCGGCTTGATCACCGTCCTCGATACCATGTACTCCGTGCACGACGTCGAGTCGAACGAGATCATCTACCACGGGATCCTGGTCGACATCACGCAGCGGAAAGCGCTCGAGGAGGAACTCCGACAGCGCACGGTGCGCGACCCGCTGACCGGCTGTTTCAATCGGCGGCATCTCGCGGACCTTGAGGAGATTCTCAGTGCGGGTGATGAGACGTGGGGATGTCTGTTTATCGACATCGACCACTTCAAGCAGTACAACGATCAGTTCGGCCATCAGATGGGGGACAACACGCTCATTCGCATGAGCCGCTTCCTGATGCGTCAGGTGCGTGCGGAAGAACCGGTGGTCCGCGTGGGGGGCGACGAGTTCGTCGTGGTGCTGCGGGGCGCGCACGAAGCCCAGGTCCGGATGGTGGCGGAGCGCATGCAGCAGGCGGCGCTTCGCACGGCGCCGGTGCCGTTCAGTCTGGGGTGGGCGATGCGCGAGCCACGGGAGAGCCTGATGAGCACAATGAACCGAGCTGACCAGAACCTGCTGGCGGTGCGCGTGATCGAGCGCACGCCAACGCGGATTCTCCTGGCGCAGGACGATCCGGACCGCGAGACGCCCTCAGCGGACCCGCGGTAGGGGGCGGTACTGCCGCACTTTGGCTCGGTGGCGGGGGGCGGATGATGGCTCCAGCGCCCGGCATGTCCGAGGGATGTGCAAGTTTTTGGCGGACCGGCGTCTCCTTGTCGACTCTGACTGGGAGACTCTGTGTTTCACACGCTTCGCCGTACCCTCGTTGTCCTGCTGGCGCTCGCGAGCGCGCCGCTCACCCATGCTGTGCGCGCACAGGTGCAGGACCGTCCTGTGCCGTGCGAACAGATCATGTGCGTGTCCGCGCCCTGCGTGCCACCGCCCTGCGGCCGGCCGGCGCAGCGCGATCGCGTTGAGCGCACCGGGCGTGATGTGAGAATCACGCTTGAGGGGCGCGTGCTTCGCTACGAGGTCACCGAACGGTGGACGAACCGTGGCGGAACAATCGGTGAGGCCGACTATGTGCTGCCGTTGCCGCGCGGTGCGGCCTTCGAGGATCTCGCGCTGGAAATCGATGGCGAGATGGTGACCGGCGAAGCGCTCGGCGCCGGACAAGCGCGCCGGATCTATGAAGAAATCGTACGCCAGCGGCGCGATCCGGCGCTCGTGGAGTGGATGGAGCTCGGGGTGCTCCGCACGCGCATCTTCCCGATTCAGCCTGGCGAAACGCGCACGGTGGTGGTGCGTTTCCGTGCCGTCGCCGAGCGCGAGGGAGATGCGTTGCGGGTCGATGTTCCCGCCCCGCGCGGAAATGGAACGGGGGCGAGCGGCACAGGGCTCACGCTGTCGTGGCCGGCGGGGTCGGGCTTCGGGGAGACGTGGTCGCCCACACACCAAGTGAGCACGAGTGTGCGCGGTGGCTCGCGTGTGGCGCGTGTGACCGATGCGGTGGGCACGGTGACGCTGCTGGTGCCGGTGCGTTCGGCGCGCGGTGCCGCGCTGAGCGTGCTCACGCACGCGCCGTCGGTGAATGACGGCTATGCATTGATCACGCTGGCGCCGCCCTCGCAGCCAATGACGGCGACGCCGCGCGACGTGACCTTCGTGATCGATGTGTCGGGCTCGATGAGTGGGGTGAAGATGGACCAGGCGCGCGCCGCAGGGCGGCAACTCGTGCAGTCACTCGGGCGGGGCGATCGCTTTCGGTTGATCGCGTTCTCGAGCGATGTCTCCGAGTTCCGGGAGGAGTGGACGGTGGCGACCGAGGCGGGGCGTCAGGCGGCACTCGCCTGGCTCGATGACCTGCGGGCTGCAGGTGGCACCAACATCGGCGGCGCACTCGAGCGCGCGCTGGAAGCGACCTCGCCGGAAGGACGCCTTGCGCTCGTGCTCTTCATGACGGACGGCGCGCCGACGGTGGGCGAGCGGAATGGGCCGCGCCTGGCGGCGCGTGCGGGTGAGTTGCGTGGGCCGCGGCGGGTGTTCACCTTCGGACTTGGTGCCGACGTGAATGCGGCACTGCTTGAGCGCCTCGCGCTCGATGGCGCAGGGACGGCCCACTTCGTGCGACCGGAGGAGGATGTGGAGCGCGTGGTGGGGGTCGTGGCGCAGCGACTGACGCGTCCGGTCGCAACGAATGTGCGGGTGCGCGCTGAGGGCGTGACCTTGAGCGCGGTGCAACCGGCGGGGACGATCGATCTCTTCGCGGGGCAGGAGCTGACGATCCTCGCGCGGTATCGTGGCGCAGCCGAGCACGGCCGACTCATCGTGACGGGAAGTACGCCCGAAGGTCCGGTGACGTGGAGCGCCGAGGTGCGCTTCCCGGCGCGTCGGACGGCAGACGCGTTCGTGGGACGACTCTGGGCGACGCAGCGCGTGGGGTGGTTGAGCGCGGAGCGTCGTCGCAGCGGCGAGAACGCGGAGATCGATGACGAGATTCGCACGCTCGGCACGCGCTGGGGAATCCCGACGGAACTCACGTCGTATCTGGTCCTCGAGCCTGGGATGACAAACGCAGCGGCCGCACCAGCACCGCAGCATCGGCTGGGCACGGATGCACTGAATCAAGTGGTCACGACCGGAACGCGCGGCGCGCCGGAGCGCGGGCTCGATTCACCGAATTCGATTGCGACGCATTCGGCGCGTCCCGCGACGACCGCGGGCGCTGGCGCGAGCACGTTCGACCAAGCGAAGACAGCGGCCGAGATGCGCGGTGCGCGTTCGGTGGGGGCGATGGATGCAGAGATGAACGCGGCGCGTCAGCGGCGCGCGGGTGGGCGCACCTTTGAGCTCCGCGATAGTGTCTGGACCGACCAGCGCGACGCGGCGACCGATGCACGGCGCGTCGTGGTGAAGCCCTACTCGGCGGCGTACTTCGCGCTGATGGAGCGTGCGCCGGAGCTGCGCGAGGTGTTCGCGCTGGGCGATCGCATTCAAGTACAGGGGACGCGCATCACCTTGGTGCTGGCTGCGGATGGAGTGGACGTGTTGTCGCCGCGCGCCCTCACACTGTTCGCCCAGGACTGGTAGCGCACGTGGACACGGCCGAACGTCTCTTTGTCACCTACCACGCGATGCTGGTGCGGTATCTCACGCGCCGGCTCGGGGACCGCGACTGGGCGGAGGAGGTGGCGCAGGAGACGTTCGTCCGTGCGCTGCGGCAGGAGACGATCGTGAACGAACGGGCATGGGTGTTCGCGGTGGCGCATAACCTGGTGCGCGATGGAGCGCGGCGGGATGCGCGGAACCGGCGGCACTTGGAGTTGATGGCGGTTGAGGCGCGCGAGGTCGAGGCGGAGGGCGAGGAGACTGAAGTTGAGCAGACGCTGGAGCGCGCGCAGCACTTGGCTCGCGCGCGGCGCGCCCTCGGGGCGCTCTCGGAGCGCGATCGCCAGGCGCTGCTGCTGAAGGAAGAAGGGCTCGACTACCAGGAGATCGCAGACGTGCTACAGATCGAGAAGAGTTCGGTCGGCACCACGTTATCGCGCGCGCGCCGCCGATTGGCGGACGCGTACGACGGACGCATCACCGAAGGAACGGGAGGGGCCGATGTCGCGTCCTGACGAAGGACTGATTCATACGTGGCTCGACGGCGAGTGTTCGGCCGAGGAGGCCGCACAGGTCGAGCGGTTGGTGGCGACGGATCCCGCGTGGGCGGCGGCGGTGGCGGAGGCACGCGGGTTGCTTGCCGCGTCATCGCGGATCGTCTCGGCGTTGGATGCGGTGCCTGCGGGGGTGATTCCGGAGGGGTCCGTGGCGGCACCGGCGCGCGTTCCCGGGACACCGCTGCCTGTCTCGGCGACGCGTGATGGCTTTCACGTGCGGCCGTGGATGCAGATGGCCGCGGGCCTGGTGTTGGTCGCGGGAACGGCGTTCGTGATTCGGACGTCGACGCGCGAGGTGTTTGCACCCGCGACGTCAAGCGCGGTGGATGCGGCCGCGTCCGCATCCACCGGCGCGGCTACGCCAATTTCGACACCCGATACCCAGGCGTCTGGAGCGGGGGCGCGCTCTGGCGAGGAATCTCGTTCGGAGCGGGCGACCCGTGCGGCGAAGTCAGCGAACGCGCCGTCCGCAGGGGATCAGTCAGCGCCCGCAGGGAAGCTCGTGGCGGTGCCGACGCCCTCACCTGCACCCGTACCTGCACCTGCACCCGCACCTGCCTCCGCACCTGCGAGCGCCGCTGCAGTTGCCACCGCGGCGCCGAGTGCTCCCGAGAAACGTCTGGCACCAACACAGGACCTAGCGCGACGCCTAGGCGAAAGGCAGGGTCCACTCAACCAAATTGTGACAACGGGCACGCGTGGCGCCGAGCCGGAAATACTGCTGGACTCACCAAACTCACTTGCCGCAGTCGCGCGATTGGATGGCTGCTGGACCATCACCGCGCCGGACTCGCTGCGCACGGTGCTGCGCTTTCCAGAGTACACACGCGGAAATGCCGACACGCTCATGGTCGCGTTCGTCCTGGGACGCAACCGCATTGTGGCCGTGACGCAACGCGGCGACGCGCTCCGCGGTGATATCACCGCGAAGCGCGTCGAATGTCCAAAGCCCTAGACGAGATCAGTCATCGTCGGAGAGCGTGGCGAGATCCACCGCATCGCCGCCAAGTCCGGCGGCGGCGGCAAAGCGCTCATACTGCGCAAGCGCGTAGCCGGTGAGTTTGTCGAGATCCACTAGCGGAGACGGGTAGTCGAACTCTTGCACGGTCGCGAGGACATTCGGCAGTTGCTTGTCGAAGGTCGCTTGAATCTGCACGCGGTACTCCGGATGCTCGCGCGCGAGTTCGGCAATGCAGTGCATCCCGAACGCCACGTGACGCCCTTCGTCACGCTTGATCAAGCGGAAGCCTTCCTGCAGTCCGGGTAGCCAGCCGCGTGCCGCGAGCGCGTCGTGTGCCCCGACGTAGCCCGTGCGCGCCAGCATCGCTTCCACCACGCCCATGTAGTGCGTGATGGCCTCGGCGAAGGTCGCCTTGAGCTCAGTGGGATCCTCGGTGCGCCGGAGTCGCTCGGTCACTTCCTCGAGATCGGCGATGAGCACGGCCTGCGGAGCCGGCGACATGTAGGCCTCGGTCGTTGCTCCATCGATCTCGAACACTTCGGTGAAGTAGCGCACGAAGAAATCAAAGTGCTTCGCTTCTTCGTAGAGCTGCGACGTGAGGAAGAGTTCTTTGTCGAGTCCGAAGCCGCCGCGCGCCACGGCGGAACAGAGCGGCGCGAGCGTCTTCGTGACCGACTCCTCGCCCTGATAGAACAACGAGGTGAGCTTGAGGATCTGCTCGGCGTAGCGCTCTTCGGTGTAGTCGGCCTTGATGCGCGCCCACTGGGCCTTGTCGGCCGAGAGGTCGATGTCCGCGGGATCCCACCCGAGCTGCTTTGCCTTGCGCCAGAGTGCGTAGTACGCGCTGTCGAGCTCACGGGCGGTCATCGGCATCGGTCAGGCCTCGTCGGGGAATGCGGTGGGTACGTTCTGCGCACAGGCACAGAGTGCCGCGGCGGATTTTGCATGCATCATCAAGATACCGAGCGATCCCTGCACGGAGATCTTCCCGCGGGTCACGCCGACCAGCGGATCGAGCTCGCCCCGCACGACGGACTTCCACACGGGATACGATGCAGTGAGCACGAACGGAGCGGTGACGGCGTCGCGCGAGTGAACCACGGCCGAATGACAACGGCCGCGATCGAGCGTGAGCTCGACCGCGACTGGTTCATGGTATCCGTACTCGGGGGCCGGTTGGAGCACGAGTGCGACCGGCCAGGTCCACTTGACGGCCACGTCTCTGTAGCGCGTGTCCGCCTCAATGGCGTCCTTGAAGGCCTCCGCCCACTCCGCCGAGAAGGGACGGTGCGCCATTACTTCACCTGCCAGAATTCGATGCGATCGTTCTGGAAGAGCGGAACCGCGACAATCCCGCGCGCGGCGTCGTAGCCGAGGTCGGCGGGTGAGGGGAGCCCTTTGCGGAGCGTGGTCGACGTGCCGTTGGAGAAGGCCGTGAGGGAAGAATCCGCCCAGCTCGAGTAGAGGGCGCGACCATCCGCGAGCACGATGATGCCGTCGCCGCCGCCCGGGCCGGTGCCAAGCACTTCGACGCTGTCGGCGCCCGGAGTCCACGCGAAGACGTTCGGCGAGTTGAAGCCGACAAGGAGCCACGCGCCGCGCGCCGCATCCCACGCGATGCCGTTCACGGCGCTCTCAGCCGGCAGCAGGACGGCTTCGGTTGCCACGCCCGCCACGAGAATGAAGACGCGGCTCTTCCCGGGGTGCAGGATCGCCCCGGTGGGGTCGAACGACATGCCGGAGTCGGTGATATAGACGACCCCGTTGTCGGCCGCGGCGACATCGTTGAGGAAGGTCGCGCCCATGGCGCCCATCTCAATCGACGCGAGCTGCGTGCCGGTGGTCAGGTTGAACGTGCGCACGGCATCGATGTCGGCGACATACAGGGTGTCCCCAACGATTGCCATGCCCTTGGGGGCGTGGAGCGTGATGTCGGCATCGGCGCCATTAATGAACGGCACAGTGTCCATGACCGCGCCATCGGGGCCGAGGCGGACAATAAAGCCGTTGTCGTCCTTACCGAGCGAGGAGCCGTTGATGTTGGTGACGTACCAGACGCCGCGGGTCGCGTCCCAAAGCACGGACTCCGGGGTCATGAGACCCGTGGAGACGACGGCGAGGGGGGCATCGACGGCCGCTTCCGGGACCTTCTCACCGCAGGCGGCGAGGAGGGCAA
>CAYUMN010000020.1:11898-26295 GCA_964445835.1 uncultured Gemmatimonas sp.
CGATGGGGAGCACGAACGCCGCGAGGGCGCGGCGCGTAACGAGCGAAGTGGGAGGCGAAGTGGCAGGCATGGAGGAAGTCCGGTAGAAGTGCTAGGGAGAATCTACGCACTTGCGCCCTCTCCAAGAATGACTCAACATCGCAGTCTGCGGCTCAGGTTCCATCCTTTCGGAGGTCGATCGCGTGTCCGTCCGCTCCGTAGTTCCTCGGCTCTACGCTTTCGCGGCGATCGGTGCCGCTGTCCTGCTCCTGCTCCCCGACGCGCTGACCGCGCAGGTGGACACCAGCGCCTTTCGTGCCCTCCGATGGCGTGAGCTCGGCCCCGCCCGTGGCGGTCGATCGGTCGCGGTGGCGGGGTCAACCGCGCGTCCTCTTGAGTACTGGATGGGGACCACGGGTGGTGGCGTTTGGAAGACGACCGATGGCGGGATGAACTGGAATCCGAGCACGGATGCCGCCTTTGGCGGAACGATCGGTGCGGTGGCGGTGGCGGAATCGAATCCGGACATCGTGTACGTCGGGGGTGGCGAGACGGATATCCGCGGGAACACATCGCATGGCGACGGTCTGTGGAAGACCACCGATGGTGGGCGCACCTGGAAGTTGATGGGGCTGCGCGAGACGCGGCACATCGCGCGGGTGCGGGTGCATCCGACCGATCCGAACATCGTGTACGTCGGCGCGCTGGGGCATGCCTTTGGGCCGAACCCGGAGCGCGGCGTCTACAAGTCCATCGACGGCGGCACGACCTGGAATCGTATTCTGTTTCGCAACGACTCAACGGGCATCAGCGATCTCGTGATGGATCCGAACGATCCCAACACGCTCTATGCGGCCTTTTGGCACGCGTATCGCACGCCTTGGATGCTCAACTCGGGCGGCGCCGGCGGCGGCATCTTCAAGACGACCGATGGCGGCGCGACGTGGAAGGAGATCACGGCACATCGCGGCCTACCGCGCGGCATCTGGGGGAAGGTCGGCATCGCGGTCTCGCCGGCGAACTCGCGTCGCGTGTGGGCGATGATCGAACATGATTCCGGGGGCGTCTACCGCTCCGACGATGCGGGCGAAAGCTGGGAGTGGATCAATCGCGACCGCTCGCTCCGCCAGCGCGCCTGGTACTACTCCAAGCTCTACGCCGATCCGAAGGACACGAACGTCGTGTACGGATTGAACGTGCAGTTCTTCAAGAGTACCGACGGCGGCCGGACGTTCCGTCAGCAGATTCAGGTCCCGCACGGTGACAACCACGATATGTGGATTGCGCCGAACGATCCGCAGCGGATGGTGCAGGCGAATGACGGCGGCGCGAATGTGAGCTTCACCGGAGGCCGCACCTGGACCGATCAGGAATTCGCCACGGCGCAGATGTATCACGTCTCGACGACGAATCACTTCCCGTACCGCGTCTGCGGCGGGCAGCAGGATAACTCCACGCTCTGCGGCCCGAGTCGAAACGAAGGCGGCATCTCGATCGGCGACTGGCAGGACGCGGGCGGCGGCGAGTCGGGCTACGTGACGGCGAATCCATCGGATCCGGATATCATCTTTGCCGGAAGCTACTCGGGCTACCTCACGCGCAAGAATATGCGCAATGGGCTCGAGCGCAACATCAATGCCTGGCCGATGAATCCGATGGGACACTCGTCGGAGGATATCGTCAACCGCTTCCAGTGGACCTTCCCGATCGTCGTCTCAGTGCACGATCCGAAGGTGCTCTACGTCGGCGGCAGCCAGCTCTTCAAGAGCACCAACGAGGGCCAGAGCTTCACGAGGATCTCGCCGATTCTCGCGCGGAATGACCCTCGGACGCTTGGTCCCTCGGGTGGCCCGATCACGCGCGACCAGACGGGTGTCGAGACGTACGGCACGATCTTCACGCTCGCCGAGTCGCCGACGAACGCACGCCTCCTGTGGGCTGGGACCGATGACGGGCTCGTGCACATCACGCGCGATGGCGGCACGACATGGAAGAATGTCACGCCACGCGGGATCGGCGATTTCGCGCGCATCAGCATCATCGATGCTTCGCGGTTCGATGAAGGGACGGCGTATCTCGCCGCGAACCGCTTCCAGCTCGACGACTTCACGCCGTCGCTGTGGAAGACCACTGACTTTGGTACGACGTGGATGAAGATCGTGACGGGGATTCCGTCCGATGAGTTCACACGCGTGATTCGCGAGGATGAAGTACGTCGGGGGCTGCTGTTCGCCGGCACGGAGCGCGGCGTCTGGGTGAGCTTCAACGATGGCGCGAACTGGCAGTCGATGCAGCGCAATCTCCCGCCGGTGCCGGTGCATGATCTCGTGGTGAAGGAGGGAGATCTTGTCGCGGGCACGCATGGGCGCTCGTTCTGGATCATGGACGACCTCAGCGCCTTGCGTCAATTGACTGCAGAGATGGCAGCAAAGCCGGCGCATCTGTTCACGCCGCGCGATGCGTATCGCATTGAGTGGGGCGGCGGCGGTCGCGGTGGTCCGCAGACGGGGGCGATGAGCCGCCCGGGGCAGAACCCGGCGAGCGGCGTCACGGTGTTCTATCACCTGACTGCAGCGAATACGCCGGTGATCCTCGAGTTCTTGGCGCCCGATGGTTCGGTGATCAAGAAGTACGAGAATGATGGCGCGCCGCCGCCGGCGCGTCCGGCTGCTGGCGTCAGTGACACCAGTGGGGCTGGTGGGGAGGGCGGTGCTGGGGACTTCGGCGGCTTTCGTGGCGGGGTCGGCGCGCGGCCGAGCATCACCGCCGGGATGAACAGCTTCACGTGGGATATGCGCTATGCCGACGCGATCACCTTCCCCGGGATGATTCTCTGGGCGGGAAATACGCGCGGCCCGATTGCACCGGCGGGCACGTACCGCGTGCGCCTCACGGCGGGAACGCACCCGCCGCAGACGGTGCCGTTCACGTTGATGAATGATCCGCGTACCACCGCAACTGCGGCCGATCTTGTGGCGCAGTTCGAGTTCCTGATCCAAGTGCGGGACAAGACGAGCGAGGCGAACAATGCGGTGCGTACCATTCGCAATGTCCGTGCACAGATCGAGGCGCGCACCGCTGGTGGCTCGCGCGCCATGCGTCGCGAGGCGGATCAGATTCTCGCCGCGATGGCCGCGGTGGAGGGGGAGATCTATCAGGTGAAGAATCAGAGCAGCCAGGACCCACTCAACTTCCCAGTCAAGATCAACAATAAGATTGCCGGGCTCGCCGGCGTGGCGGCCTCGGGGCCGTACCGTCCGACGGACCAGTCGGTCGAGGTGTACGAGGCAGTCTCGCAGATGCTACGCGTGCAGACCGATCGTCTCGGGAAGATCCTGCGCGAGGATCTCGAACGGTTGAATCGTCAGTTGCGCGCCGCGGGGAAGGACGCGATCGTACCGAGCACGGATCTGCCCACGCCGCCGCCCGGCCCGATTGCGGATGACGATGACATGACGATGACCGTGGCGTGAGTGACGTGAGTGCCGTGACGTGAGTGCCGTGACGATACGCGAGGCCACTGCCGCGGATGCCGCGGCCGTGCTGACGTTGAACAATGCGAGTACGCCGCATGTGAATGCGCTCTCCGACGAGGAGTGCGCTTGGCTGGTGGCGCACGCGGCGAATTATCGTGTGGCCGAGGAGGCCGGTGGAATCGCGGGGTTCGTCCTCTGCCTTCCCGCCGGCACCGACTACTGGAGCGACAATTACAAGTGGTTTGCGGCGCGCTATGCGGACTATCTGTATCTGGATCGCGTGATCGTCGCGCCACACGCACGACGCGCGGGTGTCGGCCGCGCGCTGTACAATGACCTGCACCGCACGGTGCAGGGGCGGTGGCCGCGTGTGACCCTTGAGGTGAACCTGCGGCCACCCAATCCGACCTCCGTGACCTTCCATGAACGGATGGGCTACATTGCCGTCGGGACTCGGGAATACGACGATGGCGCGAAGGCAGTGCACATGTTCACTCGGGAGCTCTGATGGCCACGCGAAATACATTGTCCACCACCGCCGCGCTCGCGGCGTTCCTCGTTTGCTCCGCGGTCGCGGGGGCCCAGCGCCCCGGCGAGCCGGTCTTTCCGTTCAGCACGGACGAGCGCTATGACGCCGAGCGTATTGCGCCATACCGCGGCATGCATGAGGCGATCTATCGCCATATCGACGCCAACCTTCCAGCACATCTCGGCAACATTCAGCGCTGGCTGCGGCAACCGTCCATCTCGGCGCAGAGCGTTGGCATCACCGAGATGGCGACCATGCTGCGCGATGACCTGCGCGCACTTGGCTTCAAGGAAGCCGAACTGGTGCCGACCAGTGGGCACCCAGGGGTGTGGGGCTACTACGATGCGGGTGCACCGAAGACGCTGATTGTCTACATGATGTACGACGTGCAGCCCGTGGAAGACAACTGGCGCGTCCCGCCCTTTGCGGCTGAGTTGGTGGAGACGGAACAGGGCCAGGTGGTGATGGCGCGCGGCGCGACGAACCAGAAGGGACCGGAGCGTGCCTTCCTCAATGCCTTGGCCTCGATCATCGCGGTCGAGGGAAAGCTTCCGGTGAACTTGATGGTGCTCGCGGAGGGCGAAGAAGAGTTGGGCTCGCCCAACTACGGCCAACTCGTCGATCGCTATGAGGCACGCCTGCGGACCGCGGATGGTGTGTTCTTCCCATTCAACTCGCAGGGTGCCGATGGCGGCATCGCGATGTCCATGGGCGTGAAGGGCATTCTGTACATGGAGATCGAGTCCCGCGGCGGTGCGTGGGGCGGGCCCTCGCGATCGGAGATCCACGGCTCGTATAAAGTGATCGTGGATGCGCCGGCCTGGCGTCTCACGCAAGCGCTGGCGAGCCTGACAAGCCGCGACGGCAACACGATCACCGTGCCGGGCTACTACAACGGCATTCGCCCGCCGACGCTTGAAGAGCAGCGTCTGATCAACGCGCTCGTGTCCCGTGGCGGCGAAGAGAGCGCACTCGCTGGGCTCGGCGTGCAGCGTTATATCGATGGGTTGAGCGGACGCGACTTGCTGGTGCGGCAGTTCTATCACCCCACGCTGAACATCAATGGCTTCGCAAGCGGCTACGCCGGCGAGGGGGCGAAGACGATTCTGCCGCATCTCGCGGTGGCGAAGGTCGACTCGCGCCTGCCGATGGGCCTCTCGCCGGACAGCGCGCTGGCACGCATTCGTCGCCATCTCGTGG
This sequence comes from uncultured Gemmatimonas sp., assembly GCA_964445835.1. Taxonomy (GTDB): domain Bacteria; phylum Gemmatimonadota; class Gemmatimonadetes; order Gemmatimonadales; family Gemmatimonadaceae; genus Pseudogemmatithrix. The sequence goes on from CAYUMN010000020.1 coordinate 17,083, forward strand.
CCGGGGGCTTCACTGATATTGAAGTGCGTCAGCTCTCCGGGTATCCGGCAGCCCAGACGTCAGTTGATGCGCCGCTCGTGCAGGCGGCCATCAGTGTGTATCGCAAGTACGGAATCACCCCGACCCTTTCGCCGCGCCTCGCGGGGAGCGCGCCCTTCTATCAGTTCACGGAACGGCTGCAGCTCCCGCTGGTGTTCTCGGGTATGGGGCTCGGCACCGGCGCGCATGGCCCGAACGAGTACATGGTGATCCGCCCGAAGCCGGGATCGCGCGTGGCGGGGCTGGCCGAGATCGAGAAGAGCTACGTGGACCTGCTGTTCGCGCTGCGAAGCGCGGCAACCACTCCGCGCCGCTAGCTTGCCGGAGTGACCCGCCGCGACATTCTCGACCTCTTCCTGCTTGGTGCCTTATGGGGCGCCGCGTTCCTGTTCATCCGGATCGCGGTGCCCCATTTCGGTCCGATCGCGTTGGTTGAAGTGCGCGTGATCATCGCGGCCGCGTTGTTGCTGGTGTTGGTCGTGGCGCGGCGCTATGGAACGCATTTCAAGGGACGCTGGGGAGCGCTGACGCTCATTGGCACCATCAACACGGCGGTGCCGTTCGCGTTGTACGCGTATGCCACGCGCACCGTGCCCGCGGGATTCGCCGCCGTGCTCAACTCCACGGTACCGCTCTTTGGGGCGTTGTTCGGACGCGTGTTCTTCAAGGAGAAGCTGGGAATCGAACGGGGCGTCGGTCTGCTCATTGGATTCTTCGGGGTGCTGATCCTCGTGGCACCCAAGATGACGCTCGGTGGAAGTGCGCTGGCGATCGCGGCGGCCCTTGGCGGCTCGGCGTTGTACGCGCTCTCCGCGCATCTCACGCGGCGCGTGCTTCCCGGTATTCCTTCCTTGGTGATCGCGTCCGGCAGTCTCCTGACGTCCGCGATGGTACTTGCGATTCCGGCGCTGTTGTTGCGGCCCGCGTCGAATCCGCCGGCGGCCGCGTGGGGAGCGGTGCTCGCCCTCGCGGTGGGCGGCACTGCGCTAGGGTACGTGCTCTACTTCGGTCTGCTGGACCGCGTCGGTGCGACCGGGGCGATGGCCACCACGTATCTCATTCCGCTCTTTGGAATGATCTGGGGCTGGATCTTCCTCGGCGAGGCGGCGACGGCGACCATGCTGATGGGCTGCGGCTTCATTCTCGCCGGCGTCGCGGTCACCACCGGTATCATGCGAAACTGGGCACCGTCGCACCGTCTACCGCCATCCCCATAGCGTGATAGCCCTTGTCCACGTAGACCGTCGTCCCGGTAATGCCGCTCGCGAGCGGTGAGCAGAGGAAGGCGGTCGCGCTGCCGACCTCATGGGCGCGGAGCATCTCGGGAAGCGGGGTGTTCGTGGCGCAGTACTTCACCATCGCGTCGATGATGCCGATCGCACTCGCCGCGCGGGAGGCGAAGGGACCCGCCGAGATGGTGTTCACGCGGAGACCATACTTGCGCCCGGCTTCGAAGGCGAGCACACGCGTGTCGCTCTCGAGGGCCGCCTTGGCTGAGCTCATGCCGCCGCCGTACCCGGGGATCACCCGTTCGCTGGCCATGTAGGTGAGCGAGGCCACGCTGCCGCCGGGTCGCATCATCGGGCCGAAGGTGCGCACCATCGAGACCAGTGAATACGCGCTCGCGCTCAGCGCGGCGAGATATCCGGCGCGGCTCGTGTCCATCAGCGCCTTCTTCACTTCGGGGCCGTTGGCGAGCGAATGCACAAGAATGTCGAGCGGCTGATCGCCGAAGTCGGCACGCATGCGCGCACCGAGTCCAGTGATGGAGAAGTCACCGACGTCCTTGTAGCGCTTGGATGCGCGCAGCTCCTGTGGTGCATCCTCGAGTGCGTCGAACACGGCGTCGAGGGGATAGATCTTCTCGAAGGAGAGCAGTGAGCCATCGGCGAGCGTGCGGGATTCGTCCATCTTCCCGCGCTCAAGGAGGTTCAAGAAGATGTTGAGCGCCGGGGGCCAGGTGGCGACGCACACGGTCGCCCCCGCTTCAATGAGGCACTTGGCGATGGCGAAGCCGAAGCCGCCGTCGTCTGCGACGCCCGCCACGAGGGCACGCTTTCCTGTCAGGTCGATGTTAAGCATGTCGTGATATGTCGATTCAGGGTGACGAGGGCAAGGTCCACACCCGCGAAGAGGTCACGAATTCAGGCGGGATGCGCGGCCCGCTTGAGACGGTCGCGAATCGCGTCCCACTCGGGGGTGGCTGGCGGCTCCTCCACAAAGAGCGCATCGCAGTGATACTCGTCGGCCATGTGCAGGGCATCGTAGAGCCCGGCGGCATAGAGATCGGGATCGTCGCCGAGTCGCGAGGAGAAGGTGAACACTGTATCCCGCGGAAGGTGCAGAGTGCACAGGAGCAGGCCGGTGGCGGTGCCACTCTTCACGAGTGCCTCGGCCTCGGCAATCGCGGCGGGCATGTCGAGTACTGGGAGGAGCCGAACGTGCGCCCGCGGGGCATAGTGTCGCGCGATCATTCCGGGCGCGGGTCGCGCGGCGTCCATGCGAATCGGGGTCGATGCGCGACCGGTGGGGCCCACAATTGCTTCAATCGACTCGCGTGAGATCATGCCGGGCCGGAGAATCACTGGGGTCGCACTAGAGACATCGACCACCGTGCTTTCGATACCCACCGTGGTGCGCCCGGCATCGAGAATGAGGTCGACCGCCGCCCCCAGTCCGCGCGCGACCTGCTGCGCGGTCACGGGAGAGACTTCGGTGAACTTGTTCGCGCTGGGCGCGGCGAGGGGGAAGCCGCAGGCACGAATCAGTGCGAGGGCGACGGGATGATTGGGCACGCGAATGCCGAAGGTATCGAGTCCGGCGCTGAGCACCGCAGGCACCATCGCTTTGCGCCGCACTACTAAAGTGAGTGGACCTGGCCAAAAGCGTTCAGCGAGCGCTTGCGCCATGATCGGCCACTCGGCGGCGAGTTGCCGCGCACTGTGTACGTCTGCCACGTGCGCGATGAGCGGGTTGTGCGACGGACGGCCCTTGGCGGCGTAGATCCGTGCGATTGACGCTGGGTCGAGCGCATTGGCCGCGAGTCCGTAGACCGTCTCCGTCGGCATGCCGACCAGACCTCCGGCGCGGATGACCGCCGCAGCGCGTGCGATGAGCGCCGGGTCGGGGAGGATCGGATCGATCGCGACAATCTCGGGTGCGGTACTCATGTGCGGCTATCTCCTGAGCGCCGCGCTGGCGGTCCGTGCGCACTCGGCGAGGAGCACGGAGGCCACGAGCAGGGCGTCTTCGTCGGGATCAAAGAAGGGCGTATGCACGCCCGCCTGCGAGCGTCCATCGCTCCACGTTCCTACGCGGATGAAACAACCTTCCATCTTCTCCGCATAGAAGGCGAAGTCCTCGCCTCCCATGTTCGCGACGGCGAGCTGACGGACGGAGTCTTCGCCGAGGAGCGTGCGTGCGGTGTCCTGCGCCCACTGCGCGGCGCGGGGCGCGTTGATGAGCGGTGGGGTCCCCTCGCGGAGCGCCACGGTGGCGGTGCAGCGATGCAGCGTCGCGACGGCATTCGCGATGCGCGCGACTTCTGTGCAGAGCAGCGTGCGCGTCTCGGGCGTGGTGGCGCGGATCGTGCCCGCGCACCGGGACGACTCGGGAATCACGTTGGCGGCGGACCCCGCGTGCAAGACGCCGACGGTGACGACCCCCGGTAGCGCCGGATCGAGGATACGAGAGACGATGGTCTGCGCTTCCATCACGAAGGCGGCGAGGGCGATGACCGGATCGATCGTATCCTGCGGTCGTGCCCCGTGCCCGCCGCGACCATGGAAGTGGATCTCGAAGGTGTCGGTGCTCGCGGCCAGAGGGCCGGCATCGGCGACGACCTGTCCAAGCGGATAGCGCCAGTCGACGTGCGCACCGAAAATGGCCTGGACACCATCGAGCAGTCCGCTCTCCAGCACTTTCGGCGCACCTTCGCCGACTTCCTCGGCTGGCTGCAGCACGATCCGCACTTCCCCGACCGCGGGGTCGCGTGCGAGCAGCATCCCGGCACCCACCGCCCACGTGGCATGCATGTCGTGCCCGCAGGCATGCATGACGCCGACGTTCTTCGAGACGAAATCGTGCTTTGTCGCTTCGGTGATCGGGAGTGCGTCGATGTCCCCGCGGACCGCGACGATCGGCCCGTTCGCGGAGTGTCCGGGAATCCGCGCGACCAGTCCGGTGCCCGCAACCTCGGTGATGTCGGTGATGTCGCACCGCACGAGCGCATCGCGCAGCCGTGCCTGCGTCTCCGTCTCCTTCCACGAGAGCTCCGGATGCTGATGCAGGGCGCGTCGGAGCGCGACGAGGAACTCGCGGTCCCCGTCGCGGAACTGTTTCGTGATTCCGACCGGCAACTGGCTCACGCGCGCAACTCCTCGGTGCGCACCGTAAGCGCATCGAGGCGCGCGCGATCGACTTCCACGCCAATGCCCGGTCTGTCGAGCGGTACGGCCACCACGCCGCGATCCATTGTCCACTCTGGAGTCACGACATCCTGCGCCCAGTAGCGCGCGCTGGGGGAGAGATCGCCAGGCAGGGTGAAGTTGGAAAGCGACGCGAGTGCGACGTTGTACGCGCGCCCGATGCCGCTTTCCAGCATACCCCCGCACCAGACGGGGATCTCGTGCGCCTCGCAGTAGTCGTGGATCGCGATGCTCTGCGCGAAGCCACCGACGCGTCCGGGCTTGATGTTGATAATGCGCCCCGCGTCGAGCGTGACCATGTCCTGCGCGCGGTCGAGCGAGGTGATCGATTCATCGAGGCAGAGCGGCGTCCGCAGGCGCTTCTGGAGCGCGGCGTGCCGCACGAGATCGTCGCAGGCGAGCGGCTGCTCAATCATCATGAGATTGAGCGAGTCGAGGGCGATCAGCCGTTCCGCATCGTCGAGGGTGTAGGCGTTGTTCGCGTCGGCCATCAAGTGGGCGTCGTCGCCGCAGGACTGGCGGACGGCGGCGAGCCACTCGACATCGGAACGCGGCGCGATCTTGATCTTGACCTTCTGATAGCCGAGCGCGAGCGCCTCGGTCACCTTGCTGATCAGCGTCGTGAGATCCTTTTGAATGCCGAGCGAGATACCGGTCGCGATATGCGTGCGCGTGCCGCCCAACAGTCGCGCGAGCGGCATCCCCGCCTGCGTTGCCGCGAGACCCCAGCATCCCATCTCGAGTGCGGCCTTGGCCATGTGATGACCACGGATGTCGCGCTCAAGGATGTCGTGCACGGCCGTGTGCGATTCAATGGCCCGACCGAGCAGACGCGGCGCGAGAAAGCGTACGATGGTCGGCCACGCCGTGTCGATCGTCTCGTAGGAGTAGATGGGCGCGTCATCCACCACGCATTCACTCCACGCGCTCGCCCCATCTTGATCGAACAACTCGAGCAGCAGAATGCGGCGATGGTTCCACTCGCCGGACGAGATACGGAACGGCTCGCGCAACGGAAGACGAATCTCCCGCATGACGATGCGGTCGAGGCGGATCATGAGCGGGCTCGGCGAACGAGAAGGTAGGTCCCGCCGCGCGCATCGGCGACGAAGCCACGCACGTGGTAGTCCTCTTGAAGGTAGTGCTGGAACGCGCGGCGCGTCGCGAAGCGCCAGTGGTGTGCCAGTGCAGTGCCGGCGAGTGCCGTGATATCCCGCGGGACACGCACGCCGATGTTCGGGGTGTCCACGAGCTCTCCTTCGATAGCGTTCTCGTCGACCACGAGGACGATATCCGCAGGAAGTGCGTCGAGCGGGAGCGCCGCCGCTACGGGATCAACGGCCCACGCGACGATAAAGCGATCTGTCGGCATGTCCCCATGGAGCGGCGAACCCGTTCCGTCGCCGTACATCGACTCCACGTACTCGTCGACCCGTGCGCCCAGCCGATTCATGTTCAGGTGCGCGTTGCGCGCGACCAGCGGATCGTAGGTCCAGTAGATCGTCTCCGCACCGAGCGCGCGACAGTGCTCACGCTGATGCGCCTTGAGCTGCGCACCGATGCGCTGCCCCTGCGCGTCGGGATGCACCGCGAGCATGTCAGACCAGTGCGAGAGCCGTCCGCGCCGCACCCCGGTGATCCCGAAGACAAAGCCGAGCATGCGGCCATCGTCCGCGAAGGCACCGGCGGCGATCCCTCCCATCTCCTGTGCCACTTGGAGGAGCATGGGCGGGACTTTTTCGAGAAAGTCCGCGCCCCAAGTGAGTTCTTGGAGGGCGACGCATTGCCGGCGATCGGCGAGGCTCTTGAGCGGGCGGATGTCCACGAGTGGAGACTGAGGAAGAAGAAGGGGGACGGTAGGAGAACTGCGCCTTCGCCCTGTAGTTTACGAGCTATGACCCTCCTGCGCTCAGGCCTGATTGCGCTCGCGTTGCTCCCCGCCGTCCTCGGCGCACAAGCACGGACGACCGACTCTCTGCCGCCCTCAAAGCCCCCGGCCGCGTTCTCCATGCTGGAGACGAAGCGCTTTGCCGCGGTCTTCGCGATGGGCGGCCTCGCGTACTTGGGCGATCAAGGCGCGCGCGATGCCGTCCGTGGGAGCGGGCCGCAGGGAAATCAGCTCCTTGAGGGGGTGGCGGCGTTCGGGAATGCGTGGGGACAGCCCGGTGTGGTCGCGCTCGGCGCGGCGATGTGGGGGGGCGGCCTGCTCGCGAAGCAGCCGACGGTCGCGGCGGCCGGGCTGCGGGCCATCGAGGCGGTGACGGTGAGCGGAACGGTGACCGCCTTGCTCAAGATGACCTTCGGGCGTGCCCGCCCGTATCTGTCCCCGACGGCGCCCGACGATTTTCGTCTCTTTCGCGGTGCCGAGATCACGACGGGAGGCTACTCGTCCATGCCCTCCGGGCACACCACCGCCGCGTTCGCCTTTGCGTCGGCGGTGACGGGCGAGGTACGGCTCCGGGCCCCGGAGCATGCGCGCACCGTGGGAATCCTCACGTACGGGGCGGCCACGATGACGGCGTATGCGCGCATGCACGACGATCGCCATTGGCTGAGCGACGTCGCGGTGGGCGCGGGGATCGGCACGGTGACGGGATGGGCCATCACGCGGTGGCACGCGACGCGTCCGGAGAATCCGATCGATCGCGTGTTCCTCCGGCCGGTGATCGCACCATCGCCGCTTGGTGGGATGCGGATCGGCGTGGCGATGCGCACGCGTTGAGCCGGCGATGAACGGGATCTTCATCACGGCGGAACTCGAAGGTGATCTGGGGAAGCGCATTCACGCGCTCCAGATGGAATTCGATCCGAAAATGGCGCGCGCGCTGCCGCCGCATATCACCCTCACGGGGTCGTCGGGCGTGGGCCCGATTCCCACCGACACGCCGCTCGCCACACTGAAGGGCGCGATTCTCCCGCTCGCGGCATCGACGGCACCGGTGACGGTGAGCTTCGGGCCACCGGAGCGATTCGTCGGGCGCAACATTGTCTCGTTGCGCATGGATCCCCACGGCCCGCTGCGCGCGTTGCACGAGAAGATTGCGACCTGTGGACTCCAGTTTCAGCAGGCGCGTTTCCCATTCACGCCGCACTGCACGCTCAATTTGTATCCGGAGCTGACGCCGACGAAGCTCCGGCAGATGATGGCGGTGCGCATCGTGGAGCCCTTTACGATTCGGCTCCTGCGTGTGTATCACACGCGGGAGCCGCAACCCCCGGTGCTCTTGTTCGACGCGCCGCTGACTGGAGCGGCGTCGCGCGCCTGATCGCGGCGTTCTACGTGTGATCCGGGTGCTGCAACTTCGTGCGTTAACGCAGCGCCTTGACGATCGCGGCTTCAATGTCCTGACGGCCGCCCGTTCCACCGTAGACGACCTTTCCGGTTCTGTCGAGCACGACGACATAGCTCGTGGCGGGGACATCATAGGCCTCGACGGCATTGCCGCGGCGGTCATAAAAGTGCGTGAAGCCCAGCAGATGTTCGGCCACATAGCGACGCACGCGCTCGTCCGACTGGTTCACGCTCACCGCCACGGCCACGAAGCGCACGCGATCGGCGTAGCGCCGCTGCGCCGCCGTCATGGTCGGCTCGAGTTCGCGGCAGTTGCTGCACCACGTGGCCCAAAACTCCATCACCGTGGCCTTGCCGCCACCAACCACACTGCTGAGATCGGCCGCCTGCCCCGTGAGGGTCTCCACAGCCGCGCTCGGTGCGGCGGTGCCGAGCGGGAGTCCGACTTCCTGCGCATCAAGACCAGTTGCGACGAACGCAACGGTGAGCGCGACCGCGAGCGCGGCGATGGCACGGCGAACGATGGTCATCATATGAGCAGTTTCCCCATTTCGATCAAGTAGTATTGCGCGACGCCGAGCATGACGACGCCGAAGCCCTTCTTCACCCAGTTCATCCAGTTGCCCGCGCGCGGCAAGCGGGCGAGCGCGCCGCTGGAGAGTCCGACGAGGACGAGCAGGGTGCACATGCCAAGCGAGAACAACAGGAGATACACGAAACCGAGCGTGGGGCTCCCTTTGGAGCTGACCCAGGTGAGGATTGCGGCCATCACCGGCGCGCCGCAGGGGGCGGCGACGAGCCCCGACATCGCGCCCATGATGAAGGCCCCACTCGCGCGTCCTGCTGTCCCGGCCGTGGCGGCACGAGTGGCGAGGGCGGCCGGCAGGCGGATGGGAATGACGTCGAACATCGCCAGCGCGGCGAGGATCATCAGGTTCGCCATGCCGAAGTAGAGCCAGGGATTGGTGCTGATGGTGCCGAACATCGTGCCGGTGACGCCGGCGATAATGCCGAGTGTCGAGTAGACCGAGGCGAGCCCGAAGACGTACGCGAAGGTGAGGATCGCGGTGCGCCAGCGTGCGGGCTTGGTCTCGCCAACGGTTTGCCCGCCGACGATCGCCGCGGTAATCGGGATCATCGGGTAGATGCAGGGATTCAGGCTTGTGAGCACCCCTGCGAGGAACACGACCCCCGCTGCCGTGAGCGGGCTCGAGGACAACTGCGCGGTGAGGCCGGAGAAATCCATGAAGGCGCTTACGGAGAGGGAGGGACGCCGAGAATGATGAGGACGGTCCCGCCAGTCACGGATCCGGCGAGTCGCTGATGGAGGACGAGTCCTGGCCCAGCGGCCCGAAGCTCCACGCGCACGCCGGAAGAATCGTTGAGGGAGCCCAGAAGTTCGCCGGCGGCGACGTCGGTGCCGGGGCGGACGGTGGGGGTCCAGGTGCCCGAGGC
>CAYUMN010000021.1:0-1703 GCA_964445835.1 uncultured Gemmatimonas sp.
GGTCTACTCGATGATGCAGTCGGGGAAGAAGTACGGCATGCAGACCCTGAACGACTCGCTGTACGCGTTGTACACGGCCCGAGAGGTCAATGAAGACGAGTGTCTCCGCGTCTCGGGCGACCCGACCGAGTTCCTGCGCATGATCGGCAAGGCCCCGGGCGACGACCCCTCGTCCGCGGGCGGGGCCTCGAAGGGGGCTCCTGTGGCGGGCGGGCGTCGTTGATCGTCAAGACCTGAAGAGGAGACCCAATGCCAGCATTTACGTATACCGCCCGCACCGCCAACGGTGATCTCAAGTCCGCGACCATGGAGGCCGCGAACAAGGAAGACGTTGTGGCGCAGCTGAAGCGGCTGCGGATGAACGTCGTCAAGGTCGAGGAGCAGTCCAAGAGCGCGCCCAAGACCAAGGGGTCGATCGCGATGCGCGACATCGTGATCTTCACCCGACAGTTCTCGACGATGATCAATTCCGGCCTGCCGCTCGTGCAGGCCCTCGACATCCTGTCCAAGCAGTCCGAGAATCCGGTGCTGCAGGCGGTCACCCGTCAGGTCGTGTTCGACGTCGAGTCCGGCCACACCGTCGCCGATGCGCTGGCAAAGCACCCCAATGCCTTCACCGAGCTCTACGTGAACATGGTGGCGGCGGGTGAGGCCGGCGGTATTCTCGACACCATCCTGTTGCGCCTCGCGACGTTCATGGAAAAGAACGACGCCCTTGTCCGCAAGGTGAAGGGCGCGATGATCTATCCCGGTGTCATCATGGGTGTCGCCGGCTCGGCCATCACGATCCTGCTCCTGTTCGTGATTCCGACCTTCCAAAGTATGTTCGAGGCGGTGGGCCTCGTGCTGCCGCTCCCGACGCGCATCGTCATCAATCTGTCGGAGTTCCTCCAGAACTTCTGGTGGGCCTGCATCATCGTGGTGGTGGTCACCGCGCAGTCGGTCCGGAAATACTACGCGACGCCGGATGGACAGCTGCGCATCGATCGGATGTTGCTCAAGGCTCCCGTGCTCGGGGACGTCATCCGGAAGTCGGCCGTGTCGCGGTTCACGCGCACGCTCGGGACGCTGATCAGCTCGGGCGTCAGCATTCTCGACGGACTCGAGATTACGGCAAAGACCGCGGGCAACCGCGTCATTTCCGATGCCATCATGGCCTCGCGCGCGTCGATCGCCGGCGGTGACACGATCTCGGCGCCGCTCGCCAAGTCGGGCGTGTTCCCGCCGATGGTCATCTCGATGATCGCGGTCGGTGAACAGACCGGCGGTCTGGACGAAATGCTCTCGAAGATCGCCGACTTCTACGACGAAGAAGTGGATGCGGCGGTCGGCGGCCTGCTCGCCCTCATGGAACCGATGATGATCGTGTTCCTCGGCGTCGTCGTCGGCGGCATGGTGGTGGCCATGTACCTGCCGATCTTCGACATGATCAACGCGGTGCAATAAGGGCGGATGAAGGAGGAAGGATGGAAGAGGGGCGGCCCGTTCGGGCCGCCCCTCTTTCTTGGTGGACCGACGAGTCCTGTCAGGGGGCACCCCACGCGGCACCGGGAACTCTCCTGCTGGCGCGAGGGGGCGGGGGAGGCGAGCATTCGAGTGTGCTTTCCCATCACGGTCCACGCCCCGCCTATCAAACGGCGCATTCATACGCGCACTCACGCGCGCGCTTACGCGCGCACTCCGGCGCGCACACGGGGGTACGG
>CAYUMN010000021.1:1803-22298 GCA_964445835.1 uncultured Gemmatimonas sp.
CGCGCACTCACGCGCGCGCTTACGCGCGCACTCCGGCGCGCACACGGGGGTACGGAACCTCATGCCGTTGCTCGCGGTCCTCGTGATGTTGCTTGGCGCCTTCACTGGTGCCCCGCAGACCGCAGGCGCGATGCAGGCCTCGTCCGTGCCCGCGCCGTTGGCGGCGCGGCCCCCCTTCTCGCTTGGAGAGGCGCTCGAGTACCGGGTGCATGTGGCGCGCGGCGGCGACGTGGGAAAAGGCCAGATGCGCGTCGAGGGCCCCGTGATGGAGCAGGGCGTGCTCACCTGGCGGCTGGTCTTTGACATGGAAGCAGGCAAAGGAATGATCCGCGCGGTCGACCGAACCACCTCGTGGCTCGATCCCGCGCGTTTTGCCGTTGTGCGCTTCGAGAAGTCGGAGCGGCACCCGCTCTCGCGGAGCGAAGAGCACGTGACCATGGATCTCGACGCCGGCACATGGAATGAGCGCGGCAATGTGCGCTCCCATCGGCTCGGGTCGGCGCTGCCGCTCGACGAGCTCTCGTTCATCTACTTCCTGCGCACCCTCCCGTTGGGGCGCGACACCTCGTTCAGCTTCAATCGCCACTTCGATCCGTCGCGGAATCCGACCATCGTGCATGTCAAAGGCGAAGAGCTCGTGCAGACGCCGGTCGGCATCTTCCGCACCCGGATCATTGAGATGCACGTGCGCGATCCCAAGCGGTATCGTGGTATCGGCATCATCCGATTCAACCTCGACACCGCCGATTGCCATGTTCCCGTCCGCATTCGGAGCAGCATGCCGCTGCTCGGCGCGACGACGTTGACGCTGATTGGCTGGATCTCGCCGCCGCGGTACCCGGGCGCGATGAGCTGCGAACAGTAGGGATTTCCCCTACCCGGTGGTCATTCACCACCTCACGCAACTTCCGGCTCCTCCCTACTGTAGGGAGACTCCCCACAGTGGATAGTTCACCCATGAGAGACACGCACCGTGTACCTCGTGAGCTTCCCACTGCTGGAGAACGACCTGATGCGCTCAAGACTCTCGGCCCCACTCCTCGCGCTCGCCGCCGTTGCGCTGCTCGCCGCGTGGCGTCCGCTGGTGGCTCCGCTGACCCTGAAGGTGGGGAGCCGCGTGTGGTTCGACGGCACCTCGACCGTCCGCTCCTGGACCTGTACTGCGCCGCGGATTGACGCGGCAATCGATGCCGAGGAGAACGCACCGGCTGCAGTACTCGCCGGACAGCAGGCGGTGAAGACGGTCACGCTGGCGTTCCCCGTGGCGCAGCTCGACTGCGACAACAACACGATGAACGGGCATATGCGGAAGGCACTCCATGCCGACCGCCAGCCGACGATCCGTTTCGCACTCACGAGCTACGAGATCGCGCGCGGCGCGGCCGTCACCGGCACGCTACAGGGCACGCTCCTTTTGAACGGCCAGACTCGGCCTATCTCCTTCCCGGCGACGTTCGCGTCCGCCGATGGAGCGCTCCGCGTCACCGGCCGCTACGCACTGAAGATGACGGACTGGGGGGTTGAACCCCCGAAGCTGATGATGGGCACCCTGAAGGTGGGTGAGACCGTGACGGTGCACTTCGATCTGCAGCTCCAACACTAGACCGGCTTTGCTCCGGTCCAACCTGAGGGGAACCCCCATGAAAGTTCTACAGTCGTTCGCAATCCTCGCCACCGTGGCGTTTACCATGCCGCTCTCCGGCCAGTCGGTCGATCCGGCCCAGGCGAGCTTCCAGCCGCCAACGGTGATCCAGTACCTGCGCCCGCAAGACAAGCGCGGCATCAATGTCTTCGAAACGCCGAAGGTCGCCGGCGTCGAGTACACGGGCTTCGTGGTGCAGTGGGGCGCGGCGTTCACGCAGCAGTTCCAGGGTCTCTCGCACGAGAATGATGCGGACTCGCTCGCCTATGCCCCCGCTGGCCCCGCGACCAACAACAATCGCAATCGCCAGGTCGAGATTGGTAGCGGCTTCAATAACGCGACGGCGAATATGTACCTGCACGCCCAGCTGGCCCCGGGCATCCGCGTCCAGTTGACCAGCTACCTCTCGTCGCGTCACCACAACGAAACGTGGGTCAAGGACGGCTTCCTCCAGATCGACCAGTCGCCGATCGACCTCCCGCTGTTCAACAGCATCATGAAGTACACGACGCTGAAGATCGGTCACTTCCAGGTCAACTACGGTGACTTCCAGTTCCGTCGCTCGGACAACGGGCAGGCGATGTACAATCCGTTCGTCGGCAACGCGATCATGGATGCCTTCACGACGGAGATCGGCACCGAAGCAGTGGTCCAGCGCAACGGCCTCTTCGGCGTCGTCGCCCTCACGGGCGGTGAGATTCGCGGCAACATCAAGGATCCGGCGAAGCGCTCCCCGGCCATCATGCTCAAGGGCGGGTTCGATCGCCAGCTGAGCGATGACCTCCGTACCCGCCTCTCGGTGTCCTACCGCGCGCAGCAGAGCGCCATCAGCAACACGCTCTACAGCGGCGACCGCGCCGGTTCGCGCTACTATTTCGTGACCGAGAACACGAATGCGTCTGAAGCCAACCAGTTCAGCTCGGGCCGCGTGAACCCCGGGTTCACTGACGCCCTCACCGCAATCATGATCAACCCGTTCGTGAAGTGGAACGGCCTCGAGTTCTTCGGTATGTACGAAATGGCCTCGGGTCGCGGCCAGGAAGGGACGGGTGGTGCCGCGCCGGGCGTCGCGCCGGCCGAGCGTGACGTCACGCAGCTGATGGCGGAGCTCGTGTACCGCTTCGGCGCCGGCGAGAAGTTCTACGTGGGTGGTCGCTACAACAACGTCGATGGCGAGCTCTTCCAGAATGGCGCCACCGCCTCGGGTAGCCCCCAGGTCCTCGGCAATGTGAGCGTCAACCGTCTGCAGTTCGGCGGCGGCTGGTTCATCACCCCGAGCCTCATGCTCAAGGCCGAGTACGTGCAGCAGACGTACAACGACTTCATCCGCAGCGACATCCGCTCGGGCGCCAAGTTCAGCGGCTTCATGATCGAGGCGATCACGGCCTTCTAAGGTCGCATTCCAAGGTCGCTTCCCAAGGTCCGAGTGTCTTGACAGCCTGAGCACAGGAGGGCGGCCCGAAAGGGCCGCCCTTTCTGTGTTCGCGCTAGATTGCTTCGCATGCGTACACTCCGTTTCGCTCCCATTCTGCTTATCACGTTGAGCGCCTGCGCCGGGCTCGGCGCGCGTTCCGACTCCGCCGATGCGACCGCGTCGGCGACCGCGTCCGCGTCATCGTCCGAGACATCGTCGCGCGCCTTTCCTGTCCTCGACTCGGCCCGTCTCATGGCCGATCTCACCCGCCTCTCGCACGACTCAATGGCCGGTCGCGCGACCGGCACGCCGCAGAACGCGCAGGCCCGTTCTTGGCTCGTCTCGGAGGTCCGTCGTCTCGGATTGCAGCCGGTGAACGGGAGCTACGAGTACGCCTTCACCATGCCCCGCCGAGGACGCCCGGACTCGGTGAAGGGAACGAACGTCATCGCCCTCCTCCCCGGCACTGGCGCGTCTGACAAGATCATTGTGCTGAGCGCGCACTTCGATCACGTGGGGACCCGCAACGGCGAGATCTTCAACGGCGCCGATGACAACGCGTCGGGGACGTCCGCCCTGCTTCAAATGATTGCCCACTTCCGCGCCCATCCCCCAAAGCACACGCTGCTGTTCGCCTTTTTCGACGCTGAGGAGATGGGACTGCTTGGGGCGCGTGCGCTCGTCGCGAATCCGCCGATCCCACTCGCACGCATCGCCGCGAACGTGAACATGGATATGGTCTCGCGGAGTGATTCGGCGCGTCTCTGGGCCGCGGGAGGGACGCCCTGGCCGCAACTCCGTCCGTTGCTCGAGCAGCTCGCCGCGGATGCCCCGCTCGCCCTCAAGCTCGGCTTCGATTCCGGCACGGGCCGCGACAACTGGATGCAGCTCTCCGACCAAGGGGCCTTTCATTCGGCAGGAATTCCAGCGGTCCTGTTCAGTGTCGAGGACCACGCGGACTATCACAAGTCCACCGATGATGTCGAGCGCATCCAGCCGGGCTTTTACTACAACGCCGCGCGCACGATCGCAGAGTTCGTGACGCGGCTCGATGCGGCGCTTCCGCTGCCGCCGCGGTAGTGCGCTCTTTCAGATGAAACGAAGCGCCGCGCGCGCGGCCGTGAGCCGTGCCGTGCCGACTCCGCTGATCTCCACGACGCCCGCGCCGATCTCCAGAAGCACCGCGCGGAAGCTCGTCAGCAGGAGGTCGCGCTGCGCTGGACGATCGCGAATCCCGTCGGCCACCCAGGGCAGATCCGGCAGGCAGAGCAGATAGCGGTCGGCGCAACGGGCGCGAGCTTCGGTCACGATCCACGCAGGGCAGTCCCCGTAGTAGTGGCGCGCGTAGACGATCGTGCTCACCAGGTCGGTGTCGAAGACAATACGCGCCGGCGCGCGCGCGAGCGCTTCGTCGGCAAGACGCATGGTCAGGCGCGCAATGGGGTCGACCGTCGCGGCGGAGAGCGCGGCGGGGGCCATCGCCTCCGCGAGGAGTCGGGAGGCTTCCGGGACGCACGGCGCCTTCCACTCCAGTGCGAGCGCACGCGCGAGTGTGGTCTTCCCGGTGGACTCCGGGCCTGTGAGCACGATCCGCATGGTCGTCACTTCGGCATCTCGAGACTGCGCGTCCACGCGAAGTGCCCGCTCACCGCGAGCCCAAAGTAGACCGCATACAGCGCCGCAGAAGGCGCGAGTCCCTGCGAGAGATACATCCCCACATAGACAACATTCACCACGCACCACACCTGCCAGTTCTCGAGCAACTTGCGCGTCATCATCCACTGCGCGGCGAGACTCATGGCCGTGGTGCCGGCATCGAGCCAGGGCGAGGAGGCGTCCGTGAATCGCGTGAGAATCCAGTAGATCACGAGCGTGCTCACTGGGACGAGCGCCACGAGAAGGGTGCCGGTCCGGCGCGACGTCCGCGTCACCACGACGCCCGCGTGTGAGGCTCCGCCGAACTTCCACTCGTACCAGCCGTAACAGGAGAGCGCGAAATACATCAGTTGCAACCACGCATTCGCGTAGAGTTGCGCGCGCTGGAGCACGACGAAGTACAACGTCACATTCACGAGCGCCGTGGGCCAGCTCCCAATGTGTTCCCGCGTGCTCAGAAAGACGCTGACGATGCCAAAGACGACGGCGATGAGCTCGAGGGGATCCATGGCGTGAGGGTAATGGCGGCGGGGGGGCGTTTACAAGGCGCGTTCCCAACGGACATCTTCCGCGTATCCCGCACCGAGGCATTCCTGTGCTCGTTCCAACGCTGCTGCTCGCGCTCTCGCCCCTCTCGCCTCTCTCGCCCCTCTCGCCTCTCTCGCCCCTCTCGCCCCTCTCGCCCCTCACTGCAGCCGACCTCCGTTGCGTCGATGCGCATGCCGCACTGGCCGTGGTGTCGGCGCCCAGCAGAGGGCCCAGCACGGCGCCCAGCACGGCGCCCAGCACGGCGCCCAGCACGGCGCCCAGCACGGCACCGGGAGTGCTGACGGTTGCCGACGCGGACTCAACGCTCGTCGCGGCCTACGCCGCCGGCGAATCCTGGGAGCGCTTCCTCGGTGCCGCCCGCGCGGGGCGCGCGCGCTGGGTGAAGCATTGGGAGACCGCGGTCGTCCCGGCGGACGCCCTCGCGCAGGCCCGTGCACTTCCCGCGGGATTCCGGTTGCTGGTCATCGCGGTCGATGCCTGCAGTGACTCGATCAACACCATCCCTTATCTCGCGAAGCTCGTCGCCGAGGTGCCGGCCCTCGACATGCGGATCATCGCGCCGATGGTCGCCCGGCCACTCATGACCGCGCGTCCCACGCCCGACGGTCGAGCCGCGACGCCGACCGTGATTCTCCTCGATGCCGAGGGGAACGAGGTCGGGTGCTGGATCGAGCGGCCGGCAGCGCTGCAAGCGATGGCGATGGAGGCGAGAGCCGCTGGCTCGTTGGGGAGCTTTCTTTCGGGCAAACAGGAATGGTATGACGCCGACGCGGGCGCCTCGACTATACGCGAGATCGTCGCGCTCCTTACGGCGGCGGCCGGCGGCAAGCGAGGGTGTGACGCCTCGGCAGGGGCGCGGGGTCAGTAGCAGGGGGGCCTCGTGATTGGCCGGCGGGGTCCCGTTGTCCTCTCCGCGCCTGTCCCGCTAGATTTAAGGCTTACTCCCACCCGGACCATATGGCGAAGGAAGAAGCGATCGAACTCGAAGGGACCGTGAGCGAAGTGCTGCCGAGCGCGACCTTTCGGGTCCTGCTCTCGAATGGGCACGACGTGCTGGCCACCATGGCCGGAAAGATGCGGCGCTTTCGCATCCGAGTCCTTCAAGGCGATCGCGTGACCGTCGAGGTCTCGCCGTACGATCTCAGCCGCGGCCGCATCACGTTCCGTCACAAGAACTGATTGCCGGCTTGGCGAATGCGCACGAAGGGCGCGGATCCATTGGATCCGCGCCCTTCTGCATTCCTCGCTACCGAACAATCACGACGCGTACCGCACGAAGTCCTAGTGCGCGCTGCTCGCCGCCGCCGGCTTATCGGGCTTCAGGTAGGTCGCCTTGTGGATGGAGAAGGCGGTCACGTTCGCCACGATCGCGAGCACGATGATGACCGCGGCAAAGCCCCATCCCAGCTTGTTCGGATCGTACGGCTCGCCACTGGCCGACATTTGCAACTCCATTCGGTTCGAGGTTTCGAATCCGAATGGTAATCGGGCCACTGCGGTTCCCGCCACTGGTCCCGCCCCGCAACTCCGGTGTTAGCGCCGCCGGAACTTCTCGAGCGCTCGCCGGTCCTGTTTGGTGGGGCGCCCGGGGGCGGCTTCCATGGCCGGCGCGGCCTGCGTGAGCTGCCAGTGGAGCTTCGCGCGCGCCTCGCGCGACGCGGCGGTCTCCTCGTAGAGCCGCTGCGCTTCCGGCGCTGGGCCGCGCTTGTCGCCCGTCCCGCGCACTATCAGCACATGCTCATACGGCCCGCTCCGCAGGCGGACCTCGTCCCCCGGGCGCACATTCTTGGCGGGCTTGGCACGCTCGCCGTTCACGTACACCTTGCCACCATCGACGGCATCCGACGCGAGCGAGCGAGTTTTGAAGAAGCGCGCTGCCCAGAGCCATTTGTCCACCCGGACCGGGTCGGTCCTGAGAGGAGTGTCATCGGCATGCGAAGTCATGGATTGAAGCTAACGGCGCTGCTCGCAATCGGGCTGGTCGGTACACTCGCCGCCTGCGGCGCGGAATCGGCTGAGGACTCGCGCGCCGCCGAGCGCGCCGCCGAGCGCGCGGCCCTTGCCGCGGCGCAGGCGACCGCGGCCCGTGCCGCGGCGCAGGCCGCGGCACTTCCCGCGACCGGGCTGTGGTCGGAGGCCCACGTCATGGACCGCTTGAGTCGGGCCGGCGTGCTCCCGCGTGCGCGGGAAGGCGCGCCACCAGCAGCGCCGTGGATGGACCGCGCCCCCCTCGCCCTGACCGCCGGGGGCGGAGAGGTGTACGTCTGGATCTACGCCGACAGCACCGCGCGACGCGTCGTCACCGAGCGCCTCGATCCCGCGACCGGGGTTCCCGCGGGTACCACCTCACCATTCGCTCCTCCAATGCTCTTCGTCACGAACAACAACCTCGCCGCCATCATCTCCGGCGGCACGGAGCAGAACATCGAACGCATTATGCTCGCGCTGCAGGCAGGCCTTCCGGTCGCGCCGTGAGCGAACGGCTGAGCGCTGTGCAGCGCGGTGTGCCGCGCGCTGTGCCGCGCGGTGTGCCGCGCGCTGTGCCGCGCGGTGTGCCGCGCAGTGTCCGGCTCGCGTTCGCGCTCGTCGGACTCCTCGCCATGGCCGACGCCTCCGAACTCTCGGCGCAGCGTCGCCCAGGCCGCGCCAGCACCGTCCCCGCCGAGCAGGTGGTCCCTGCCGCCGATGCGCCGAGCGCCGTGGCACTCATGGCGCGTCACGACTCGCTCGTGGGCGGACGTCCGGCCCTCGAAGGCCTCACGTCGGTCCGGTTGCTCGGCCGGTTTTCCGTTCCCGCCGCCGGGCTGGATGCGCCATTGGAGATCCTCAAGCGCAACCCGAATGCCTTTCTGTTTCGCACCGTGATGGGAGAGCAGGGGGAGATTCTGCAGGGATTCGACGGACAGGTCGCGTGGTCGATGCGGCCGGGCGAGGGCGCGCGCTTGCTCGTAGGGGCCGAACGCGCGCAGGTGGTACAGCAGGCGGACTTCTTTGGGGATTTGCACGATCTCTCCCGCTTCGCCTCGGCCGAAACAGTGGGCGCGGTCGATTTCGAAGGGCGCTCGACCTGGCAGGTGCGGCTCGTCCGCCCGAGCGGGGACACCCTTTACGAATATTTCGATCGCGAGACGGGGTTGAGTGCCGGAGGCGCGATCGATCTCTCTACCGGCCTCGGTCGCGTTCGGCAGAAGACCCTCTACGGCGACTACCGCGTGTTCGGGCCGCTCCGGATGGCCACGACGATCGTACAGCGCCAGCCCGATTTTGACGTGATCATTCGCATAGCTTTCGTGGAGTTCGACACCGTCCGAGAGCAGGACGTTGCCCTCCCGCCGGCAGTCAGGGGACTGATCCCCTGAAACACCGCGAAACGGTCTGGGGTACTCAGTCGTTTAGCAAAGACCGACCGTTTCGCTCCCCATCGCTCATGCCCGCTTCCTTGGACAGATGATTCAGCGCGCTTTACAGCTCTGCCAGCAGGTCGCCATGGGATTGGGCCTCGACGATCCTGGCTCGGCGTGGCGTGAAGACCTCCGCCGACTTCGACTTCCCGAATCGTCCGCCGCCGATCTCGCCGAGAGCGTGGTCGAAAGTGGTCGTCGTTGCGGCGTCGCCTTCCTGCGGCACTCCTACAATCGCGATGAGTTCACCTCGGCGTTGCATGGTGCCTCGGCGCCCCTGGTGTTGCTCGCGCAACATCCGCAGCATGGCGTGCTCGCGGCGGTGGTGGATCGTGTGGACGATAGCGCACTCACGTTACGCGTCCTGACGGAGTTGGGGATCGGCGCGGCGGAGACGATGTCGAGCGACGACGCGCTCGTGCGGCTTGCGGGCACGAATGGCGTGATCGGCGTGTTGTTCCCCGCGCGAGTGCTTCCCGAGGCCGTGTTGGGCGTGCGAGGCGATGCAGAACTTCGCACCCCGGTGCAGCGCCTCGGCGAGCTCCTCCTGCTCGAGAAGGGGAACATCGTCCTCGTCTACGCGTACGCGACACTCGTCGGCCTCTTCAGTCTCACGCTTCCGCTCGGCGTGCAGGCCATCATTGGGCTCGTCTCCGGCGGACTCTTCCTGCAGCCGATCGTGATCCTCATCGCCGGTGTGGTGCTTGGCACGATCATCACGGGCGTGCTGCAGATCCTGCAGCTCGAGGCGGTCGAGCGCATCCAGCAGCGCATCTTCGCCCGCGTCGCGTTGGAGTTCTCGCTCCGCGTCCCGCGCGTGAGTGTGGAGCCATCGCTCATGGGAGATCTTCCCGAGCGGATGAATCGGTTTTTCGAGGTCGTCACGATCCAGAAGAGCCTCGGCAAACTGCTCACGGGGACGACCACCGCGTTGCTTCAGGTGGTGTTCGGGTTGTTGCTGCTGACGTTCTATCATCCGTACTTCACCCTCTTTGGCATACTGCTCGTCGTCTCGCTCGGCGTGTTGCTGCTCGTGACTGGTCCGCGAGGACTCGAGACGAGCCTGATGGAGAGCAAGTTCAAGTATCGTGCCGTGCATTGGTTGGAGGAGATCTCCCGCGCCGTCTCGACCTTCAAGGCCGCCGGGCGTGGCACGCCGGCATTGACGCGCATGGACGAACACGTGAGTGGATATCTCCGGTCTCGCCAGCGCCACTTCCGGGTGCTGGTCGTGCAAGCGATGGTCGCCGTCGGGCTCAAGACCATCGTCACCGGCGGACTGTTGATTCTCGGGAGCATGCTCGTGATTCAGCGACAGATCACGCTCGGTCAGTTCGTGGCCGCCGAGCTGGTGATTGTGACCGTGCTGGCGGGTATCGAGCGACTCGTGGGCTCGCTCGCCAACGTCTACGACGTGTTGACGGCCGTGTACAAGCTTGGCGATGTGACCGATCTGGAGCTCGAGTCGGTCGGTGGTCTTGCCGTCCCCGGCGGGGACGAGGGACTCGCGGTGCGGATCGACGCGTTGCGGTACACGTATCCGAGCGGTGAGCGGGCGGCGCTGAATGGATTGCACCTCGACATCAGGCCCGGTGAGCGGCTCGCCGTCACCGGCTCCGATGGCGCGGGGGCGTCGACGCTCCTCGCCGTGCTTGCCGGGATGCTCCCGGGCTACACCGGGATCGTGACTTGTGGTGGTATCACGTTGCGCGATCTCGATCTCACCTTGTTGCGCGATCAGCTGGGGATGCAGATCGGGGCCAACGAGATCTTTGAAGCAACGGTCGAAGACAATGTGAGCCTGTGCCGGTCGGGCATTGGTCCGGCGGAGGTGATGCGTGCGTTGGAGCGGGTCGGAGCCGCCGACGAAGTGCAGGCCCTGCCGCTTGGCCTGCGTACGCCGCTGGTGAGTGAGGGGCGCGGACTGCCGCAGATGTTGCGGATCCGACTCTTGTTGGCGCGCGCGATGGTCGGTAGACCGCGGCTTCTATTGCTCGACGAAACCTTGGCGACGGCCGAACCGGCCGCGCGCCACGCGCTGATTCACACGCTGACGGCGCGCGATGTGCCGTGGACGCTCGTCATCGTCTCGCACGACCCAGAGGTCTTCCGCGCCTGCGATCGCGTGCTCGTGCTCCGTGAGGGCACCCAGTACGCCCTGGGTCCGTGGCGCGAACTCGCGGATGATTCCCTCGTGCGTGAACTGGTGCCTGGCATCTGGAGTGCGGTCTGATGCCGGGAACTCAGGATCTCCTCGAGCAACGCGCGCTGTCCCTGGAGTCGGTGAAGCTCTTGGCGCGTCAGCCCTCCTTCCGCACGCTCGGCCGGTGGGCCGCGGTGATCATTGCGGTCGTTGTGATTATCGCGTTCCTGCCGTGGCAGCAGAACGTGCAGGGGGCGGGGCAGATCATCGCGCTCAAGCCGGAAGAGCGACCGCAGCAGGCGGTGGCTGCCGTTGGTGGTCGCATCGCGCGCTGGTATATCGCCGAGGGCCAGCCGGTGAAGGCCGGCGATCCGATCGTCGCGCTCTCCGAAGTGAAGGAGTCGTATCTCGATCCGCGCACGCTCGAACGGCTCGGCGATCAACTCGGGGCAAAGCGACTCGCCGTGCAAGAGAAGCGCGCGAAGGCCGAGGCCCTCGCGGTCCAGGCGCGCGCGCTCGACAGCGCGTGGCAGTTCGCGCGCATCCGCGCGGATAATCGGATCACGCAGCTTCGGGCCACGTTACAGGCGGCGCAGTTGGAGGATTCACTGGCGCACGTGCAGTCGACGCGCATGGAGAACCTCGAACGCGACGGATTGCGGGCGCGGGTGGAAGTGGAGCAGGCACGTCAGCGCGCGCAGCGCGCGAGTGCCCTCGCGCAGGAGCAGGAGGCCGCCCTCGGCATCGCGCGCGCCGATCGCGCTGGCGTCGATGCCGATTACGCCGAGAAGATTGCCAAGGTCGATGGCGATCGCCGGGCCACCCTCGCCGAAGTGGCAGAGGGGAACGCGGACATCGCCAAGCTTGCGACCGGCGAGGCGAATCTCGCGGAACGCCAAGGACTGCTCGTCGTCCGCGCGCCGCGCGACGGCATCGTGGTGCTCGCCCTGCGAGCGGGTATCGGTGAGATCGTGCGCGATGGTGAGGCCGTGGCGACAGTGCAGCCCTCGGCGCCGACGCTCGCCGTCGCGGTCCAAGTCACGCCACGCGATGTGCCGTTACTCCGCATTGGCGACAAGGTCCGTCTGGAGTTCGCCGGTTGGCCGGCGATGCAGTTCAGTGGATGGCCGAGCGTTGCCGTCGGCACCTTCGGTGGGCAGGTGGCCGTGATTGATCAAGTCGTTTCGGCGGACGGGAACTACCGGGTGCTTGTGGAAGCGGATCCCGACGACGAAGCGTGGCCGAAGGAGCTTTTGATGGGCTCCGGCGCTCGCGGGTGGGCCCTGTTGCGCAACGTGCGTGTCTGGTTCGAGATCTGGCGTCTATTGAATGGATTCCCGCCCGCACTGCCGGACGCGGGAGGCTCGACGGCCGCAGGGGCCGCCGGGGCCGCGGCCAAGTCGCCGAGCGCGAGCAACGCGGCAGCCAAGAAGTGACACCGCACGTCGGTTCTCGGAGCGCGGCGTGGTGTGCCGCGCTGCGCTGGACGCTCCCACGCGCACTTGTGCTGCCACTTGTGCTGCCAGTTGCGCTCGCCCTGCTGCTCGGGTCGCCGCTTCGCGTTCCGCTCGCGGCGCAGGACGCCAGCGAACTCTCGCTTGAGCAGTTCCTCGCGCGCGTGCGCGCCTCGCATCCGCAGGTGCGACAGGCCGCGCTGGCGCGCCAGGTCGCCGACGCCGAACTCCTCGCGGCGCGTGGCGCCTTCGATCCCTCGCTCGCTGCCACGTGGGACACCAAGGAGTTCAAGGGGATCGGCTACTTTGACGAACTCGATGTGCGACTCACGGTTCCGACGCCGTGGGGGCTCGACTTCAAAGTGGGGTGGGAGCGTGCGGCTGGGCAGATCATCAATCCGGAACGGGCGACGCCGGCGAGTGGCCTGTTGTCCGCTGGCATCGCGATCCCAATCGGTCCACGCCTCCTCACCGACGAGCGACGCACGGCGATGCGCCAGGCCGAGTTGGCGCAGGGCGCGGCGGATGCCGATCTCGACGCGACGCTCGCACGCGTCTTGCAAAGTGCGGCTCGGGCGTGGGGGATGTGGGCGGAGGCGGAGCGCCGCGCGAGCATCGCGACCGAGGGGGTCGCGCTTGCGGCCTTCCGACTCGAGGCATTGCGCCGTCGCGTCCTCGAGGGAGACGCGGCGCCGATCGACAGCGTGGAAGCCCTCGCCGAGGTGGAGCGTCGCGAGCTGGCGCGTCTCGACGCCGTCGCCGCGTCGCAATCGGTGCGGCTGACGGTCGAGAGTTGGCTGTGGCGCGCCGATGGTACCCCCGACCGTCTCGCACCGGACGCGCGACCGGCGCGCGAAGCACGGCTCGCCGGCGAAGCGAACATCGCACCGAGTGGAAATGCGCTCGCCTTCTTGGTGGCGCGGCATCCCTTTGTGCTGCAGGCCACGGCGCGCTGGCGTCAAGCCGAGGCGCAGCGCCGTCTCGCGGCGGTCTCACTCCTTCCCTCGGCGAGCGTCGAGTTGAGCGGGCTCGCGGCCGGTCGCGCGATCGGCGATCTCAACCTTCCCCGCGCGGACGGCAGTGACACGAAGTTCGGCTCCGCCCTGCGCATCCCGTTGTTCGCGCGTCGCGAGCTTGGGCGACTGCGGGCCGCGGAAGATCGCGCGCGGTCGCTGCTCCTTGAGCGAGACAAAGTGAAGCGTGATGTCGAGATCGAGGCCGAGCGGGCGTTGATTGAGCTGCGCGTGGTGGACGCGCAGATCGCACGGCAGGCGGCGCTGTTGGTGTTGCAGGAACGATTACTGGCGGCAGAACAACAGCGCTTCACGGCGGGAGAGAGTTCGTTGCTGATCGTGAATCTCCGCGAGCGGGCGGTGCTCGACGAGCGCCTGCGTGTCGCCGCGCTCGTGGCCCGACGGGCGACCGCGTTGGGCACCCTCGCGGTCGCCCTTGGAACGCCGGAGCTTGGTAGGGGTCGAATCTCCGAGCGCGCCACGCCGTAGTATCAATGTCACACATCACCCTTCTATCCGCTTCCCCATGTTGACGACCCGTTCCCGCGCCGCACGCGCGATGCGACTCGTGCTCGCCGCGGCCGGCATTCCGCTCGCGTCCGTTGCCGCCGCGGCACAGGGATTCGCCGTGCCGATCAACCTGCAACTCGGCATTCCGCAGGGCGAGTTCGCGGACAATGTGAATCTGGCGGGAGGATTCGGTGCGGGTGGCATCTACGCGCTGAATGAGTGGTTCGGCTTCCGCGGACAGTTGGATTTCCAGATCTACGGCGCGGAGCGTCGACGCGTGCCCCTCGGTGGCGGCGCGCTCGGCCTGATCAACGTGGATGTGACGACGACCAACGCGATTATCGGCGGGTCGCTGGGCGTACAGCTGGGGATGCCGGGGCCGTCGATTCGTCCCTACGCGGGGGCCATGCTCGGCTTCTCGGCATTCACCACATCGTCACAGGTATCGGGGAGCAACTCGGCCGACGAGCCCTTCGCGTCGTCCACGAACTCACTCGACAACGCCTTCGCAAAGATTGTCTACGGCGGGATCTATATTCCGATCGGCACTGGGAACAGCGTGTTCGATATCGGCGTGCGCCACACGTGGAATGGCGAGTCGGTTCGGTATCTGACGCCCGGCGATATCACGGAGAATGGCAGTGGCGACGTCGTGCTCACGCCGAAAAATACGCGCGCGGATCTGTTGACGATCACCATCGGCGTGACGCTCCGCCCTGGGGCGAGCCGGACGGTAAAGTAGCCACATCGACCAGTCACGGCGCGCAGGAGCCGAAGGCCTCCTGCGCGCCGCGGTCACCCGCTCAGTCGTCGGTCCGCGGGCGGCGGTCCTTCTTCACGGACGATCGCCGCTTCTTGTCTTCGAGGCGAGCCTGCTTCTGCCCGCGGGAGGGCTTCGTCGCGCGCCGCGCCTTGGGAATCACCAGAGCATCGCGCACGAGATGCGCCAGCCGACCAAGGGCGAGCGCGCGGTTCTGCGACTGGCTCCGCGTGTCGGCAGCGACCACGCGAATCATGCCGGTGGAGTCGAGACGCGATGCCAATCGCACCTCGAGCTGTGCACGCGCGGCATCGGAGAGCGCGTTCGAGGTCCGGATGTCCCACGTGACCTCCACCCGGGTGGACGAGGTGTTCACGTGCTGTCCCCCCGGTCCGCCAGCGCGCGACGCGCGCACCGTGAGCTCCGCGGCGGGAATCCGCACGCGGCCATTCACGATGAGCCGCCCCTCCTCATCCCAGATTTCCGTGGAGGCCATAGGTAGCTAACATTGCAGATTGCGAGACTTTTCGCCACCTTCTCATCGTTGCGAATTGCAAGACTCGGAGGCGGACGTGGCGATCGGACGGGAGGGGGCCAGTGAGCGGTATCGCGCGGTCCTCGAACCGCGCCGACTGCTCTTCTGGATATACATCGGCCGCTTGGCCGTGGCGAGTGCCAACTTCACGTGGGCGCTCGTCTTCGCGCTCTTCGCGGACCCGACCAGCACGGTGATTGCGGCCGGGGCGCTCATCAGTACGATGGGGCTGACCGCGATCTCGTTCGTGCGCACCGAGGTCAACCGCAAGAGACCCGGCTCCGGCTTCCTCTACGTGCAGTTCGTGCACGATCTCCTGCTCATCACGGCGATCGTGCATATCACCGGTGGCGGCGATTCGCAGTTCGCCGCGCTCTACATCCTGGTGAATGCGGCGGCGGCGCTGCTGCTCCCGATCGGCAGCTCGCTGCTGCTCGCGATCTTCGGCTCCGTCCTCTACGTTGGCGACGCCTTCCTCGTGAGCGGAGGCGCGCTCTCGACGCCGTTGCTCCTGCAACTCGTGGTCTTCGTCCTGGTGGCGGTCGGGACGGGCTACATCGCCGCGCGGCTCCAAGAGGCGGGGGAGGGGCGCGAGAAGCTCCAGGCCGAGTTAGCGAGCGTGCAACTGCGCGCGGCCGACATTCTGGCGAATATCCGCGCTGGCATCATCACGGTCGATGATATCGGACGGCTGCTGTACGCCAATTCGTCGGCCTCCGACCTGCTCGGCATGCCGCTCGACACCATGATGGGCACGCCGATTCTCGACCGTCTGGATGCACGCGCCCCGTCGGTCGCCGACGCGATCTCGGCACACATCGGCGAACGACGCTCGAGCAATCGCTCCGAGGGCACGCTGGTGCGTGAGGGGCGCGAGATCCCGCTCGGCATCACGACGACCTCCGTCAGTGGTGACTTGCGTCAGGTCGGTGGGGCGACGACGGTCATCCTGCAGGACATCTCCGACGAGAAGCGCGTGGAGACGCTGCGCCTGCGCGCCCAACGGCTCGAGGCGGTCGCCGAATTGTCGGCGTCGCTCGCGCATGAGATCAAGAATCCTCTGGCGAGCATTCGGAGCGCCGTGGAACAGATCTCCACGCGCGATGACGCCTCGGCCGATGACCGGACGCTGGGGGCGTTGATCGTGCGGGAATCGGATCGCCTCTCGCGGTTGCTGTCCGAATTCCTCGACTTCGCCCGTGTGCAGGCCGCCCGACGCGAACGTCTCGACCTGCGAGACATCGTGCGCGGGGCCGCCACCCTCGCCGGCACGCATCCTGACCGCGGCGAATCGGTCCGGCTCACGCTCAATCTTCCCGCCGAGCCAATGGAAGTGGAGGGAGACGAGGATCTCCTGCACCGCGCGGTGTTCAATCTGGCATTGAACGCGGTGCAGGCCTCCGAGGGAGACGCCACGGTGACGATCGGACTCCGCCGTCTCACGCCGGCCGAGCAGCCGTCGGGTCTTCCGTTCCATGCGGATGCCATCGCCCTTGAGGTGCGAGACGAGGGCGGCGGAATTCCCTCAGAGATCACCGATCGCCTGTTCGAGCCCTTCATCACGACGAAGCCCGGCGGTAGCGGGCTCGGGCTCGCCGTCGTGCATCGCGCCATCGAAGCCCATCGCGGCGTGATCCTCGTCGACAGTGAGAGCACGGGCACGCGATTTACCGTGCTGCTTCCTTCCGCCAGCGAACATTCCGGAGTTGCGTCGTGACCGAATCTCCCCGCAAGCCCAGCATCCTGATCGTCGATGACGAGTCGGGAATCCTGCAGACACTCGATATCCTGTTGCGTGCCGAAGGGTTCGAGGTCCACACGGCGCAGGGTGGTAAGCTCGCGCTGGAGCGCATCCCGCAACTCACGCCCGACATCATCCTCAGTGATGTCCGGATGCCGCAGGTGACTGGGGTCGAGGTGCTCGCGGCCGCCCGGGCCCACGACCCAGAGGTGCCGGTCATTCTGATGACCGCCCAAGCGACGCTCCAGACCGCCATGCAGGCCGTGAATGCGGGCGCCTTCTACTACATCCAGAAGCCGTTCCGCAACGATGAACTCCTCGCGATCCTGCGACGCGCGGCCGAGCATCGGCAGCTGCGACTGGAGAACAGATCGCTGAAGAAGGAGATCCGTCGTCGTGATCGGCGGACTGCCGGCGCACCGATCGGCAGCCATCCGCTCTGGCTCGCGGCGCTGAGCCTCGCTGAAGCGGTCGCGCACACGGAGTCCACGGTGTTGCTGACGGGGGAATCGGGCACGGGCAAGGAGGTCGTCGCGCGCTACATCCACGACCTCTCGCTGCGCGCGGATCACACGTTCCAGAGCATCAATTGCGGAGCGCTCCCCGAAGGACTACTCGAGAGCGAGCTGTTTGGCCACGTGAAGGGATCCTTCACCGGCGCGGTGCGTGACAAGGACGGGCTCTTCACCGCGGCCGCAGGTGGCACCTTCTTTCTCGATGAGATCGGCGAGACGACGCCAGCGACCCAGGTGAAGCTCCTGCGTGTGCTGCAGCACCGCGAAGTGATTCCCGTCGGCGCCACGGAATCGCAGTCGATCGACACGCGCATCATTGCCGCGACGAATCGCGACCTCGAGGAGGAGATCAAGCGGGGCACCTTCCGCCGCGATCTCTTCTACCGACTCAATGTGATCGCCCTGCACCTGCCGCCGTTGCGCGATCGCCGGGAGGATATCCCGCTGTTGGCCGAGTCATTCCTCGAGCGGAGTGGGCAGCAGCGCGGGGAACCCGCCAAGCGGCTGAGCGACGAGACCGCGTCGGCGTTGCTCAACTACAGCTGGCCCGGCAATGTGCGGGAGTTGGAGAACGCGCTCGAACGCGCGGTGATTCTGACCAATGGGCCGACCGTCAACGTCAGCGCGCTTCCCGAACGCGTCACCGAGCGGCGCACGGAGTCGCTCGTGGCCGATCGCACGGCGCCGAACCCGACGCTTGAGGTGATCGAGAAGGCCTACATCATGTGGGTGCTGCAGAGCGAGGCGGGGAACAAGACGCGCGCGGCCGAGGCACTGGGGATCGACCCCTCGACGTTGCATCGCAAGTTGGCGCGGTATGGAGTAGAGACGTGAGCGGAGTGCACGCGGCGAGGCTCGCGGTGGACGCGCGACGAGAGCAGCTGCTCCCAATCGGCGTTGGGCTTGTAGTCCTCTTGGTCGCCGTGACGAACATCACGCCGCACCTGATCGGCGTCTTCTTCGACGATGCGATCTACGCTCTGGTGGCGAAGGCCATCGCCGAAGGTCAGGGCTTTGTGTATCCACAACTGCCGGGGACGCCGCCGGCCATTCATTATCCTCCCGCGTTTCCGCTGGTGCTCGCGCTCGTCTGGAAGCTCGCGCCTCCCTTTCCCGAGAGCACGATGTGGTTCAAACTGGTGAACCCGATCGTGCTCGGAATCGCGGCGTGGGGTGCGACGCGCCTGGCCGTGCGTGCGCTCGGGTGGACACCGATTGCGGCCGCCGGCGTCGTGCTGCTGGGCTTTGTGAGCGTGCCGACCTTGGTGTTGACGAGTGTGCTACTCTCGGAGCCGCTCTTTTTGGCGACGCTCTTTCCCGCGCTGTTGAGTGCCAGCGCGTTGGTGGAGCGCGGCGGAATGAAGTGGGCCGTGCTCGCGGGCATCGCGGCGGCCGCGTTGGTGCTCACCCGGACCATCGGTGGCGTGATCCTTCCGGCAGTGGTCCTCGCGTTGCTCTGGGACCGGCGCTGGCGCGAGGCGGTCGTCTACGCGCTCGTCACCGTTGCGCTCCTGATGCCGTGGCAACTCTTTGTGTGGAAGCATGCGCCGGGATTCCCGGACCCGCTCCGTGGCTCGTACGGGCCGTACCTCGAGTGGGTGGTCGGAGGATATCGCGAAGGCGGGGCGACATTGGTGCTCGCGATCATCGGCAAGAACATCGCCGACGCGTGGAGCTTCCTCGGCATCTTCTTCAGTCCGCTGGTGCGCGTCGCGCGCCCGGCCGCGGCGGTGCTTGTGATCGTGGCGGCCGCCGGCGGCGTGCTCGCGGGGCTCACGGAGCGTCGCGCCCGGGTGCTCGCGCTCACCACGGGCGGCTATCTCGCGGTGGTCTTTGCGTGGCCCTATCAGATCGAGCGATTTCTCTGGGGGGCCTGGCCGCTGCTGGTGCTCGTCGCGGGCTACGGCGTGCTCCGCGCGCACCGTGCCCTGCGTCAGTCGCCTCAACCAGCGCTCGCGTGGGGTGTGGTGGGCGTCGCGGCCTTCCTCGCCATCGGGCACGCGACCTACAGCGCGCGCGGTCTCGCCAAGGGGTGGGCCGGGAGCGCCTCACAGCGCATGACAGACCGGATGCTCCCCGTCGTGAAGTTTGCGATTGGCGACCCGCGGCTCCGTGGGAAACTGCTGGCCTCGGATATCGCTCCGGTGCTCGCGCTGTACACTGGGCAGTCGGCCATCTCCCTCGATATCCTGCAGGTGTCGGATCATCTTGCCGAAAAGTCCCTGCCTGAGCGGGCAGCCGTCATCTCGGTGTTGGATCGCGCCTTCGAGCCTGAGGCCTACGTGTTGCTTGCTGACTCCCCGATTCTCCCGGCATTCCTCCGCGCCGAACGTGACCCGGCGCGTCACTTCCGTGAGTTCACCGCGCCGGGCCTTGGGGTCCGCGCCTTTCTCCTCGACCCCCGATGACTCCACATCCGCCGCCGAGTACCCACGCCGCGTCGCGTACCCCGCTCGCTGCCAACCAGCTCGTGCTCTCCGTGTTGATTCCCGTGTTCAACGAACGGCACACCATCGAGACCATTCTCGACGCCGTGCACGCGGTCCCGGTGAAGAAGCAGATCATCTGCGTGAACGATTGCTCCACCGATAGCACGACCGACATCCTGCGCCGACTCAAGGAGGAAGGGCGCATTGATCTCCTGCTCGAGCACGACATCAACCGCGGGAAGGGCGCGGCAATCCGCACCGCACTCGCGGCCAGCACGGGCAACGTCGTGATCGTGCAGGATGGCGACCTCGAGTATGATCCCGCGGAGTGGCCCGTACTGCTCGGCCCCATCCTCGATGGCCGCGCCGATGCCGTGTTCGGTTCGCGCTTCCTCGGTGGCCCGCATCGGGTGCTCTACTACTGGCACTCCGTTGGCAACTGGGTGCTCACGACGTACAGCAACATGATGACCAATCTGAACCTGACCGACATGGAGACGTGCTACAAGGCCATCCGCGGCGACTTGGCGCGGTCGCTGTCGCTCTCCGCGGATCGGTTCGGGTTCGAGCCCGAGGTGACGGCCCGCCTCGCGCAACGCGGCGCCCGCATCTATGAAGTCCCCATTTCCTACTCCGGGCGCACCTACGCCGAGGGGAAGAAGATCGGCTGGAAGGATGGCGTCGCGGCGTTCTGGCATATCACCCGAGCGAGATTCACGCGAGGGAGCGTCAC
>CAYUMN010000021.1:22398-26029 GCA_964445835.1 uncultured Gemmatimonas sp.
TCACGCGAGGGAGCGTCACGCGATGAGTGACGCCTGGCGGCGCGTGTGGACGGATCACGCGCGTGCGTCCGGCGTCGTCCTGGTGATTGTCGCGGCACTCGTCGCCTCGGTGGTCTCGCTCGGCAACGGCTTTGCGTTGGACGATGTGCTGATCATCGAGACGCGTGCGCGGTTGCACACGCTGCGCGAGCCCGTGGCGCTCCTCACGACCGCGTATTGGCAACTGCCCCCGGACGACACCCTGTGGCGGCCACTCGGACTGCTCACCTTTGCCACGCAATGGGTGGTGGGGAACGGGGCACCCGTCGTGTTCCACGCGACGAGTATCCTGCTGTACGTCGGGGTGTGCCTCGCCGTGCTGGCGCTGGCCCGCGCGGTGCTTCCGCCCGGTGGGGCACTCGCGGCGGGACTCGTCTTCGCCGTGCATCCGGTTCACGTGGAGTCGGTCGGCAACATTGTGGGGCAGCTCGAACTCTGGGTAGCACTCGCCGTGGTGCTTGCCTGTGTGATGTACGTGCGCGCGCGTCGTGCCGGCGCGCTCACGGCGGCGACGATCACCGCCGTCGTGGCCTGCTACGCGCTCGGGCTGGGGATGAAAGAGCACGCGGTGCTGCTGCCGGCTTTTCTGATCGCGCTCGAGGTGACGGTGCTGTCCGATGCCCCGCTGGCCACTCGGGAGGCCCGCGCACGCGTGCGTATCCTGTACGGCCTCCTGGCGGCGTTGGCGCTGCTGTGGCTCTCGGTCCGCAGCGGAATCGTTGGCGGGCTCGCGGGCGACCGTCCGCACGTGGCGTTGAAGGGGCTCGGAATGGCCGAGCGAAGTTGGGTGATGCTTGGGTTGCTTCCGGAGATTGTGCGGCTGCTGCTCTGGCCCGCGCGGCTCTACGCCGACTACTCGCCGCAATTCGTGGCGATCCATCGCGCGCCCGGACTCGCGCATCTCCCGGGCGCCGCGATGCTCCTCGCATTCGTTATGGCATTGGGATGGGCGTGGCAACGGGATCGGGCGCTCGCGCTCGGGTTGCTCCTGGTGCCGCTCGGTCTCGCGCTCGTGGCAAACATTCTCGTGCCGACCGGAATTCTGCTTGCCGAACGCACCCTGTTCCTTTCGACTATTGGAATCGCGCTGGCGCTCGGCGCCGGTGTCGCCCATGCGATGCCGCGTCTGCGTGCGGTGCCGTCGACGGTGCGGACGCTCGCGCTCGCGCTGGGGTGCGCCGTGGTTGCCGTCGGTGCGGCGCATAGCGCGGAGCGTCAGCACGTGTGGAAGAACAACGAGGCGCTGATCACTTCGCTGGTGATTGATGCGCCGACGAACTTTCGCGGGCCTTTCTGGCTCGGTGACGATTTGCTCCGGCAGGGCAAGCTGATTGAGGGGGAGCGGATGATGCGTCGCGCGATGGCGCTCTGGCCCGAGCACGATGGTCCGCCGCTTGGCTTGGCGCTGCGGTACCATGAGCGCGGGATGTGCGAACCCGCCCTCGCGTTGTACTTGACGGCGCGGACCCTCGCACCGCGAAAGCCGACCCCTCATTTTGGGTACGCGGGGTGCCTGTTCACGCTTGGCCGTCTGCATGAGGCCCGACGGGCGGCCTTCGAGGGCCTGCAGACGGGGCGTTCTGGGGTCGCCTTCCGATATTTGATCCTGCAAGCGGACTCGGCGTTGGCGGCGACCGATTCCGCGGCCAGCAACAATTGGTGGATCCGGCGACACTAGGGCCGCCGTGCACGAGG
Organism: uncultured Gemmatimonas sp.; assembly: GCA_964445835.1. Lineage (GTDB taxonomy): Bacteria > Gemmatimonadota > Gemmatimonadetes > Gemmatimonadales > Gemmatimonadaceae > Pseudogemmatithrix. The sequence goes on from CAYUMN010000021.1 coordinate 24,133, forward strand.
GCCGCCGTGCAATGCAACAGCCCTCTCATTTCGCCCCTCATCCCCCTGGGCGCACCGGGGCCAAAGAATGCTAAAGTATTGCTGCTCAATCACTTGAGCTTTGACTTGTTACTTGGCACGCACTTTGCCGTCTTATGCCAGAGGAAACCACCGTCCGACAACCACCCACCCTCGGAGTCAACTCAATGTTGAGCAACAAGAAGGGCTTCACCCTGATCGAGCTTCTTATCGTGGTCGTCATCATCGGCATTCTTGCCGCGATTGCGATTCCGAAGTTCGCGAACACGAAGGAGAAGGCGTACATCGCGTCGATGAAGGCTGACCTCCGCAACCTCGTGACCGCCGAAGAGGCGTACTTCTCGGACAACACCGCGTACGGCACGTTCTCGGGCACGAGCGCTGGCAGCGGCAACCTGTCGGGCACGTACAACACCTCGGCTGGCGTCAGCGTGGAAGCGGTCCCGTCGGCTGGCCTCGGCTGGGCGGCGACGGCGGAACACACCTCCACCACCCAGACCTGCCAGATCAAGGTCGGCAACCAGGTGGCGACAGGTGAGAACGAAGGCGAGCCGGTCTGCGGCTAACCGCGAGACTGCTCCATGATTGACCGAAGCGGGTCGGGCGCTCAGCGCTCGGCCCGCTTCTCTTTTTCTCGCGCCGTTTCTTGGTGCGTGTCGCAATGCAGTGATGCCGTAGCCGCGCGGTGATTGACGCATCCTTGGCGTCATGCGCTCCCGCTCCGGCGTCTCTCTTATCGAAGTGCTGGTCGCCGCGGTCCTGCTGGCCGTCGGTATCTGCGGTACGCTCGCCGCCTTAGCGGCGACCGCACGACTGCGCCAACTGGCGAGGGACCGCGAGGCCCTCGCGGCGGCCGCGCTCGATCGCCTTGCGTGGTTCGAAGCGCGGGCCTGCGCCCACGCGGACACCGCAGAGCAGGCCACGTTATCCGCATCGGACAGTGTGACGGTGCAGTGGCGCGTGACCGACTCACTGGGTCGGCGCGCCATGCGATTCGAGGCCACGAGTGCCGGGCGCGCGCAGCAACGGCTCACCCTGACCACCAGCTGGCGATGCGGGTGAGAGCGGGGCATCTCCTCGTCGAGGCGCTGTGTGCCCTCGCGCTCGCCGGAATTCTCGCGGCGACCGCCGCGTTCACCCTCACGGGCGCACGCCGATCCCTCCATGCGGCCGAGCGTCGGGACCGCGCGGAGCGCGCGGAGCGCGAGACGATCGCGATCCTGCGTGAGACGCTCAGCGCGGGGGAGGCGGTGCTCACCCGTGGCGATACCGCGGTCGACTTCGACCTGCTCCTCGGGGTGTCGGTGGTGTGCGCGGCGGAGGCAGGCGCGATCCTGCTCCCTCCGGCCGTCGGCGACCGCGCGCTGACGGTGCTGGCGCAGGAGCCCGGGCCCGATGATCTCGTCGCGGTGCGGCTCGATGCCGCGGAGGAGACCTGGTGGTACGGTGTCATCGATTCCCTTCAGTCGCGGGTGATTCCCGGCCGGTGCGATGCGGCGTCCGGCTGGCAAGCAGGGGGAGGCAGCGCCCCGGTGATCCGTGTGGTGCCGCTCGACCCGTTCCCCACAGAGGTCCGCGCGGGCGCGACGGTTCGGCTCTCGCGTCGCGGACGCTTTATGCTGTACAACGCGGGATCGGGCGACTGGATGCTGGGCTGGCGCCGGTGTCATCCTTGGCTCCCGGTCTGCGGCGTCGCGCAGCCGGTGGCGGGTCCGTTGCGCACTCCATCCGCGGGCGGGCTCATGTTCCGGCAGCTTGGAGGGCCGTCGCGATTGGAGGTCCAGGCGATCGGCGCCGACGGGGGCCGCGGCGCGCGCGCGACCATTCGATGGTAGCGCGGGCGGCGGAGCTGCACGAGGGCCTGCACGATGGCCTGCAC
>CAYUMN010000022.1:0-21505 GCA_964445835.1 uncultured Gemmatimonas sp.
GCCTTCACGGCGTGGTAGAGGAACACGGAGTGGATGGCCTCGCGTAAGGGATTATTGCCGCGGAACGAGAACGAGACGTTGCTCACGCCCCCCGAGATGCGCGTATACGGGCAGCGCTCCTTGATGATGCGCGTGGCTTTGATGAAGGCGAGGGCGTACGTGTCGTGTTCTTCGATTCCCGTCGCAATGGCGAAGACGTTCGGATCGAAGATGATGTCCTCAGGTGGGAAGCCGACGCGCTCGGTGAGAATCTTGTACGCACGCTGGCAGATCGTGACCTTTCGCTCCACCGTGTCCGCCTGTCCCTGCTCGTCGAAGGCCATGACGATCACCGCGGCGCCATAGCGGCGCACGAGGGTGGCCTGCCGGATGAACTCCGCTTCTCCTTCTTTCATGGAGATGGAGTTCACAATCCCCTTGCCCTGCACGCACCGAAGTCCCGCTTCGATCACGCGCCACTTCGACGAGTCGATCATGATCGGCACGCGCGAGATGCCGGGCTCGCTCGCGATCAGGTTGAGGAAACGCGTCATCGCCGCTTCGGCGTCGAGCATGCCCTCGTCCATGTTGATGTCGATGATCACCGCGCCGGTCTCGACCTGTTGCCGCGCGACTTCGAGCGCTTGGTCGTAGTGCCCGCCCAGGATCAACTCGGCGAACTTCTTGGAACCCGTGACGTTGGTGCGTTCGCCGATATTCGTGAAGTTCGAATCGGGGCCGATCACGAGCGGCTCAAGGCCGCTGAGTCGCAGACGCTTTGGGATGTCGGGAATGCGACGCGGCGGAAGTCCCTGCACGGCCGCAGCAATCGCCGCGATATGCGCCGGCGTCGTGCCGCAGCAGCCGCCCACCATGTTCACCAGCCCCGCATCAGCGAACTCGCGCAGAATCCCGGAGGTGTAATCCGGCGTCTCGTCGTAACCTCCCATCTCGTTGGGGAGGCCGGCATTCGGATGCACCGTCACGTAGCAATCGGCGACGCGCGAGAGCTCCTGCACATAGGCCCGAAGATCCTTCGCCCCGAGCGCGCAATTGAGACCAATACTGAACGGCTTGGCGTGCATCACCGAGTTCCAGAAGGCCTCGGTGACTTGGCCAGTGAGTGTGCGGCCGGAGGCATCGGTGATGGTGCCAGAGATCATCACCGGCACACGCATGCCGCGCTGCTCAAAGACCTGCTCGACCGCGAAGATCGCGCCTTTGGCGTTCAGCGTGTCGAAGACGGTCTCGATGAGAATGATATCGGCGCCCCCATCGAGAAGCCCCTCGGTAGCCTCGACGTACGTATCGACGAGTTCAACGAAGGTGATATTGCGCGCCCCCGGGTCATTCACGTCCGGCGAGAGCGAGGCGGTGCGATTGAGCGGCCCCAGCACACCGGCGACCCAGCGCGGACGTCCGTCCTTGGCCTCGGCTTCGTCGCACACACGGCGCGCGAGTCGCGCACCCTCAACATTGAGCTCGCGCACCTGCTCCTGCATGCCGTAATCGGCCATCGCGACGCGCGTCGAGTTGAAGGTCGCGGTCTCAACGATGTCCGCGCCAGCCTCCACATACGAGCGATGAATCCCCCCCACGACATCGGGGCGGGTGAGGATCAGGAGATCGTTGTTCCCCTTGAGGTCGCTTGGCCAGTCGGCGAAGCGGGTGCCGCGGTAATCGGCCTCCGTGAGACGATACCCCTGCACCATCGTCCCCATCGCGCCATCGATGATCAAGAGGCGCTTGGCGGCTTCTTGGTGGAGCAGGGCAATACGCTGCTCGCGCGTGAACGGGCTGTTCGGGCTCATGCTCGGGCTCATACGGAGGTCTGCTTCGGCCGGAGGCCGAGGATGTGGCAGATCGCGTAGGTGAGATCTGCACGGTTCAGCGTATAGAAGTGAAAGTCGGTCACGCCGGCTTGGGCGAGTTGCTGCACTTGTTCGGCGGCGACGGTCGCGGCGATCAGCTTTCGCGTCTCGGCGTCTTCTTCGAGCCCATCGAAGAGTCGGGCAAAGGAGACAGGAATCGACGCGCCGGTCGCCTTCGCGAACTTCGCCATCTGCGTGAAGTTCGTCACCGGCATGATGCCGGGGACAATGGGCACCGTGATTCCCGCTTTCCGCGCGCGGTCGACGAAGCGGAGGTAGGTCCAATTGTCGAAGAAGAACTGCGTGATCGCGCGGGTGGCGCCGGCATCGATCTTCCGCTTGAGATTGTCGAGGTCGGCGTCCGGGGACTTCGCGTCCGGATGTGTTTCCGGATACGCCGCCACCGTGAGCTCGAAGTCGTGACGCTTGCGGAGTCCCTCCACCAGTTCGGCAGCGTAGGCGTAGCCCCCCGGCGCAGGGAAGTAGGGCCCTTCGCCCCCTGGAAGGTCGCCGCGGAGCGCGACAATGTGGCGCACGCCGGCCGCCCAGTAGTCGTCGGCGACGGCGTCAATTTCTTCACGCGTCGCCGCAACGCAGGTGAGGTGCGCCGCCGGGATGAGCGAGGTCTCCTCGACGAGTCGATGCACCGTGTGGTGCGTGCGTTCGCGCGTCGAGCCGCCGGCGCCGTAGGTGACCGAGACGAAGCGCGGTCCGAGCGGGGCGAGGCGCGTGATGGCGCGCCAGAGATTTGCTTCCATTTCCGCCGTTTTTGGCGGGAAGAACTCGAACGAGACCTGGAATGACGAAAGTGCGACGGAGCTCACGGATGGTCCTGAAAGCACGAAGGCCCGGGAGCGAGGAGGCGCACCGGGCCGGCGCTTTAGCTGAATGTTTAACGTGGCCGCAAGTTGCCTCGAAATCGCCACGAATCGATTGTCCATATATCCTAGCATCCGGATGAACGGATGGCAAGGTACCCCCCCCTCCCTCCGCGGGAGTACGCCCCACGTGCGATGGCCCGAGGCGCTCGCCGGCGCAATCCTGAGGGCATGACGCTCGTCCGCGAGATTCCCCTCGAAGCCGCTGTGGCCCAACACAACGAATCGCTGCTGACCGCGGATGCCCTCCAACGCGCGATTCTGAACAGCGCGAGCTTCTGCAGCATCGCGACCGACGCCAAGGGCGTCATCCAGATCTTCAACCTCGGCGCCGAACGCATGCTCGGTTATGCGGCCGCCGACTGTGTCAATTGCCTCACCCCGGCCGACTTCTCCGATCCGCAGGAAGTGATCACGCGCGCCCGCGCGTTGAGCGCGGAATTCGGTGCACCGATTGCCCCAGGCGTCGACGCCTTTGTCTTCAAGGCCTCGCGCGAGATCCAAGACATCTACGAGCTCACGTACATCCGGAAGGACGGCAGCCGCTTTCCCGCGGTGGTCTCCATCACGGCCCTGCGCGACGGAAACGAGGCGATCATCGGGTATCTGCTGATCGGCACCGATAATACCGAACGCGTACGGGTCGAGGATGAACGCAAGAAGCTCGATCAACGCCCACACGACCGACCGCTCAACGCCTCAGGCTTTGCCCGCGATACCATTCTTTATGTCGAGGACAATCCGGCGAACTTGATGCTGGTCGAGCGATTCATGGAACGTCGTCCCGACCTGAATCTCGTCAGCGCGGGCGACGCACTCGCCGGCGTCGCGCTCGCCCGCCTCGGGCGCCCCACTGTCATCCTCATGGATGTGAACCTGCCGGTGATCAGTGGCATCGATGCGCTCGCGCTCCTCGCGGCGCACGAGGAGACCAAACACATCCCCGTGGTTGCCCTGAGTGCGAACGCGATGCCCACGGATGTTGCGCACGGCTTGGACTCGGGCTTCTTCCGCTATCTCACGAAGCCGATCGGAGCGCCGCATCTCTTTGCAGCGCTCGATGAAGCGATCGTGCTCGCGAAGCGTCGGGCTGCCGACCTGGCGTGGGATCGGCAGACATAATTGGCGCTTCTGCACCCGCACCAGCAGCGCCGTCTCGCGTCCTACCAGCGCGTAAGCGCCGGGGGCCCAGTGCCTGCGCGCGCCCGCTCGACGTCGTGCGGCTCCGACCAGAAGGTCCCCGTACGATCTCCCGAACTGAGCCGAATCGCGAAACGTTGGCCGCGGTGTTCCGGATTCACCGGCAACGCGAGGTCGACGCGGTAGAACCGCTTGCCCGCTGAAGGAAATGCGGCAAAGAACGAGAGTCCCAGTGAGCCGCGCACGGGTGTCGTCTGACCATAGACGACATCTCCCGCCCAGAGACGGCCCACATCGGCGAACCCACCGAACGCGAGCGCCGCACGCGTTCGCACCCACGGAATCAATCGACGTTCCTCCACGCGCAGCACCGCGCGGCGTCCCCCCGCCGCCTGGCTTCCCGGGAATCCAATGAGTCCTCCCTGATCGTCGCGGAAGGTCAACTGCACCGGGAAGACCAGACGATCGATCCGTGCCACCGAGGCCGTGATGGTCATCGTGCGGGTCGGCGTTGGCAGCCGATACCATTTCAATCGGGCGCTACCGACGAGCCCATCCCATTCTGCCCCATCGGGCGCCTTCCGTCCCTCGGCGCGCACGCGCAGCGCGAGAAAAGATGCGGCTGTGCCCATCCCGAGGTAGAGATTGCCCGCGAGAAGCACATCGCGTGCGCTCCCCACGTCGCCGAGGCTCGGGCCCGCGAGCAGTTGGAGATCGAGTCCTTGCCCGACGTCCTGTTCCGCGCGCAGCGACTCGAAGCGACGGACCGTGCGGAAGCGTATTGCGCGGAATCCGCCCGTGAGCGCAACGCGTCCCACGGCATAGTTCGGGAAGCGCCCCACGAGCACGGAGTCATCAAGAGCCACGAGTCCCGAGTCCGTGGGGAGCATCACGCGTTCCCCCGAACGAACATCCGTCCCCATCAGCAGGATGCCGCCGAGTCCGATGACGCGCGAGCCGCGGTAGGTGCCGACCCGTCGCAGGTAGCCGACGCTGTAGGCCGTGCGTCGCACGCGCGAGGTGGCGTCGGCTTCGCCGATGCGGGTGAGCCGACCATAGTCCACTTCCTGTGCGAAGTTCGCATGCATCGCGACGCGTTGCCCGTCGGTGAGGAACGGTTCGGTGAGGCTCAGTCGCAAGAGTCCGCCGAGTGGGCGTCGGTGCAGTTCGATGTCGGCGAAGGCCGGCCGATCCAGCACGCCGTACTGTCCGATAGTGAGCGAGCCGCCGGGGCGGTACGGGCCGCCTTGTTCGATGCCTCCCACGAGCGTGAGTCCGCGTCCGCGGGCGTTGATGGTGCCGAGCGTGAGCGCGGTCGGGGTGGTGCCACGGAAGCGGGCGGCAGTGACCCAGGCGATTTCGTCGACGACATCGATTGAGAGGCGCACCAGCCCCGGACCATCGGGGAGCGCGCGGATGCGTGCGGAGGCAACGAACTCCTGTACGCGGATCATGCGTTCCGATTCGAGTCGCGCCTTCTCTGTGCACGGCTCCCCGACTTTGAGCAGGACGTAGGCGCGCACGACCCATGCTCGAGTCGGAGTGTGCGGGAGCAGGGTGCGCTCCGTGCGTGACGAGTCTGTGCGCTCCGAGGCGCTGACAGAGGACGGGCGATATGTGTGGACGTCGATGCGGCTGACCGTGAGGCCATCGCAGCCGACCGGCGCGCCCTGTTGTGGGGGCTGCTCGACCACGTAGGGCGCGATTATCGGCATGACCAGAAGTATGGTCCGGAGCCCGGGAGCGTGGTATCGGCGGTTCGGACTAATGCGTGAGGACTACTGCGTGAGGATTAGGGCGTGAGGTCCTCGGCGTTTCCGTGGGCCCACCCCAAGGCCTCGTGCCCGCGCAGCGTAGCTGCCACGTCCCGACGGTCCTGGCAAGGAGCGAGGTGCACCGAGTGCTCCAGGCGATGGATGGCGCACCCCAGTTGAAGGCTTCACTTCCATATTCTTGAGCGATGCGACGTGGTTGTTCGCAGCGGGAAGGGAGGCCGCGACCGTCGAACGATGTTGCCCGCGGCCCTCGTCCCCCGCTCCGCGTCCACCTCGCGAGTTCGCGTGGCAACGGGTCTTCCCTGCGGCCGCGCGTGCCGTGTCACACCGTCCGGCACAGCTTTACCGCGCATTCAATGGAGGTGGGCTCCGACATCCGGACGGTGCAGGCGTTGCGGGAATGTGGGCTGGGGATGAGGTTGGAGGGGGGCGGGGGAAGTTCGCTCTCTAATCCGCGGTGTGCCGACCGTGCATCGCTCCGTAAGAGTCCACGACACCGATGTGCATCAGGTTTCGCTTTCCTTCTTCCCACGGATGACCATGCCGACGAGTGATGAGCAGCGACAGCCTTGGACACGATTCGCTGATGCCCCCGTGGTTCAGGTGGTAGCAGTCGATCCCCTCCCGGTCAAATCGAATACGCCGCTTGAAGTAACCGTTGTCGATCTCAATATGTCATTCGGTAGCATGGTCGTGTTCATGGTGAAGTGGTCCCTTGCATCAATACCAGCTGTCCTCATTCTCGCAGTCCCGGTCGTGCTACTTGTAGTGTTCCTCCCGGTCTTTCTCGGTCAACAGGTTCCGTAATTCGCGACCTGACTAGGCGATCAACCGAAGGTCGCGCGCGACAGAACGACACGTGGTGCAGATGGCCGCGTGCACGAAGCAAGTGAGCGGCCCCGCTCTGTCGTCCCGTTCGATACCGCGCGGAAGTTCCCCTGCTTTTTATGGAAGCGTCCACAGCACAAGCCCACGTTATACAGACCGAATCTTGCTCCAAGCTGTATCCGGCGTTACCTTCCGTCCGTACCCTCCCGGAGGCAGCGATGGCTAACACGCGCCGCGTGATTCGCCGCAAGAACATGCTGATCGATCAGCGCAAGCTTGACGCCGCCAAGGCCGCGCTCGGCGTGCAGACCGAGACCGCCGCGGTCGACGCCGCCCTCGACCTGGTCGTCTTCCGCGCCGAAGTCTTCCGTGGCCTCGATGCCCTCGTTGCGGTCGGCGGGCTGGCAGCGCCGATTCGTCGCGCCGGGTGATCTACACGCTCGACACGAACATCGTTGTTGACGCGCTCCGCCAGCCCGCCGACCTCGATCGACTGAAGGCCTTTCTCAGCTGGGCGTTGCCGTCGACCGTGCTGTCCAGCGTGGTGGCGGCGGAACTCACCGTTGGCGCGCGCACGCCGAAGGCACGCGACGTGCTCGACCAAGCCTTCCTCGCGCCGTTCGAGCGGCGCGGCCGCATCCTCGCGCCGAGCAATGCCGCGTGGCGGCGTGCGGCCCATCTCCGGGGTGTCGCCAGCGGCAACGCGTTCAACGATGCACTCCTCGCGTGTCAGGCGCGCGAGTACGGGTGGACCCTCCTTACCCGTGATGCCGACTTTGGCGCGCTCCGCCGCACGGTGAGTGGCCTCAAAGTCGCGGCGCCGTTCCCCACGCGCCCGTAAGTGCGGCGTGCGGCTGTGTGTAATCAACAGGGAAGTGCAACAGTGCGCGTTACGCGGCGTCGCGAAGTCGCGCGTCGTGTCCTCGACGGCCGCGAGCTTCCTATAGGAATGCCGCGCGGTCGCTTCCGGCGCCCCGCAGCAGACGCGTTGGTCGTTCGTTGGTGTAGCGCTGCGCCTTCCGCGCCGAGGTGGTCACGCGGTTCGCGCGCCAACTGTTCCGACGGACCTCGCGATAGCGTAGCGTTCTGCGAGGGTGATCTGAGTAGGGTGTGGGTCATGACATCCGTGCTCGTGGCGGAGGATTGAAGCCTCGCCGGCCTCAGGTCACCTCAGCCACTTTCGGCTGCGGGGCCTTTGCTGCAGTTACTATGTGCATACGCCCCTTCCAACGAACTCCCGAGGTCGACACCATGGATCGCAGAGCTGCCCTTGCCATGTCCACGCTGGCTGCCCTCTCCACGTTCGGTGCTCCAAACACGGCTCACGCGGCAACGCCCCCTGCCGGTGGCCGCTCGGCTCGAGCCCCGGGATTCGTGATCGAGTACTACTACAAGACCAAGTGGGGCCATTTCGATGAGTTTGTCCGTCTGTACGGCAAGAACCATCTGCCAATCCTGAAACGCTATCAGCAGCTGGGTCGCATTCTCTCGATGTCAGCGGCCTTCCCTGTCAACCACGCCGCCGAGGCCGCGCGGTGGGATATGCGATTCACGATCGTGTGGAAGGACGCCGCAACGGCGTTCGAGGACTTCCGGCAGGCGCCGGTCATCACGAAGGAGCTGTATCCAGACGAGGCGGCGTTCAAGAGAGAGGAGCAGCAGCGTTTTGAGCTGCTGCTGGAGCACACCGACATCCCGGTCGTGCTCGATGATCTCTCGACCTGGTAGGGCTGTGCCTACAGTGCGCACCCCTTTTTGGCGTCGGTTTCGGCGAGGTCGGGGTTGGCGATCTGGGTCCCTCTGGCGCACGGCGTCTTGTCTCGTACTTTCGATAGACAGACCGCGACTCCCGACTTCGCGTCGACGCAGTCCCCACAGGACCGTCAGGGAATGATCCATGACTGCCGCACGGCGCGGCTTTCTTCGGCACTTGGCGCTGGGCAGTCTCTCTGCGACGCTGATACCCATGACGGCGCAGGCCGCGTGGGCTGAGCGAGCGGTCGCCGCGAGCACCGGAACGGATGCGGCGCAGGGGACCGATCTCACGTGGACGCGTCGACTTACTGGCCGATACAAGGCCGTCCACGATAGTCCCGACATCGGTGGTGGACTCGGCGTGTTGCGCGCGGGGATCGTCAGCGCGCCGTTAATGGCGGCGTTCAATGTGTCGGCGAGCGCCATCTCTCCGGTGATCGTGCTACGACACGCAGGATATCATCGACCCCATCGCGACGTCCGCTGCACGCTCACCCGACGCGGCCGCGACGAAAGCCCGCGGCATGATGCTCCCCGGAAGCACCATGCGAACGTCACCTACCGCCGTGCGACCTACCGCCGTGCGACCTGCCGCCGTGAAACCTGCGTATCATTGACCATGGACTTCAGTCTCCGGAATCGTCAACGACTCGTGGGCCCTCTCGCGCTGGCGGTCCTCTCGATGCCATTGCCTGCGCAACCCACGCACACCGCCGGCCCGGATCTGCGGGCCGCCATTCCTGCGATCGAGGCCTACATCGCGCAGCAGATGCAGCGCAATCGGATTCCGGGTGTCGCCGTCGCGATCGTGTCGAATGATTCAGTGATCTATGCGCGGGGATTCGGCACCGACGGATTCGGGGCACCGCTCACCGAGCGCACGGGGTTCGTGCTGGGATCCATGAGCAAGTCGGTCACCGCACTGGCCATCATGCAGTTGGTGGAACGGAACCTGGTGCAACTGGACGCGCCGGTGCAGCAGTACCTTCCTTGGTTTCGCGTCGCAGACCCGAGCGCGAGTGCTCGTATCACGGTACGACAACTGCTGCACCACACGAGCGGTATTCCGACCAGAGCTCCGCGGGCCACCGGCGCCGCAGGCACGCTCGACGGTCAGGTGCGCGCCCTCGCCGACGTGGCGTTGAACAACGCGCCGGGTGCGGTGCACGAGTACGCGAGTCCGAACTATCTGGTGCTCGGCGCAATCGTGGAGGCGGTGTCCCAGCGTTCATATGCATCGTATGTGCAGGAGTCGATCTTTACGCCTCTTGGCATGCGAGACAGCTACGTCGATCAGGCCACCGCGCTTGAGCGTGAGCATCCGGGGCGCTTGTCGAGCGGACATGTGTACCTCCTCGGCTTTCCTGTTGCGCGGACGCTGCCGCACGAGGCCGGCCGGCTTCCGAGTGCCGCGTTGATCAGTAGCGCGGCCGATATGGGGCGCTTTCTTGTGGCGCAGATGCGCACGGAATCGAGCGAAGTCCTGAGTGCGGCCGGTTTCGCGCAGATGCACACGGGCGGAGCGCCGTCAAACGGGTTCTCGTACGCCTTCGGCTGGCGCGATGGCACGATCGCCGGCGAGCACGCGGTACATCACGGCGGCATCGTTCCGCACTTTCGGGGCAAGATGGTGATGCTCCCCGATCGACGCCTCGGCGTGGTGGTGCTCACCAACGTGTCGTCGGCGATTCCGTGGCCGATCGCTCCCACGAGTCACGTCATGGCCGACGAGATCGCCGCCACACTCACCGGCGTGCCGCTGCCCGAGCCGTCCGGCAAGCATCGCTGGCTGTTCGGCGCGATCGGTGCGACGATGCTTCTGGTCATCCTCAAGCAGCTGCGCGGTCTGCTGCGGATTCTCCGAGCGTGGAGCACCGGCGCGCGCGCGCCGGGCGCGGGAATGTCGATGATCGCGGATCTGGCATTCGTGGCAGCGGTCGCGTTCGGTATTCCGATATTGGCGGGGCTGTCATGGAGCGAGTTACTGTCCGCGGCCCCTGATGTCGCTTGGTGGCTGATCATCGCGGCCACGGTGAGCCTCGTGACCGCGGGGGCGCGCCGCGTGCGGCTCCCTCGGTAGCTGGCGCCCGAGTCTGTGCGAGGTCCGCTGGTGGAGAACGCGGGCCTGCCCGCTGTTCCGAAGCGCGGCCCGCCGATGCATCTCAGCGCGATGATCTGCTCCCGATACATCGTCGTGACCGCGTCGGTACCTTAGCGCCGCGAGAATGCGTTGATGGCGTCCGACATTTGGCAGCTTGAGCGCCGGAGTGTCCCGTCGCCACTTTCGAGATTCAACATCGTGACGTCGTACACACCTCGGCTCGCGCGGCTCCACACGCGCCGTCGACGGGCGAACTGCCTAACGGTTCTTCTCATCCTCCTCGCGCCCGCGACGCTGATCGCGCAAGCGCCGACGCCTGCACCAACGCAGGCGCCGACTGCGGCGCCTGCAGCGGCACCAGGGCCGAGGGGATTCGTTGTTGGGCAGATCGTGGATAGGGAATCGGGCCGCCCGCTTTCGGCCGCGAACATCGTGTTGGTTGGCACCACGCTCCGGACCCAGACCGATCTTGACGGTCGCTTCCGACTTCCTGCTCCGGCGGGGACGTATTCAGCGCGCGCCTTTAGGCTCGGCAATGCGCCGTCGCAGATTGACAGCGTCCGCGTCGTCGCCGGCGCGACCGTGACCGCGAACTTCGCGCTCGGGGGAGTGGCGGTCCAACTCAGCTCGGTGGCCGTGACGGCCGGACCCGTGCGGGCCACCAGCGAGGACGCGCTCCTGGCGATGCAGCGATCGGCGCCACGCGTCTCCGACGGCATCAGCGCGCAGGCGATTGCGCGTGCACCGGGGTCCTCGGCGAGCGATGCGATCGTGCGCGTGACGGGCGTCGCTATTGTCGACAACAAGTTCGCGATCGTGCGCGGATTGGCCGAGCGCTACAGCAACACGCTGCTCAATGGCGTGGAGTTGCCGAGCCCGGAGCCGCTGAAGAAGATCGTGCCGCTCGATCTCTTTCCCTCCTCGCTGCTGGAATCGATTGTCGTCAGCAAGACGGCGACACCCGACCGCCCGGGCGATTTCGCGGGCGGCTCGGTCGAGGTCACGACGAAGGAGTTCCCGGATCAGCGCGTGGCTGAAGGCAGTGCTTCGTTCGGTTGGAACTCGCAGTCGACCTTCCGCGACGTTCCGCACGTGGCGCAGCGCGGCATTGATTGGTTGGGATTCGACGCGGGCGGCCGCCGCCAGATGCCCTCGCCGCTGCCGACGCAGGCCGATGGGTCGGTGGCGTTCAACCCGCGGAGCGAGCAGTTCGCTGAGCGGCTGCGCAACGTGTGGGCGCCCGCGCTGACGCCGATCGAACCGAACCTCGGACTCGCGGCGAACTTCGGCGGCCGCGTCGGCGGGGACGGCGCGCCATTCGGCTACGCCGTATCCGCCACGCTGAACCGACAGGTCGAGGCAACGCCCAACCGCCTCGCCCAATTGGTCTTCGACGAGAACACGGGTATTCCCGACCAGGGATACGTCTCGAGCGAATCCGCGACGAGCGTGGATCTCGGCGCGATTGCCAACTTCGCCATGCGTCTCGGTCCCACGCAGAAGCTTGGCTGGAAGAACATCTACACGCGTAACACCGACGAGCGACTCGCCAGGCGCACGGGCTTCGAGACCTACAACGGCAACGTCGAGCGCCTCATCTACCAATCGACATACGTCGCGCGTTCACTCTTCCAGACCCAGCTGACCGGTGACCATCTGATTGCGCCCGTCTTCGGCTCACGGCTCGAGTGGAAGGCCACGTTGGCGTTCTCAAGCCGCGACGAACCAGAGAACCGCTCGCTCATCTACTTCCGCGATCCGGCGCAGACCGTCTTTGAGCTCGCCGCATCGAAGCCGAGTCCCTTCTGGTTTCGCTTTCTCGATGACCAGACGCGGTCGGCGCAGGTGGACTGGAGCGTCCCGGTGGGGTTCCTCCCCGATGGCACGCAGTTCAAGACGGGGTGGCTCTACCGCGAGCGGCGCCGGACCTTCAACGGCTTCTTCTTCCGTGCCGTCCCGAGCATCGACCCGCTCATGCGGCCGTTCCTGCAACTCCGGCCCGAGGAGGCATTAGGTCCGGAGGCGCTCGGTGCGGCGGTGGACCTGCGACGTGAGAGCGTCTTCACCGTCCCGTACGAGTCGAACGATGACGTGCGCGCCGCGTACGCGATGGGTGACCTCCCGATCACCAGCTGGCTGCGCGTGATTGCCGGCGTGCGCACAGAGGATTGGCGGCTCACGCTCTACAACGGAACGCGTCGCGCGCCGATCCTAGAGCCGACGCGTCGTCGCAACGTGGACATGCTCCCCTCGGTGAACGTGACGATCAGCCTCTCCGACCGCCAGAACCTGCGTCTCGCCGCCTACCAGACCGTGGCGCGGCCTGACGCGCGCGAAGTGTCCCCGGATCAGTTCGTGGCCGTGACCGGCGACTGCGGGAATCAAGGCAATCCGAACCTGCGGCGCGCGCGCATCCTCAACGGCGATCTCCGCTGGGAGTACTATCCGGCGGCCGGCGAGCTCATATCAGTGAGTCTGTTCGGCAAGAACTTCACCGATGCCATCGGGGAGATCCTCGCGTATACCGGATCATCGAACTGTGATGTGCTGTACACGAACTTCGAGGCGGCGATGGTGGCGGGTGGCGAGTTCGAGTTTCGCAAGGCGCTGACATTTCTGCCCGGCCCGCTGGCGCGACTCGGGCTCGGGATGAACCTCACGCTGGTGCGGTCGAGCGCCACGGTGCGCGTGGACTCCGCGCTCGCGATCACGTACAAGCTGCAAGGGCAGTCTGACCAGTTGGCGAATCTCAACGTCAACTACACCGACGACGCGCGCGGCCTCGACGCGAGCATGGTGTTGAACTACTTCAGCGACCGCATCGTCCGCTATGGCATCGCTTCGATCAGCACCTCAAGCACCGGCGAGAACACGATTCTGCAAGTCCCTGGTGTCATTGAGCAAGGACGGGTGTCGTTGGACGCGAAGCTGCGCAAGCGCGTCGGGCGCCGTACGATCTCGCTGTCGGCGCGCAATCTGACCGACAACGAAGTGATCTTCTATCAGGCCTGGGACGGCGGGCGCACGCGAACCGGCTACCTGAGACCCGGCGTTTCTGTGAGCCTCGGAGTCGGCTATGCGATTCGCTGAGCGTCTGGCCACGCGGTACTGGCGCACGGTGGCCCTCGTGGCGTTCGCGCTCCTGCCGCTTGGGCTTGGCAGTTGCGCCAGCGGCTTCGAGCCGCTCTCCGCGGCTCCCGTGGTGGAGGGGCTCGTCGTCACACCGGTGCGTGTCAATGCCGTGCGGCTCACCTGGCCGACGCTCGGAAGCGTCGACGTCGTGTCGTACGTCGTGGAACGACGGGTGGACCTTACGGGCGCCTTTACGCAGGTGGCGCAACTCCCGCGGCCCACGCTCGACACCCTCGTCTGGCTCGATACCGACGTGCGGCCGGAAACATTCTACGGGTATCGTGTGCGCAGCGTGACTGCCGTTGGCGACCGAAGCCGGCCCTCGACGGTTGGAGGGGCGCTCACGCCTCCACTCCCTGGCATCGACGTGACGACGGCAACCTTTGCCACGGTCGCGGCCGCGTTTGATCCCGATGGCTACGAGGTCGTGATCGCCGGACCGGATACAATGCGCGCCGTCATCGGCACGGCCGCGAAGCAGCGATTCTCTCCGCTGCGCAGCGGACCGTACGTCGTGAGGCTGCAGGGTCTCATCTCACGTTGCGAGGCGAGCCCGGCACAGCAGGTCGTCATGGTCTCCGATACCGTGGCCGCGACCATCGTGATAGTGCCGTTCGAGATTCGTTGCGCGGACCCCAACCGCGGGGAAATCCTCGTGACGCTCAACCTTACTGGTGCGGCGCTCGATCCGAGCCTCGTCATTGACGTCCTCGGCGAAGCGGCGGACACCACGCTGCCGCCAGTGGATCGCACCTACAGCTCGCGTCAGACGATGTCGTCGACCGTTCGTTCGGCGCGATTCGGCAACCTGCGGCCGGGTACGTATGATGTCCGGATCTCCGACATCGCCAGCAACTGCACGCTCCAGGGCGCCAGCACGCGCACCGTCACCGTCGTCGCGCGCGGTGAGATTGGCATGGCCTTCGGCGTCAACTGCGTCGGCCTCACGCCACCGGTGGACTTGAGCAAGCCGTTCATTCTGCGCAATCGGTACGCGCCAGCGGCGGCGGCTCCAGGCGGCAGTGTGCTCCTTGTATCCGAACTCGACCTCAGCGCCCGGCCGACGTGGTCGGTGGTCGGTATCCAGGCCGACTACTTCTATGATGCCACCATCCTCCGCTACGACTCCACCAACGTCGCGCGGTTGCCGCAGCTCACGGTCAACGCGAACACGCCAGGACGTATCTCCGTACTCGCTGCCTCCACCACGCCGCGCACCGGGACGGTGAAACTCCTCGAGTTCGCCTTCACGGTGATCGGCAGCGCGGGCGCAACGAGCGAGTCCAACACGCTGAACTTCAAGGCAAGCTCGCGCGTGAGCTCGACCACCGTCGCGTTCGCTGACTCCGTGCGCATTGAAGAGGACACCTTCACTGTGGGAACTGGGAGCGCCGTGAACGCACCGCCGACGGCGACCGCGGGCGGTCCGTATACGAGCACCGTTGGCGTGCCGCTCAGCCTCACCTCGGCAGGCTCGTCGGATTCCGACGGCACAATCACGAGCTCCGCGTGGTCGTTCGGTGATGGGACGAGTGGCACCGGCACGACGGTGACGAAGAGCTATGCCGCCGCCGGCACTTTCCCCGTCACGCTCACCGTCACCGACGATAAGGGCGCGACAGCCACCGCACAAACGACCGCCACCGTGACCGCTGCGGCCGGCGGCAACGTCCCGCCCGTCGCGCAAGCGAACGGACCGTACGCCGCCACCGCAGGGGTGCCGTTCTCGCTCTCGAGCGTCGGGTCGTCCGATCCCAACGGGACCATTGTGACGTACTCGTGGGCGCTCGGCAATGGGCAGACCGTGACCGGGCAAACGCCATCGGTCACGTACGCGGTGGCGGGCACGTACACGGTGACACTGACTGTGACCGACAATGGCGGACTTACATCGAGCGCCCAAGCAACGGTTACGGTCGGTGCAGGCGCTGGCACGGGCAACCTCATATGGAACACCACGTTCGGCGCCTTTGACGCCGGCAACAACTGGGTGCCGCTCACGCTGTCGCTCAATCTCGCGACCAATCTCGTCGAGACACCCGGTACGGAAGCGGTGCGGACGTTCGTGATCGACACCATCAGGTGGGATCCGACGAGGTTCCAACTCGTCTCCGTGAATCTCGGACCTGGGATCATGGGAACCACGAACCAATCGCTGGTCACGCAGGGGAAGCTGAGCCTCGCGGGATCGGTCGCGACGGCGAATCAGACGGGGGACCTGTTCGGTCTCCTCACGTTCGCGACCGTGCGCCTGCGCCCGATCGGCGCGGCGGGAAGCGTTTCGACGACACAGACATTCCTCGGTCCCGTGCAAGGGCCCGCGAGCACGTTCTTCTTCGTCTACAACCCGCGCATCACCGTGGTCGAGGGGTCGTTCACCCGTCCCTGATGTCGGTGACTGAATCCGGACGCCACTGATACACGGGTGGCATTGTCGCGTGATATCTCGAGCCGACATTCCCCTCGCTCCGCAGCCCGCGGGAGCAGCCGTACCTCAATTCGTCGCCCCATCATCCCTTGGAGGTCAGTATGACAGTCTCGACCCGGCCTGCGCGCACCCTGCGTCGCATCGCCTCGTTCCTCACCATCCTCACGACGGCGTTCACCGCCGCCTGCCAGGGTGACCAGCCCGTCGCTCCGATCCTTCCCGGCAATCCGATCGTCACGCAGTTCAGGCCGATGGCGTTCGTCGCCGATGTGAATACGCGCACGGGCACCGTGAAGATCACGGCCCCCACGGCGACCACCTCCGGCGCCCCCACGCTCTCGATCGGCGGCGTCGAGGCGCCGGCGCTCTCGCTGCTCGGCGGCGAAGCCGTGCGCATCGTGCCGATCGCCGGCACCTACACGGCGTCGCTCCCCGGTGCGTTCGAGCCGAACAAGATCCGCGTGACGTTCAACGTCCTGATCGAGAACAAGCTCCCCGGCATTTCGTTCATCCCGCCGACGTGGCCGATCGCCCCGGCGGCCGGCGTGATCCTCTTCCCGCTTGACTACAACGTCACCACGACGTCGGGTGGCACGACTGGCACCGACGGCAACGAAGTGATCGTTGAGCTTCCGTCGCGTGGTCAGGTCGGTCCGTCGATCGACTGGAACGGCACGGGCGCCGCTGGATCCGGCTCGCCCTTCAACTTCTTCAACGATGCGAATTGCGCGCTCGCCGTTTCGAATGACTGCTTCCGTTGGGAAGCGTTCGAGACGTCGATCCTGCCGCTCTCCACGTCGTCGGTCCGCACCGTTGGCTTCGACATGGATGCCTCGGTGGGCCAGTTCCGCGTCCGCATGATTGTGGCCGCCGACCTCGCCGCTGCGGGTCCGATCACCCCGGGCATCGTCTCGGGCTCCGTCACGTCCGCGGTTCGCGGCGCGTTGTCGGGCGTGACCGTCAGCGTTTCGGGCAACGGCTCGGGCACGACGAGTGCGGCTGGTGCGTACTCCGTGACCGGTGTGAACCCGGGCACCCGTACGGTGTCGGTCTCGAATCTGCCGGCCGGTTGCTCCGCTGTCGCCGACCAGTCGGTCGCCGTGACGTCGGGTGGGACCGCGACGGTCAACTTCCTCGCCACCTGCACGGGCCTGCCGGGCGTGATCGGCGGCATCGTGACGCGTGACTACGACGGGGCTCCGATCTCCGGAGTGACCGTCACTTCCTCCACCGGCGGCTCGAGCGTGACCAACGCCGCGGGTGCCTACACCATCTCCGGTGTTGCCGCTGGGGCCGGTACGCTCTCGATCGGCGCCATCGCCGGTCAGACCTGTTCGCCGCTCGCGCCGGTTGCCTACACGCTGCCGTCGTCGGGTGCCATCACCCGTGACATCCTGGTGGACTGCACGGCTCCGCTCCCGCCAGGCTACCAGTACAACACCACCTGGACTGCGCTCGCTGGCAATCAGGTGCAACTCGACATCCGCGTTGACATGCGCACGTTCAACAACGCGGCGATCACCGACATCACGACGGCCGGCGCGCTCGGCGGCACTGGCGACCCGATCGTCGGCATTCAGCTCTCGTTCCTCTACGACGCGTCCAAGCTCGCCTTCTTCGAAGAGCAGACGGCGCTGATGGGCTCGCCGCGCATCTCGAGCGGTCCGACGGTCAACGGCGGCACGCCGGGCATCGTCAACCTGCTCACCGGCACCGTCGGCACCACCTTCTTCACCGGCAACGTCGCGGTCGTTCGCATCATCTTCGACCGAGTCGCCGGCGCCACGGGCTCAGTCGGCACGACGACCACGTTCATTGCGGCCAACAGCCGCACCGGCGGATCGAATCTCTCGATTCTCGCCAACCTCGTGAACACCGAAGCGACGTTCATCCTCCCGTAATCCGACGACTCCGTGCGGGAGCGGGCATGCATTCGCGTGTCCGCTCCCCTACGGGTCCACCCACTTAGGAGTTCATCTCACATGCAGCTCACTCGTTCACTCTCGTCGGTCACGGCGCTCCTCGCCGTCGCGACGCTCGGGCTGTCGGCGTGTGCGGACACGCCGACGGCGTTGATGCGTCGCTCGACCAACGCTTCGCTCGCCCTCGAGCTCTCGTCGGCGGACGCCGCCGCCGGCTCCCGCATTGGCGTTGCCGTGCGCCTTGATCCTTCGACCAAGTCCGTCGCTGGCATCCAGGGCTCGCTCCGCTTCGATCCCGCCCGCCTCGCCTACGTCGGGCAGTCGGCCACCGGCGCCACCGCCATCGTCGGCGCGCAGCACGCGGCGACCGGCGTGCTGCGTCTCACCAGCTTCGACCTTGATGGACTCGAGGGCCGCGTGGCCCTGCTGGTCTTCGAGGTGAAGGGCGCCAACTACGCGTCCAGCCTCGCGTACGACCACATGAAGGCGAGCACCAACGACGGCGGCCTACGCCCGGTCGGCGTCAGTGTCCTGCCGTCGCTCGTCAACCGCTCGGTGCCTGTCCCGGCCGATGCGCGCGCGTTCAGCCTCGCGGACTGGAAGTCCGAGATGGTCGCGACCGGCAAGGAGCATTCGGTCTCGCTGCGGCCCGGCGACCTCGGTACCGTTGGCCTGAAGTTCGGCGACATCAACTATGACGGTGCGATCGGCCTCGACGACTACCTCGGCGTCGCCTTCGCCGCGGTCGGCCTCGACGAGATCATCGTCGGCACCGATGGTCCCACGCGCGACGTTGACCTGGTGATGGCCGGCAACGTGTTCCCCAACAACGGGAGCGCGGGCGCGCCGGCGTGCGGCACCAACACCGACGGCAGCCGCGTGCTCGACCTCGACGACTACCTCGCGATCGCGTTCTACGCCGTGTTGCTCCCCACCGAGCCCTGCGTGGCGCAGGTGATCCCGGGCCGTGGCGCGGCGACGACCCTGCGCGACACGCTGTCCGGCGCGGAGTTGACGGTTGGCAACGGGCAGGTGCTCACTCTCACCCGTGACCGCGTTTGGCAGATCGACGGCCGCCTTGTCGTCGTCGACGGTGGCGATCTCATCATCCAGGCGGGCACCCGCATCGAAGCGAACACGGCCTTTAATCCCTCCGCGGTGTTCATTGAGCGCGGCGGCCAGATCTTCGCGAACGGTACGCAGTACCAGCCGATCGTGTTCACCTGCACCGGCAACGAAGCCACGAAGGTCAGCGGCTGCTGGGCCGGCCTGTGGATCAACGGTCGTGCGCGCATCAACCTCGGTGACGCCGCGCTCGGCCTCTCGCCTGACGGCTGCAACCAGCGCAATGGCGAAGCGGGTTACGCCCTGGCGTTCGGCGGCTGCAACGACGCCGACAACTCGGGCTCGCTCACGTACGCCGTCATCGAGTTCGCCGGCTTTCTTGTCAACCCAAACCGAGAGCTCAACTGCCTGACGCTCGCCGCGGTCGGTTCGGCCACCACGGTGAACCACGTTCAATGCCATGGCGGCCTCGATGACGGCGTCGAGTTCTTCGGTGGCAATGTCTCGACCAGCCACCTCGTCCTCACCGGCAACAACGACGACGCCTTTGACGTCTCGTTCGGTCTCCGTGGTGAACACCAGTTCGTGCTCATCCAAGAGGACGTCGGTGACGCCGCTGGTGACACCAAGGGAATCGAGGCCGACGGCAATGAGCCGGCCCCGGGCACGATTGACCTCCCGCGTACGGCACCGAAGCTCTTCAACTTCACGATCATCGGCAACCTGACCGCGCGCACGCCTTCGCAGTCAGTCACGCAGAACGCGGCAATCCAGATCCGTCGTGGCGCTGGCGTGAAGATCTACAATTCCGTAGTCGCCGGTTGGGCCATTGGCCTCGACTTGGACGACCCGCTGACCTGCAACACGTTCGGCACGGGCATTCCGGAGATCGTCGCTACCAGCTGGATCGAGGTTGGGCGTCTCGACAACTCCGATACCAGCGACCCGGTGTGCAGTGGCGCCGCCAATGAGGACGCGTTCCTCCGCGCGGGCGTCGGCTTCCAGGAGATCACGGGCGGCCTCGGCACCCAGATCACCACCTACTTCAACGATGCGTACAACACCAATCTTCCCGATTGGCGCATGCGCACCGATATCGCCGGGAACCCGCTGCTTGGCAACACCGTCACGCCGGCCTCGGCTGGTGCGACGGCATTCGTCCAAGCGACGAACTACCGCGGCGCCGTGGCCCCCGGGCTCGGCGGCAACATCCCGTGGTATTCGGGCTGGACCCGTTCCTTCCGCACCGCGACCACGCCCTGATCATGAGCGGGTCGTGAACGGATGAGACGGCCTCGCCCGGCGTCTGGTTGTTCAAGGATCGCCGTCGCGCGCTACTGCGCGGCGGCGGTCCTGCCGTTTCTCCTTGCTTGCCAAGACACCACTGCACCCTCTGGTCCGCCGTATCTGGCCATTGTTTCCACTCTGCAAGCGCTCGGCGGTGCGGCCGCGCCGAACGCGCTGACCTACCGCATCCGCGACCTCGGAGACGTGCGCGCCGAGGTGCGCACGCTCTCTGCCTTTCCCACCGACACGATCGTGCTCGCGCTCAAGCCTGCCACGTACGAGGTCGCCATCCAGGGGCTGCCCACGCGCTGCATCGTATCGAACGGCGCAGCACGATCCATCTCACTCTCCGACGCCGACAACACCGGCATTGTTCGCTACTCCATCCAGTGCCGCAGCGTTGTCAGCGTCGCGGTCATCGCCGATGGTCCCGAGACCGACCAAAGCTACGTTTATCGCGTGCGACGCGCCGACGGCACTGAATACACGGGACTCCTCGGCGCGAACGACACCGCGACCGTGGACGATGCCGCGGCGGGCGACTACGAAGTCCAACTCGGCGGCGTCGCGCCCAACTGCCTGATCGTCAGCGCCGGTGGCGCCGTACAGAACGTCACCGCCACCGCGACCGGGGGAGCCACGGTCGTGTTCCGCGTCATCTGCTCAGCGCTGGCGAACAGGCCGCAACTGCTCTCGCTGGTGAGCGGGTACGACGGCGGCGCGAGCATCTTCTCGTTCCGCGTGTGGGACCCCGATGGTGACATCGATGGCTACACGTGGGACATCACGGACTGCCGCGGCAACAGCGTACTTCCCGACCAGCGCACGCGCACGCGCCGCTCGCTCCGCAGCGGCCGCGGCGCGCTCTCCGACACGCTCGTCGTGGTCGGCGCCTATGAAGTGGGACTGCCGACGAGCCTGATGTCCGATCGCTGCACCGAAGTGCGCGTGTTCGACCAGCGCTCGAACTCCAGCGTCATCCTCACGCACCGCATCGGCCGGTCCGCAGGCAACCCGCCAAGCGTGCGCTTCTTCAATGCCACGCTGCAGGGCCAATCGATGGTGACGAGCCTGCTCCTGGCGAGCGATCCTGAGAACGACATCATCGGCCACTTCGTGCTCGTGCGCCTTCGCGATGGGGTGCTTGGCCCGCCGGACGGGATCCCGGATCTCGGCAGCATGGATCCCGCCGGCTATCTCTCGCTCGACGTGCCGGTCATCCCGACAACGGGGCGCATCAAGTGGGATGACGTCCTCTCCGTAATGGCGTACGTCATCGACGCGAAGGGCAACACCGTGCGGGTTCAGGACGATGACATCTTTCGCTAAACGCGCCAAACGCGC
>CAYUMN010000022.1:21605-25996 GCA_964445835.1 uncultured Gemmatimonas sp.
AAACGCGCTAAACGCGCTACTCACGCTGGCCGCGCTGCTCGCGGCTCGGCGGTCGCGGCATTGCTCGCCCTCCTCGCGGCATGCGCGGGTGACGGTCTCGTCACGCCTCCCTCTCAAGCCGCCTGCGACGGCGCGACACAGCAGGTGCTCTCGCTTGCCCGCTATGAGGGAACGGTGATAACCGGCGACGCCGTGCACTGCACCGTGCTCGCCGGTGCTGGCGCAACGTATCTCGTGCTGCCGCAGCTCACTGGGGCGGCACTGCCGTACGGTGGATACGGTTTCCGCATCGGCGACCCCATGGCCGCGCCGAGTGTGGCGCTTCGGACCGGCGCTGACCTCTTCAATGAGTCGGCACTGGATGCCCGTGGCACCGACGCGCAAGCACTGCTCGACGAGCGACTGCGCACGCGCGAGCGCACGATGCGTCCGGCGCGTCCGCGTGGAACACCGTTCCCTTCATCGCTCCGGTCATTGCAGACGGCGGCGCGTTTGACGGGCGCTCCGCTCGATTCGCTCCGTCGCTTCAGCGTCCTCAGGACGCTCGAGATCACGCCCGCCTGGGCTGCCGTCGACGCACGCCTCCGCTTCGATGGGTCACGCGTCGCGATCTATATGGACACGCTGGCCGCCGCGTCGTTGAACGACGCGGAGCTGCTGTCGATGGGCGCCCTGTACGACGGTGCGCTCGCCGCGCGCATGTTCTCGACCTTCGGCAACGGATCGGACATCGACGGCAATGGGAAGGTCATTCTCCTGCTCACGCCCACCGTGAACGCGATGGTGACCGCGGCCGCCTGCGAGGCGAGCGGCTACGTGCGCGGCTTCTTCTATGGGCACGATCTCGCGAGCCTGGAATCCACCTCCAACCGTGCTGAGGTGTTCTACGCGCTCGTCCCTGACGCGGCCGGCACCTGGAGCTGCCCGCACACCAAGGCGGATGTCCTCGCGAACCTGCCGCCGACGTTCGTTCACGAACTGCAGCACATGATCTCGTATGGCGCGCACGTCCTTGAGCGCGGCGGCGCGAACGAAGAACCATGGTTGAACGAGGGGCTCAGTCATGTCGCCGAGGAGATGGGGGCGCGCTATTGGGAGGAGATCTACCCTGCCCCGACCGGCCGCACGAATCCCGCGCAGCTGCTTCCGGACTCGGCGTCGCCGTATCTCACGCCCAACTTGCTCTACTCGTACCGCTTTCTCGCCGGGAGCAGCGCCTTCTCGCTCCTCAGCTGCATGCCCGGTTCGTTCTGCTCGCAGAGCGAGCGTGGCGGCGTCTGGTTGTTCCTGCGCTGGATTGCGGACCAGAAGGGAGAGGCGGTGCTCCGGTCGCTCGTGCAGACCGCGCTCACGGGGCGGCGGAACCTGGAGGCGGTCTCGGGCGAGGATACGGCCGCGCTCCTCGGAGACTTCGCCATCACAGCGTCCGCTGACAGCATTGAGGGCGTGGCGCGTTCACGCATTCCCGCGCGATACCGCCTGACGACGCGCAATCTGCGGCTGATCTACCAGCGACTCTTTGAGGCCTTCGGATTCGCCGGAGGCGTCTCGCGGCCGTATCCCGTCGCTGCGGTGGCGCTTACCGCAGGAAGTGCTCGCACCGGCACCATGCGCCCGGGCACATTCGTGACCTACCGACTTGCGACCGGCAATGGCACGCCGGCAGTGCAGCTACGGTTCGCGGTACCGGATGGATCGCCCTTTCCGGCATCGACAGGCGCGCAGGTATCGGTGTTTCGCATTGAGTGAAGGGCGGCGCACCTGAAGCTTGAGGCGCGCGCGATCGTACACTTCCGACCCACGAGCTACTGGGACGGCGGTAGCGTGATGCTCGGCATCGGCCCGAGCAGGGGCGCGCGAGCCGGCGCCCGTGCGGGCGCCCGACTCTGTCGTGCGACGGGTGCGCTGCGCGGCCGCGCGCTGACCGCCTCGAGCGTCATCCGGTCTCCCGAGATCTCCGCGCGCGCTCCCAACGCCGACGCTATCCCCGACGCGAGACTGTCGCGGCTGGCGAGCGGTACGTCGAGTGAAGCCGTATCGGAGAGAGCGCGCGCCGCGGGGTAACGCAGCACCAGATTGTACCACTGCTTCGCCGCCGCAGCGATCGCGCGGAGCGACTCGCCCCGAAGCTGCAGCCGGCCCTGCGTCCAACTGAAGGCCGCATCGCGCTCGTCGCGCGTGAGGGGCTCCGGAGTACCCGATCCAATCCGCACGACGCTACCCTCACTGATTCGGACGCGCGCTGAGTCGCGCACCAGCACGAGCTCGCCCGAGTCCACTTGCACGAGGACTAGACCGGCGGCATCCCTGCTGAATGCGCCGACCATTCCAGCCGTGACGAATCGCTGCGGCCCAATTTGGATCGCGGCGAATGCGCTCGAGTCGCTCCGGAGGGAGAGCTGCACCGGACCCGCGATGCGCAGCGCGCGCGCGCCGTCTCCGTAGGTCGTGTTCACCGTCAACGTTGCGTCGGCGCCAAGGTGCGCGCTGTCGCCCTCGGCGAGTGCCACCGCTTTCAGTTCCGCACGCGCGGTCTTGTGCGCAGGGCCGGCGGAGTCCATCAGTGCGGCGAAGGCGCGCGCTTCGGAGTCGCCTCCCAATCCACCGCGGAAGGCGAGCACTGCGAGCAATGCGACCACGAGCATGCCGCCGCCACTCGCGAGCCGCTTCTGATCATCGGAGAGCCGGAACGTCGGCTCTGGCGCCGGCGTGAATCGGTTCATCGAGCCGGTTGCACGCGACGGGCGCGGCGGCGTCGGCGGCGGCACGCTCGCGGCATCCACGCGAGCGGACGACATCGAGAGCCGCGGCTTGTAGGCGGGACGCGTGGTGGTCGGGCGCCCAGGTGCGGCGACGCGCGCGGTAGCGGGAGCAGCGGGAGCAGCGGGAGCAGCGGGAGCAGCGGGAGCAGCGGCGGATTCGGCTGCCGCGGCCGCCACAGATTCCGCACCGAGCACTGCCAACGGTACCTGAGCCCGCGGAGCAGGCGCGGTCACCGCGGTTACAGCGGGCGGCGTCGACATCGGTGTGCGACCCCCGCCGATCCGCCGCCGCACCGCCTCGACCGACATCACGTCAAGACTGCCCGGCACCGGCGCGTGCGCGTGGTCGCCCTCGAACCGCGTCACGTCGCGGCGGCGATCCGCCTCGCGCTGGATGGCCGCGAGCGCCGCGTCCTGCACATGTCGAGAGAGCGCCTCGAACGTCGCGAACCGCTCGCGCTCGTCCCATGCCCGATGCAGCTCACGTTCCACGAGCCGCGACGCGATGGCGGGATCGCCGAGTCGAACAGTGGCCTCCCACGCGAGCGGCGCGTAGAGACGTTCGACAAATCGCTCCACCGGGATGGCGGCGACGGGCAACGCAGATGAGGTCGTGGTGGTCACGCGCGGAGTATGTACTTCGGACCCGCCCGGCATCAGCGGCCTTACCGAGCTGCGACAAGGGCGTTACGCGATGCGGACCCGTCTGTGTCGGGAGCAGGGATCACCGGAACGTCAACCCGATCGCCGCGCCGGCCGGTGACGTGCTCGAGAGCCGGTCGCCGACGCCGAACTGTCCTCCCGCGTTACTGCCCCAGCAGAGCAGGGAACGCGCCGAGACCACAACCACGTTGCCCCCGGTGCCGGTGACCGCGCCAACGGTGACGCCGCAACTGTAGTCGGGCCCCGCACTCAGCAGGCTCATGTTCGTCGCCGACGGAGCGGCGACCGGCGACAGCGATCTCGAGTTCGTGCCAATGCCGAGCTGACCCTGACTGTTCGCACCCCAGCATTGCGCAATCGCGTTCGGAGAGACGGCACAGCTGTGGCCGCCGCCCGCGGACACGAACGCGAGCGGCATCGCCGTGTTCACCGTCGATGGACTCGTACGCGGACTCGACGTGCCGTCGCCGAGCGCGCCGTTCACGTTGCTCCCCCAGCAGTGCACGCTGTGGGTCGTCGTGGTCCCGCAGGCGTGCGCGCCGGCAACGCTGAGCGCGGTGAATCGCAGCGGCGTCGCGACCGCCACAGGGGTAAGTCGGTCGAGCGTGCTGCCATCGCCAATCGCGCCATCGAGTCCGGAGCCCCAGCAGTAGGCGGCGCCCGCACGATCGAGTGCACACGTCTGCAGCGCGCCGGCATCGACCGACGCGAAGAGCACGCTCGAGACGACCTGCGTCGGCACCGCCGACGTCGCGGTACTGCCAGTCCCGAGCTGCCCGCTCGTGTTGGCACCCCAACACCACACGCTGCCGTCGGCCTTCAGGGCGCAGGTATGCGCGTTGCCAGCGGAGACCGCGAGAAACGAATGTCCGCCCGACACCGGCACCGGCGTGAGGCGGTCCGTCGCGGCGCCATCACCCACCTGTCCTTGATTGCCTGCACCCCAGCAACGGACGTCCGCGGCCG
>CAYUMN010000023.1:0-25383 GCA_964445835.1 uncultured Gemmatimonas sp.
TGCTCTTGGGGTCGATCTTCACGAGCTCGGCGAGGGGATGCTGCAAGCGGCGGGCAATGGAGACGGCGCCGCGGAGTGAGACGTCGAGGTCGGGGAACTCGCCGCGGGCGAGATCGCTGGCGGAGTAGACGGAGGCACCCGCTTCGTTGACGACGACCACCGTGGGGTGCGGCGCGTCGAGCTCACGCAGCACCGCCTTGGTGAGATTCTCCGTCTCGCGGCTCGCCGTGCCGTTGCCGATCGCGATGAGATCAGGGGTGAAGCGCTGCACCAGGAGGCGAATGGCGCCGGCGAAACGATCCGCTTGGTGCAGGTAGAGCGTGTCGGTGTGCACGAGTGCCCCGGTGGCGCTCACAACAGCGACCTTCACGCCCGAGCGGAAGCCTGGGTCGAGCCCGATCACACGCTTCTCACCCGCAGGTGAGGCGAGCAGGAGTTGCTCGAGATTGCGCCCGAAGATCGTGATGGCTTCGTCGTCGGCCCGGGTCTTGAGCTCGAGCCGCAACTCGGCTTCGATCGCCAGCGCGAGAAGGCGCTTGTACGCATCCGTTGCGACGAGCGTGAGTTGCTGCGTCGCCTTGCGATCACCCACGACCTCGCGCGCCAGGCGTGCGTTGATGTCATCGACGGGGGCTTGGACGCGCCAGAGCAGTTCGCCTTCGGCTTCGCCGCGTCGAATGGCGAGCATCCGGTGCGAGGGAATCGTTCCGAGTGCCTCGGTGAACTCGTGATAGTCCTTGAACTTCGACTCGTCGCTGCGCTTGGCTTCGATGACCTTGCTGTTGACGATGCCTTTGGCGCGAGTCATCTCACGCACCCAGCCGCGCACCATGGCGTCTTCGGAGACCTGTTCGGCGAGGATGTCTCGCGCACCCTGCAGCGCGGCTTCGGCGTTGGGAACCTCCGACTCCTTTCCCTCAACGGAGGGGAGAATGAACTCCGCCGCCTTCGTGAGTGCATCGGCGTCGGAAAGCGCTCCGCGCCAGAGATCGTCGGCAAGCGGGGCGAGTCCCCGTTCGCGGGCGATCATCGCGCGGGTGCGGCGCTTGGGCTTGAAGGGAAGGTAGAGATCCTCGAGGGCCTGCTTTGTGTCGGCCTTGAGGATCAGCGCCTTGAGCGAGTCAGTGAGCTTCCCCTGTGCCTCGATGCTCTCGAGAATCGCGGTCCGACGCTCCTCCATCTCCTTGAGATACTCGGCGCGCTCGCGGACATCGCGGAGCTGGACTTCATCGAGTCCTCCCGTCATCTCTTTGCGGTAGCGAGCGATGAAGGGGAGGGTGGCGCCCTCGCCGAAGAGCGCGAGGGTGCGCTGCACCTGCTGCGGGTTCAGCGCGAGCTCGGTCGCGACACGCGCGACGAGAATGGGGGAGAGCACGTCGGCCATAAGGGACGGAACGTACGAAGTCGGGCGCGCGAATTCTACGGGTTGCGCGGCGCGCCTGTTCGCATAGTCAGGGGCGTGCGGGGGGAGATGTTGTGGGCATCGTCGGCACCGTCGGCATCGTCGGCACCGTCGGCATCGCGGGGATATAGTCCGGATCGACGGCGAGAATGCGCGTCACCATCGCCGTCACGAGCTCCTCGATCACCTCAGGACGATTGCCCTGCATGTGCTTGCCAGGAAGCCAGACGAGTTCCTTCGGATTTCCCGCCGCGGCATACAACACGTCCACGGAGCGGCGGGGAATCTTCTCGTCTTGCTCGGCGTTGAGCATGATCACCGGGCGCGGAGCGACGCGACCGACCCAGAACTCGGGACTCAGGCGCGGACCCGAGACGAGCAGGTTGGCGAGCTGCGCGAGGGGAGCGCGGAGGCTCGCGTTCGGAATCTCTCGTTGGAGGTTGTGCGCAATGAGCGCGTAGCTGTCGCCGCCGCCGTGCGCGAGCCAGAGACGCGTCACGCGGGTGTCGCGCGCCGCCGCAATGGCGGCGAAGGGCGCACCGAAGCTCGCGCCCACCAGTTCCACGCGTGTGGAGTCCACGTCCGGCCGCGCGAGCAGATAGTCGAGCGCGAGTTGCACCGCGGGCGGCGTGTCGTAGAAGGCGCGACGTATTGCGGGGACCTGCGCGAGCACGGCGCGCGGGCCACGCGCGTCCAGGTCGCCGTCGTACGGATACTTGAGCGACGCGAAGATCGCCCCCCGCGTATCGCCGATCAACTTGCCCGCGTCTTTGCCGCGCACGGCCCCGCCGAGCACCAGAAAGACGGGACGTCGCACGGCGACAGGCTCGGCGGCGGCGGGGCGACGAATCGCGAGTTCCACTCGGAGTCCGCTCGTGGCCACAAGCTGCACATCTTGTTCAAGCGTCGTGCCGTCGCGAGTCGCAGGGAGTTCCTCGGTCGCGGCAAGTGCGCTGCGCCGCGCGTCGAAGTACGGCGTCGGGTCGCGAAGCAACCAGAGCACCGTTGCACCGCCACTGACCACCAAGAGCGCGAGCCCGCTCCAAAGCAGACGCCAACGTCGCTTCATCCCCAGCTCCAAAACAGACGCCAACGTCGCTTCATCCCCAGCTCCGAAGGAAAGCAAGGTCGGCAGCTCGCGAGGTGTGCGGACTGCCGACCCTGAACTCAAGCATGACGAACGATTGCCGTCAGATCACGGCCTGAGCGCCTTGATCTCCGGCGGGAGTTCGAAGAGCTTCGGGTCCTGCGGGCCGAACGTGACCGAGGTGGTCGTCATCAGCTGCTGCATCCCCATCGCCGACTGCGAGAGCTTGTGCGGTACCATGATGCCGTCGATCGCGCGGTAGTCGGACATGCGCGACACGGCCTCGATCTCCCCCATCTGCGACTGCTGCTTCGACCGCGACTCTATGAGGAAACCGGTCGTCGTCGAGAAGCACTCGGTGGTGACGCGCCCCGACTTCCACGTGAGCTTCAAGCAGGAGGCCTTGTCGCCTTCGACGTCCACGTCTCCTGCGGCTTCCACCAACGTGAAGAGGTCCGGGGTGCGGACCATCGCGTTCATGTTCGCGCCATCGACGATCGCCGAGGCCTCGGCGCCCGACAAGAGACGCGGGCCCTGCATCGGATCGCTGGACCACGCGGTCGTGCCATCGTAGCCCTGGCGCATCTGGCCGAGGCCGGGGATCTCGATGGTCATCGTCATCTGGTTCGGCCGGGCCTGCACGGCGACGATGCTGGCGGACATCCCAGCGGCCGGGATCTCCATGCTGATGGTGGAACGCATGCCGCTGATCGACGCCACGCGACCCTGCGGGTCGATGACCTTGTTATATCGGGCGAGAATCTCGGTGGGTGTCTGCGCGGCGAGGGCGGGAGCACCAAGCGCGAGCAGCGCAGCGGCGAGGAGTGTGGGGCGGAGCGAACGACGGTTCATCGGGGCCTCTCTAAGGGTGTGGTGGGAATTTGCGTTCAGTACAGCGTGCGCGCGAGCCACGCTCGTGCGGCGTCCATCGCGGGGTCGCCGCCGGCCTGCAGGGCCCGGCGGGTCAAAGGGGCCGGCGTATCCGGTTGCACTCCTACCCCCTCAACCCGGCGTCCGTTCGCGTCCTCGTGGTCCGCGATCGGGTGCATCATCACATCCCCGCTCGGCAAGCGCAGCATGGCGGCGGGCAGGGCTTGGCCGGCCGAGGGGTCTCCAAAGACCCGGGCGCGTCCGGTGGCCTGCATGCCAGCCGCGAAGAACTCCGAGGCGCTGGCACTCATCCCGTCCAAAAGGATCGCGACCGGGGCCGTGATCACCGCGCGACGGGTGCCGGTGGGATCGACGCGGCGGGGATTCGTGCGCAGGTAGAGCGTCGAGCCACGCCCGTACATGTTGCCGAGACTGACGACGGTGTCCGTGAAGTGTCCGGCCACCCCGCCGATCATGCCCACGACTCCACCCGGGTTGCCGCGCAGATCCAGGATCACCCCCGGAGCGCCGCGCGCGGCAAAGAGTGCCCGATCAAGATCTGCAGAAATAGCGGGGAACCAGGCCGACCAGTGAATCACGGGGATCATCGCGCTCCGACGACCGCGGCCCACGCGCACGGAGTCGTGCGTGACGCGGACGACGATCGGCGGCAGATTCCCCCACCGGGTGAGCGTGCCCGCAATCGGGGTGTGCGCGAGACGCACCGTGCGCGCCGGACGCGCGGTACGCGCCGTACCACGCGAGTCGCTCAGGGTGAGGACCGCGGTATCGCCCGTGCTCCGTCGTACGCGCGACATCGCCACCTGACCGATCAATCCATGCGCCTGCTTCGGGTCGGTGGGGAAGGCCTTCGCCAGTCGCTCGCTGAGTCCGGCGACGCTCTGGGTATCGAGGTGTGTGATGATGGCACCGGCTTGTATTCCCGCGCGCGCGGCCGCACTGCCCGCCTCCACTCGCCAGACGACCAGCGTGTCGCCGATCATCCGCAGATCGAGGCCAACGGTGCCCGGTGCGCCCCCACGCGATAGCTCGGACGGCAGCGGAACGGCATCGGCCGGAATAAGTGCGAAGTGCGATTGCGCGGGCACAGCCATCAGCGCGCGGATGGCCGCGCGAACCTGCTCGAGATCGGGCGCGTCCCCGAGCGAGTTCCGCAGCGAGTCGCGCGTGACGGCCCAGCGCCCCTGCACGAGCGTGGTGTCATAGAAGGTGCGCGCGATCGCGCTCCAAGCCGTGTCGAAGCTCGCCAGCGGTGGCGCGGCCTGCGCGCCGAGCGAGGTCGTCGTCAGGGCGAACGCGATCAGACTCCACTTCCGCATCAATGCGCTCCGTCTCCTCGTGATTGGAATCCACCAGTAGCCTTTGTCGGCCCCAATGGCGATGCAGATGACACCGAGCATCGTGCGTCCCGACATAAATCTAAACGAATCGAGGTAAGCAGAGTTTCGAAGCGCGATCTGACGTTCATCGAGTCGCGTATCAAGTTCATCCGCGATCATCTTGCCGGCGCGACCAACTCGAAATATGCCGAACACAGCTAGGACCGCGATCGCGAACGCGATGGGTGCGAGGCCATACCACCCGATGTGCCGATGCCGTGGGAGATCAGTGCGCACCTCGCGTCGTAGGCGACAGCCCGTCCTTGCGTGGATACACCTGCTCGGACAGTGGAGAGAACGGCTGTCGTGCGAAAACCGCTTCGACCGGAAGACCAAACAACTCAGCAATACGCAGGGCGAGCTCGAGCGAGGGGTTGTAGTCCCCGCGCTCGAGGTAGCCGATGGTCTGGTAGTTCACGCCGAGTGCCTCGGCCAATGCTTGGCGTGAGAGCTGGCGCTCGGTCCGCAGCACCGCGATGCGGTTATGGAGTCTCACGCCGTCTGGGCGGCCT
This sequence comes from uncultured Gemmatimonas sp., assembly GCA_964445835.1. Taxonomy (GTDB): domain Bacteria; phylum Gemmatimonadota; class Gemmatimonadetes; order Gemmatimonadales; family Gemmatimonadaceae; genus Pseudogemmatithrix. Next base: position 5,272 of record CAYUMN010000023.1, read on the forward strand.
TTTTCGTTGTCTGTCAAGGATTTAAAATCGTATAAATACAACAGAATGTCAAGGGAAACGACTTCGTAGATTCCCTGGAACGGCGGTGCCGATGTGAGGCATGGGGTGGGGCACTACCTTAGAGCGTGCTCAGAACTGTCATTCCGCCGGCCGAATGCGCCGCTCTCGTCCCCGATCTCGCCACCACGCGGAATCCGAACGTCTGGGTCTATCGTTACACGCATGAGACGGAGCCATGGACGCTGTCGATCGCGACGCATGCGACGCCGGGCTCGGCGAAGCTCTCGCTCGGGGGATTCCGCATCGCGCCGCTCGAGCGCACCACCACTCCCGGCTTCACGACGGACCGCGAAGCGATCGCGTTGGCGATGGGAATGGAAGAGAAGGTGCATTGGTCGCGCGTGATCCAGGTAGGCGGGCCGCTGGCGATCCGCGACATCACGCGCATTGTGGGTGGGAAGTGCGTGCTCGCGCCGACCGATGACGCGCGCGTCGGCAATGTGCGTGATGCGGAGCTTCTGACGTGGGCCGCTGAGTGCCTCAACGATTTGGAAGGTCGAGACGGCATTCACATCACGACGGGGCAGGATCTCGGCCATGGTCGGATGTCGGACGGGAAGACGGGGTCGCTCGAGTTCCTGCACGCGCGCTTTCACGGCAGCGTTGTTGCCGACACCTCGATTCCGACGGGCGAGGGGAACTATCAGATCCTGCGCGGGATGTTGCGCGCCCATGGCGTGCCGCTCGAGCGCGCGACGATCGCGTTGATCGGCTGCGGGAATATCGGGATGCACATCATCCAGCGTCTGCGCGCGCATGCGGGCGTGACGATTCTCGCTTGCGAGCCGCGCGAAGAGCGTCGGGCTGAACTGGAAGCGATGGGGATTCGCACGTGGGGCCCCGAGGCGAAGCAGGCGTTCCTCGAACTGCCGATGGATGCGCTCGTGGTGAATGCGGCCGGTGGGACGCTGGATCCGTTCTCCATTGCGACGTGCGCGGCGAATCCGCAGCTGCGCGTCGTGTGCGGGAGTGAGAACCTCGTAATGCCGGATGCGCAGGGTGTCTTCACGCTGCGCGATGCGCACAAGATCTACGCCACCACCGAACTTGGTGGGATGATGGGTTACCTGACGGCGGTGGAGCAGTATCTCGCGGTGCTCGAGGGCCTGCCCTTCGATGTCGGCACCGTGTTGAAGGCGGCGGAACGACTCGACACCGCTGGGTACGAGGCGACCTCGCGCATACTCGCCGGGGCACATCATGAGACGTTCGAGGAAGCGGTGACGGCGCTGTACCTGAAGTAGCGGTGCCGGAATGCGGGGCACTTGTTTTATGCCCGGCGGTCGTCCCTCGGAATCCAGCGGCCCTCTCCACGGAGAGGGCTTTCGCGTTCTCGGCGGCATGGTGGCGCAGGAGTTCGCGGCGAGCTTTCCCGGGCGCGCAGACCGGGCGTTGGTGTTTGCGGCGCCGGCGGCGCTCGGCGCGGGGGCAATCGCCTGGTCGCACACGCAACGTCGGGCGCTTTCCACTGGGGGTGTCCGAGGGACTGCGGCTCGCACGAGAGATCGCGATGCTCAACTATCGCACGCCGACCGGAATGGAATCACGCTTCTCTCGTCGCACAGGTGCACTCTCGTTCGCTGTGCAGGAGTGGCTCGCGCATCACGGCGCGGCGTCGGATGCGCCTCCACGCGCGGAGGTCAGCGTGCGCGAAACTTCGCGAGCGCGTCACGGGTGAAGTCGGAGAGCACCATGCGTCCGCTCATCGCGGCGCGGTCGCTCATGCGCTGCTCCCAATTCTCCGTGCCGGCCCAGAAGATCTTCTTCATTTCGGCCATCGCCTCGGGATTCGACCCCGCGAGACGCGTGGCGTGGGCCTGGACTGCGGCGTCGAGCGCGGCAATATCGCCCGAGAGCATCGCGTAGAGGCCGTGGCGCTCGCACCACTCGGCGTCATGCCAATCGGCGTGCACGCCGAGGAACTGGAAGGGGGCGAGTCCGAGCTTGCGCTCAAGGACGACCCCAACGACGAACGGGCCGATGCCGACCTGCAGCTCGCTGAGCTTGGCCTGCGCCCCACGGACGGCGAACGAGTAGTCGCTGGCGGCGATCACCCCGAGTGCCCCACCGGCCGCGCGTCCCTGCACACGGGTGAGGACGAACTTCGGGGCGCGGATCATCGCGAGGATCACGCGGGAGAAGCCGGAGAAGAACTCCTGGCCTTCGGCGGGGGTGGAGACCGCGGTGAACTCGTCGAACGACGCGCCGGCGCAGAAGGTGCCGGCGCCGGCGCTCTTGAGGACGATGACGCGGGCGGCGGGGTCGGCGCCGAGTTGCGTGATGCCGGCGGCGAGCTCATTGAGGAGCTTGGCCGGGAGGGAGTTCCCCTTGGGATGGGAGAACTCGACGGTTCCGATCCCGTCGGCGACGGAAAGCTGGACGCGTCCTTCGGGACCGGCGGCGGAGGCGGGGGCGTTCGGCGTCATGGCGGGGAAAGATAGCGCGTTCGGCCCCTCCTGATTGTCCAGCTTCCGCGTGAACCTATAGATTCCAGCCATGACCCCGACGACCGTCCCCCAAGAGGATGCGGCGCTCCTCGACGCCTTTGAGGCGCGAATTGCCGCTGGCGAGTGCATCGAGCCGAAGGACTGGATGCCCGAGCGCTACCGGAAGCAACTCACGCGGATGATGGCGCAGCACGCGCACTCCGAGATCGTGGGCATGCTGCCGGAAGGCAACTGGATCACGCGCGCGCCGTCGCTGCGCCGGAAGATGTCGCTGATCGCCAAGGTGCAGGACGAGGCCGGGCACGGGCTCTACATCTACTGCGGCACTGAGACGCTGGGAGTGGATCGGCACGATCTCTTCAATCAGCTGCTCGATGGGACGGCAAAGTACTCGAGCATCTTCAATTATCCGACGCTGAGCTGGGCGGATATGGGAGTGATCGGCTGGTTCGTGGATGGCGCGGCGATCGTGAACCAGACGGTGCTGGCGAAGGCGTCCTATGGTCCGTATGCGCGCGCGATGGTGCGTATCTGCAAGGAAGAGAACTTCCACAAGCGTCAGGGCTACGAGATCTGCGCGACGCTCGCGAACGGTACGCTGGCGCAGCGGGAGATGCTGCAGGATGCGGTGAATCGCTTCTGGTGGCCGTCGCTGATGATGTTCGGGCCGAGCGATGCGCACTCGCCGAACTCGGCGGAGCTGCTCAAGTGGCGCGTGAAGCGGAAGACGAACGACGAGCTTCGTCAGCGCTTTGTGAATCTGACGGTGCCGCAGGCGCAGTCGATCGGCATCACGCTTCCGGATCCGGACCTGGCGTTCAACGCTGAGACGAAGAACTGGGAGTTCGGGGAGATCGATTGGGCGGAGTTCTGGGAAGTCGTTGGTGGGAATGGGCCGTGCAATGAGGAGCGGCTCGCGGCGCGAAATATGGCGCACGATGACGGGGCGTGGGTGCGTGCGGCGGCGTTGGCGCATGCGTCGAAGCGTGTGGTGAGTTCTTCGGCGGCTTGATGCACTGCGTTGACGGCGTTCCCACAGCGGCACAGAGGGACGGAGAACTACTCATGGTTGGGGTATCGCATGTCTGAGGTTTCTTGGCCGTTGTGGGAGGTGTTCACGCAGGGGAATTCGGGTGCGCCGTTCGAGCATGCGGGGTCGGTGCATGCGACGGATGCGGAGCACGCGCTGCAGAATGCGCGCGATGTGTATGCGCGGCGTGGCGAGGCGGTGAATCTCTGGGTGGTTCCTGCGGCGGCGATCACGGCGTCGGCGCCGTCGGATGCGGGGCCGTTCTTCGATCCGGGGAACGACAAAGCGTATCGGCATCCCCAGTTCTATAAAATTCCGCGCGGCGTGCGGGTGTTCTGATGGCGGCGCACGAGGACGGCGACGCCGGTGGCATTGCGGCCGGAGAGGCGAAGGCGGGCACTGGGCGGGTCGCGGCGCCGCGACAGGCCCCGATGGCGGCGCCGATGGTGGAGTATCTCCTTCGCCTCGGTGATGACCGACTGATCCTGGGCCATCGGATGTCCGAGTTGACCGGTCATGGACCGATCCTCGAAGAAGACATCGCCACGGCGAACATCGCGCTCGATCTGATCGGGCAGGCGGCGCAGGTCCTCAAGCTGGCCGGCGAGGTGGAGGGCGCGGGGCGCGACGAGAATGCGCTGGCCTACTTTCGCGATGGCGTGAAGTTCCGGAACTGCTTGCTCGTGGAGCTTCCGCAGGGGGACTTCGGGGACACGATGGTGCGGCAGTTCCTGTTCGATGCGCACAGTGTGTTGCTGCTTGAGGCGCTCACCAAGTGTGGGCAGGAGACGCTCGCGGCGATCGCGGCGAAGGCGCTGAAGGAAGATAAGTATCATCTTCGGCATTCGAGCGAGTGGGTGGTGCGGCTCGGCGACGGCACGGACGAAAGCCATGCGCGCGTGCAGGCTTCGCTCGAGCGGCTGTGGAAGTACACCGGCGAGCTCTTCGCGCACGATGACATCGATACGGCCGTCGCGGCGCTCGGGATCGTGATTGACCACGCCGGCATCAGGTCGCGATGGGATGCGATGGTGACTGACGTCCTCGCGCGCGCCACACTGACGCGGCCGGTGGATGGACCCATGCAGTCCGGTGGACGTCGCGGTCGGCACACGGAGCACCTCGGACATCTGCTGGCGACGATGCAGAGCGTCGCGCGGGCGCATCCTGGCGCGTCGTGGTGAGCGCGCGACGCCGCGGCTGATCCGATGTCTACGCTCTTCTCCCGCGAACAGCTGTACGAGATCCTCAACACCGTCCCCGATCCGGAGGTGCCGGCGATCTCCGTCGTGGAGCTCGGGATCGTGCGTGATGCACAGCAGCGCGCCGATGGTACGGTTGAGGTGACGATCACCCCCACGTACAGCGGGTGCCCAGCGATGTACGAGATCGAGAAGGATGTTCGGACGGCGCTGGAGTCGGCGGGGGCGACCGCCGTTGAGGTGCGCACGGTGCTCTCGCCCGCGTGGACGACCGACTGGATTCCTGAGGCGGCGCGCGAGAAGCTACGGAAGTACGGCATCGCGCCGCCGGGGCGGGCGGAGAGTGCTGGCTTCGTGACGCTGACTCGTGCGCGTACGCCAGTCGCGTGTCCTTGGTGTGGATCGCGCAACACCTCGCTCAAGAGTGAGTTCGGGAGCACGGCGTGCAAGGCGATTCATGTCTGCAATGAGTGTCGGCAGCCATTCGACGAGTTCAAGGCTTTTTAGTGGATGGACGCTGGAGGCTGAAAGAAGAACGACACGGCGAATGGTCTGCTAGACGAGCTTTGCCTTCCAGGCTCCGCGCCGGAACAGCACAAGGCTGATGATCGCGAGTGACGAATAGGCGATCGGCACCGCGAGGAAGACGCCGCGCTCTGCGAACTCGGTGCGTGTCGCCAAGATCCAAGCGAGTGGAATCTGGAGAATCCAGAATACGCCGAAGTTGATCCAGCTTGGCGTGCGGGTATCACCGGCGCCGTTGAATGCTTGCTCGAGCACCATGCCGAACGCGTAGAGCGGGAAGCCGAGTGACATCGCGCGCAGACCGTAGACGCCGACGGCCGCGACCGCGGCGTCCTTCGTGAACCACCCGATGATCGTGGGCGCGAAGATCAGGAAGAGGGCGCCGGTGAGTGAGAGGACCACGACATTGATGCGCGCCGCCGTCCACACGGACTGTTCGGCGCGGTCTGGAAGCCCGGCGCCGAGGGACTGGCCGACCATCGTGGCCGCCGCCGCCCCGATCCCGAACGCCGGCATGAGCGCGAAGAGCAGCACGCGAATGCTGATCGTGTAGCCGGCGAGCGCGGTGGCGCCGAACATCGAGGTGACGCGCACGAGTCCGATCCAGCTCATCGAACTGAGCGCGACTTGGAGTGTGCCCCAGCCACTCAGTTTGCCGATCGCGAGCATCGTGGTGGGCTCTAAACGCAGGTGCTCGCGACGCACCGAGAGATGCCCCGTGCCGCGGCTCAACAACCAGAGCGCGTACAGGAACCCGGTCCCACGACCGATCGTCGTGGCGATTGCCGCGCCCGCGAGTCCGAGTTCCGGAAAGGGACCCCAGCCGAAGATGAGGAGTGGGTCGAGGACGATATTCAGACCATTGCCGAGGATCAGCACACGCATCGCGACGGCGGGGTCGCCAGCGCCGCGAAAGACGGCGTTCACGAGGAAGATCAGGAACGCGGTGGAGCTGCCGGCGAGCGAGATGCGCGCGAAGGGGGTGCCGACGGCAATGACGTCGACATCGGCGCCCATCAACGCGAGCAGTTCAGGGGCGAAGATGGCGCCAACGATGCCGATCACACCGGACAGCAATGCGCCGAGTGCGAGGACCTGCACGGCGGCGCTCGCGGCCCCGTCGGCGTCCTTTTCGCCGATGCGTCGTGCGACTGTTGCCGTGGCGCCGATGCTCAGTCCGAACGCGATGGTGTACAGCACGATCATGAGCGACTCGGTGAGTCCCACCGTCGCAACGGCCGCGGCGCCGAGTCGCCCGACAAAGAAGATGTCGACCACGGCGAAGACACTCTCCATCATCATCTCGATGACCATCGGGACGGCGAGGAGCAGAATGGCGCGTCCGATGGGGCCCTGCGTGTAGTCGTGCGCCGTGCCCTTGAGTGCGTCACGGATATCGCGCCAGAGCCCGCCTATCTTCGGTGCGCTACGATCACTGCGTTCACCGATCTCACTGCGTTCACTAGACACGCAGCAACGCGTCCATCGCGCTCGCGAGGTGCTCCACGCCGGGCAGCACCGCATCGAGCAACACCGGGTGATAGGGCATCGGAATGTCCTGCGGCGCGATGCGTTGCACGGGCGCGTCGAGATGCCAGAAGGCGTCCTGCGCGACCGTGGCGGCGATCTCCGCGCCGAACCCGGCGGTCAGGTTGTCCTCGTGAATGATCAAGCAACGTCCGGTCTTCGTGACGGAGGCGAGCACGGTGCCACGATCCCACGGGGCGATCGTGCGCAGATCGATCAGTTCGATGGCGCCCTCGAAGCGGGCCGCGGCCTCTGCCACCCGATGCGTGAGCGCACCCCAGGTCACCACCGTTGCCTCCGTGCCGGGCTGCACGATGCGGGCGCGGCCGAAGGGCAGGACGTAGTCATCACCCGGATACCGCGCACTGCCATCACCGGTCATGAGCAACGCGCGATGCTCGAAGAACACCGTCGGGTTGGGCGAACGCATCGCAAAGCGGAGAAGCCCAACGGCATCCGCGGCGTTGGAGGGCATCGCCACCTGCCATCCGTACGCATGCGCAAAGCGCACTTCGTCGCTCAGCGAGTGCCACGGGTCACCGACGTCCTTGCCGAACCCGCCGGGCATCCGCACGACCATCGGCGAGGCGAAGCGATTCGCCGTACGCCACCGGAGCGTTCCCGCGTTGTTCAATTGCTCGGTGGCCGGGTCGGCATACTTGCGGAACTGGATCTCGGCGACAGGCATCAGGCCGCTGATCGCGAGTCCGGCGGCGCGTCCGATGATGCCCTCTTCGCTCAACGAGGTGTCGAACACCCGCTGCGCGCCGAACTGCTTCTGCAGTCCTTCCGTCACGAGGTGCACGCCACCCTTCTTGCCGACATCCTCACCGAACACAACAACCTTCGGGTTCACGGTGAGTTCGTGACGCAGCGTGCGACGCACGGCCTCGGCGAAGCGGAGCAGCTCTCCCTCTTCCTGCGGCACCTCTGTGGACGGGAGCGCGCGACGCTCGGCGCGGCGCAATCCGCCGAACGCCTCCGGCGATCCCTTGGTGTCGTCCGCGAAGCGATACTCAGCGATGCGCGAGGGATCGGGAATCCCGCGCGCGCGCGCGGCATCGAGGGCCTGGGCGACATCGCGCGCGACCTCGGCCTCAAGCGCTGCCCACGCGGATTCGGTCATCTGCGTCGGCACAAGCATCTGCTTGAGGCGCGGCAGGGGATCGCGTTGCTGATCATGCGCGATCTCGGCGTCCGTGCGGTAGCCCTTTTGATTGTCCGGGCCCGAGTGGCTCGAGAGCCGCGGGACCGTGAGCCGCACGAGCGCGGGCCCCGCACCGCTTCGGACGTGCGTCACACACTCGCCAATGAGGTGCGCCGACTCCGCGGGATCGGTGCCATCTCCATTGCGAATGAAGAGATTGCCGAACGACTCAAGGTTCTTCGCGATGTCACTTCCCGGCGTCTGCATCTCGCCACCCACAGAGATGCCGAGTCCATTGTCCTCGATGTAGAAGAGCATCGGGAGCTTGAGCGTTGTGGCCATGGTCAGCGCGGCCCAGAAGCCGCTCGTCGCAACGGAGGCGTCGCCACCGAGGGCGACGCCGATCGCGCCCTTGTACGATGCGTCCTTCAGGACATCGCGATGGTACGTCACGGCCTGCGCCCATCCGGCCGCAGGCGTGTACTGCGAGCCGACATCGCCGGCCATGGGCAGTACGATGCAGCCCGCTTCGCGGGGCAAGTTGCACACCACGCCGATGTCACGGCCATCGGAGAAGCCACCGACGCGCCCGAGTGGGGAGCCGAAGGCATCCTCGAGGGTGAGGCCGAGGCTGAGGAGGAGCGGGCGGCTCCGGTAATACGCGCCGGCGGCATCGCGCTGGCCGTCGAGGAACGAGCCCATGATCACCTGCGCGACGTCGTGGCCGCGGGCGGAGAACTGGTACAGCACGACGTGGTCCTTGGGGACGGTCGCGCGGTTCTTGTTCGTCTGCTCCTCGACGTCATCGAGGGCGCGGGAGCAGAGGACGTGATACGCGATCCGGCGCCAGTCGCGGGCCGGGGTATTCGGCGCGGGCTTTGAGGGCGGCGTCGGCTGTTCGGGCCGTGTGGGCGGTGCGGGCTGTGTGGGCTTGGGCATCGGGACGGAATCTACTGCTTTGGGGGACGCCTGGGAGGCTGGGAGCGGGACGTGCCGGTTCGCGTCGCGTGCCTTGTGAGGGGTCGTCTTTCAGGCCTGCTGGTCGTGCCCTCACGGGGACCCTTGCAGTAGATTTGGCAGATGACGCCAAGCATCCTGAGCGAGCTACATCGTGGGGTCCTCGAGCTGACCCTGAACCGCCCGGACGTGCTCAACAGCTTCGACCGCGCGATGGCTCAAGCGCTGCAGGTCGAGCTGGCGCGGGCCGCCAATCATCACGAGATCCGTGCGGTGTTGCTGACCGGAGCGGGCCGCGGCTTCTGTGCCGGGCAGGATCTGCAGGAAGCCCTCCCGCAGGGGGACGGACCGATGCCCGATATCTCGGAGATGGTCCGTGCGAGCTATAACCCGATCATTCGCGCCATCCGCGGGCTCGAGAAGCCGGTGATCTGCGCCGTGAACGGGATTGCGGCCGGTGCGGGGGCCAATCTCGCCTTCGCGTGTGATCTCACCATTGCCTCTGAGGATGCGAGTTTCGTGGAGAGCTTCGCCAAGCTTGGGCTGATCCCCGATACGAGCGGGACTTTTTTCGTGCCGCGCCTCGTCGGGTCGCAGCGCGCGACGGGGATGTTCTTCCTCGCGGGGAAGATGCCAGCGACGCAGGCCAAAGCGTGGGGGCTCATTTGGGACGTGGTGCCGTCGGCGGTGCTCATGGAGTCGGCGCGCGGACTCGCGCAGCAACTCGCGCAGCAGGCCACGCGCGGCTTCGGGCTCACCAAGCGCGCGATGAATGCCTCGTGGGCGAATGGGCTCGACGAGCAGTTGGAGATGGAAGCGCGCTGCATGCAAGAGGCGGGGCGGACCGCGGACTACGCCGAGGGCGTGCGGGCCTTCCTCGAGAAGCGCGCGCCCGCGTACACGGGGCAGTAGTCGTGGCGACGACGCTCGGACCTGGGGTCACGATCGGCGTTGTCGGCGCCGGGGCGATGGGGGCGGGGATCGCGCAGGTCGCGGCGCAGCGGGGGCATCCCGTGGTGCTGGCCGACGCGGCGGCGCCGTCAATTGCGAAGGCGCAGGAGGGTCACGCCAAGGCGATGGCCCGTGAGGTCGAGAAGGGGCGGCTCACGCGAGAGGAGGGCGACAGCGTCCTCGCGCGCATCACCTACGTGAGCGGCGTCGCGGAGCAGGAGCTCACGCGGTTTGCGCCGTGTGCCTTGGTGCTTGAAGCGATCGTAGAGGATCTGGCACTCAAGCAGGGGTTGTTCCGTGCGCTCGAGCAGGTGCTCGCGCCGGCGGCGGTGCTCGCGACCAACACGTCATCGCTGTCAGTGGCGGCGATCGCGGGGGCCTGCGCACAGAGTGAGCGCGTGGTGGGGATTCACTTCTTCAATCCTGCGCCGGTGATGCCGCTGGTGGAGATCATTCCGGCGCTCGCGACTGATGCGGCCGTTGCCGCGGCCGCGCGGGAGCTGATGGTCCGTTGGGGAAAGCTCCCAGTGATGGCGTCCGACACGCCGGGCTTCATTGTGAATCGCATTGCCCGTCCGTTCTATGGCGAAGCACTGCGGATGCTTGAAGAGGGCATCGCTGATTGTGCGACCATCGACTGGGCGATGCGGTCGATCGGCGGTTTCAAGATGGGGCCGTTCGAGCTGATGGATTTTATCGGCAACGACGTCAACTACGCCGTGACGCGCTCGGTGTTCGAGGCGATGTACTTCGACCCGCGCTACAAGCCCGCGCTGACGCAGCGACGGTTGGTGGAGAGCGGCTGGCTCGGACGAAAGGCGAACCGCGGCTACTATGATTATCGCGACGGCGCCGTGATGCCCGCCCCGATCGAAGATGCGGCGCGGGGACGCGTGATCGTCGATCGCATCATCGCCATGCTGATCAACGAAGCGGCGGACGCCATGCACCTGCGCGTGGCCTCGCCAGCGGACATCGAGCTCGCGATGACGAAGGGCGTGAACTATCCGAAGGGCTTACTGGCGTGGGGGGATACGATTGGCGTGGGCCACGTGCTCAAGACGATGGAATCGCTTCAGGCGGATTACGGCGAGGACCGCTACCGTCCCAGTCCATTGCTCAGACGCGTCGCCGAGAGCGGCGGGAGATTACTCGCATGACGGACGACGGACCGAAGCACCGCGGGACGGTCTTCACAGGGATGCTGCCTCCGGGCGGGTTCCCGCCGATCGATCGTGCGGCGGAAGCGCGCGCGGTGATCATGCGGATGTTCGCGCAGGATGCCTTCTCCAAGTGGCTCGGTATTGAAGTCGTGGAGGTCGATGCCGGACGCTGCGTGCTCCGCATGCCGGTGCGTGGGGAGATGACCAACGGATTCGGTACGGCGCACGGGGGAATCGTTTTCGCCCTCGCGGACACCGCGCTTGCGTTCTGCACGAATGCCGATGGGGACACTTCTGTTGCGCTCGATTGCACGATCAGCTACCCCGCGGCCGTGCGGCCGGGTGACGTTCTCACCGCGACGGGCGTTCAAGAGACCACCAGTCGAAAAGTCGGCTTTGCGGCCGTGACCGTTGTCAATCAGGATGGCGTGACCGTCGGACACTTCCGCGGCACCGTGTATCGCACTCTCAAGCCCCACCCATGACCACTCGCACGCAGGATGCGTATCTCGTCGACGGCGTTCGGACGCCGATCGGCAACCTTGGCGGTTCGCTGAGCACCATTCGCGCGGATGATCTCGCGGCGCTCGCCATCAAGAGCCTGCTCGCCCGGCACTCCGGGCTCGATTCCGCGCGCATTGCCGATGTGATCATCGGCTGCGCGAATCAGGCCGGAGAGGACAATCGCAACGTAGCGCGCATGGCGCTCTTGCTCGCCGGCTTGCCGCCGACGGTGCCGGGCGAGACGGTGAATCGCCTCTGTGCCAGCGGGCTCTCAGCCATTGCCAACGCCGCGCGCGGCATCAGGGCGGGAGAAGGAGAGCTGTACGTGGCGGGCGGCGTGGAGTCGATGACGCGCGCGCCCTACGTGCTGAGCAAGAGCGCAACGCCGTTCGGGCGCGACATGCAACTCTTCGATACCGCCCTGGGCTGGCGCTTCGTGAATCCCGAGATGAAGGCCGCGCACGGCACCGACTCCATGGGCGAGACGGCCGAGATCGTGGCCTCGCGCTACAACATCTCGCGGGAGTCGCAGGATGCCTTCGCCCTGCGGTCGCAGCAGAAGGCCGTCGCCGCGCGCGCCGATGGGCGGCACGCTGAGGAGATCATCCCGGTACATGTGCCGCAGAAGAAGGGGGATCCTTTGGCGATCACGCAGGATGAGTTCCTTCGCCCCGATACCACGCTGGCGACGCTCGGCAAGTTGAAGCCGGCGTTCCGGCACGATGGCAAGGGGACGGTGACGGCTGGGAACAGCAGCGGACTGAACGATGGAGCGGCGGCGATGCTGCTCGCCTCCGAGTCGGCGATGAAGGCACACGGGTTGAAGCCGATCGCGCGCATCGTGGCGAGCGCGGCGGCGGGCGTGGAGCCGAAGATCATGGGGATGGGGCCGGTACCGGCGACGCGACTCGTGATGGAGCGCGCGGGGCTCACGCTCGATCAGATGGATGTGATCGAACTCAACGAGGCCTTCGCCGCGCAGGGGGTGGCCTGCCTGCGTGAACTGGGCGTCGCCGACGATGACGCGCGGGTGAATCCGAACGGTGGCGCGATTGCGCTTGGGCACCCGCTCGGCATGAGCGGCGCACGGTTGGCGTTGACCGCGGTGCGCGAGTTGCATCGTCGGAAGGGACGCTACGCGCTCGCCACCATGTGCATCGGCGTGGGGCAAGGATACGCGATGATCCTTGAGCGGGTATGACCTGCTACGCCTTCGATGACTTCATCCCGGTGGTGCACGAGACGGCCTTCGTGCACCCGAAGGCCTCCGTGACAGGGAATGTGATCATCGGTCGGGATGTGTATGTCGGGCCCGGTGCGGCGATTCGCGGCGACTGGGGCGGGATCGTGATCGAGGATGGCTGCAACGTGCAGGAGAACTGCACGATCCACATGTTCCCGGGCGTCACCGTGGTGCTGGAGGCGGGCGCGCATATCGGGCATGGCGCGATCGTGCATGGCGCACGGATCGGAGCGAATGCGTTGGTGGGGATGAATGCCGTGATCATGGACAACGCGACGATCGGGAGCGGGAGCATTGTCGGTGCCCTCTGCTTTGTTCCGGCGGAGATGCAGGTCCCGCCGCGCAGCGTGGTGGTGGGGAATCCGGCGAAGATCGTGAAGGAGGTCAGCGACGAAATGCTCGCGTGGAAGAGCGAGGGCACCGCGCTGTACCAGCAACTCCCCGCGCACATGCACGCGACGTGGCGCGAGGTCGAGCCGCTGCGAGAGGTGCCCGCCGATCGTCCCGCACAATCCGCGATGGTGAAGACGATGGTGAAGACGATGGTGAAGACCTGGAACGAGACGCGCTCTGATACTCCGAGGAACTGATGCAGCTCAAGAACTACGCACTCGGCCAATGGGTCGAGGGAACCGGGAAGTCGACCACGCTCCTGCATGCCGTAACAGGTGAGCCGGTCGCCGAGGCGTCGAGCGGCGGGTTGGACTTCAAGGCGATGACCGAGTATGCGCGGACGGTGGGCGGACCGAAGATGCGGGCCCTCACCTTTCATCAGCGCGCGGCCATGCTGAAGGCGATGGCGAAGCATCTGATGGAGAAGAAGGAGGCGTTCTACGCGCTCTCCGCGGCCACGGGCGCCACCAAGGGCGACAGCTGGGTGGATATCGACGGCGGCATTGCGACCTTCTTTGCGTACTCGAGCCGCGGGCGTCGCGAGTTCCCGAACGAGACCTTCCATGTGGAAGGCCCCGTGGAGCCGCTCTCCAAGAACGGTACGTTCGTCGGTCGGCACATCTGCGTGCCGCTGGAGGGCGTGGCGATTCACATCAACGCCTTCAATTTTCCCTGCTGGGGAATGTTGGAGAAGCTGGCGCCGGCGCTCCTTGCCGGTGTGCCTGCCATCGTGAAGCCGGCGACCGCCACCAGTTATCTCACCGAGGCGATGTTCCGCGAGATGATTGCGGCGAACATCTTCCCCGAGGGCGCCATTCAGCTCATCTGTGGAAGTGCCGGTGACCTCCTCAGTCATGTGAGCGAGCAGGATGCCGTTGCCTTCACCGGTTCAGCGGTCACGGGACGGATGCTCAAGGAGTCGAAGGCGGTCGTGGAGCATGCCGTGCGCTTCAACATGGAAGCGGACTCGCTCAACTGTGCCATCCTCGGTCCCGATGCCGTGCCTGGGACAGAGGAGTTCGATCTCTTCATCAAGGAAGTCGTGCGCGAGATGACGACCAAGGCGGGGCAGAAGTGCACCGCGATTCGTCGCACCATTGTGCCGGCCGGCATGGAAGAAGATGTGATCAATGCGATCCGCGGCCGACTCGAGAAGACGGTCGTCGGCGATCCCAGCGTTGAGGGGGTGCGCATGGGACCCCTCGCGAGCCGGGCGCAGGTGCGCGATGTCGGACTCGCCGCGGATCGCATTCGGACGGCCGCCGAGCGTGTGGTGGGTGGCGGAGAGTTCAATGTGGTCGGCGCGGATCGTGAGAAGGGGGCGTTCTATCAGCCCGAGTTGCTGTACTGCGCCGATCCCCTCGCGCGCACCGAGCCGCACGACGTGGAGGCCTTTGGTCCGGTGAACACCGTGATGCCGTATCGCTCACTCGACGAAGCGATCGAGCTTGCGCGTCGCGGAAAGGGATCGCTGTGCGGTTCGCTGACGACGAACGATCCCGCGGTCGCGCGCAAGGTCGTGCTCGGCGTGGCGCCGTATCACGGCCGCCTGTTGGTGCTTGATCGCTCGAGCGCCAAGGAGAGCACGGGACATGGATCGCCGTTGCCGAATCTCGTGCACGGTGGTCCTGGGCGCGCTGGTGGTGGCGAGGAGATGGGCGGAGCCCGGGGAGTGCTGCACTACATGCAGCGCACGGCGGTGCAGGGGAGCCCGAGCGTGCTCACCGCCATCACCCGTGAGTGGAGCAAGGGTGCAACAGAGACGACCGATGCCGTGCATCCGTTCCGCAAGAACTTCGACGAGTTGCAGATCGGCGATACGCTGATCACCGGAACGCGTACCATCACGCTCGACGACATTGTGCAGTTCGCGGCGCTGAGCGGGGACACGTTCTACGCGCACATGAATGACGAGGAGGCGCGGTCCAATGGGATCTTCGAGGGGCGCGTGGCCCACGGCTATTTCATCGTATCGGCGGCGGCGGGGCTCTTTGTGGAACCGAACCTCGGGCCGGTGCTCGCCAACTACGGATTGGAGAATCTCCGTTTCACGAAGCCGGTGTATCCTGGTGACACCATCCACGTGCGACTGACGGTGAAGCAGAAGACCGCGAAGGACACGCCGGAAGGCGGGATTCCGCAGGGCGTCGTGGAGTGGGATGTCGAGGTGATGAACCAGCACGACGAAGCGGTCGCGATTTACAGCATCCTGACGTTGGTGCGGCGTGCGGCAGCTTGAGCGCTTCGCCTTAAGCGCGGTACCTTAATCGCTTCGCCTTAAGCGCGGTTCCATCGCGCGCGCCTCACGCAAGGTCTGTATGTCCGCGGCGAAATCGGCTGTTGCCGCTGTACTGCCGCCGTCGCGGGACGTGGAGCGTCGGCCGAGCGAGGCTGTTGGCTGAGGGGTTCTCCTGCGCGCTCGACTCTCCCGCGAACAACAGCGACTGGATCTCCGGATTGCTCAGCGGAAGACCCGTGGCGACCCAATCCGACGCGGGGACGCCACGCATCTGGAGGACGGACTCGCACGCGGCGGGCGCTCGGCTCGCCATGGTCAGCGTGACCGAACTCGGCTCCCACCATTCGCCGATCCATTCCTCGACCTCGAGCAGCGAGGCGATCGGCGAAACGATCCGGCAGAGTTGGACACCAACCAGGACAGGAGCAACACAGACTCGCATTCGGGACTCACGCAGTTGAAGCAGCTTGTTGAGATCCGGCCACGTGGGGAGAATGTCCCGAATGCTGACGTCCCGCTAGTTCTGGCAGGTAACGGTCAGGACACTGTCAGGTAACCAGCGTACGCAGGAAAGTCATCGAACTTCGACCAGCGGCTTTACCAGGGGGCGTCATATCGTGACGCTCGGGGACCCCTCCATTCGTATGTGTGTAAAGTCAGGATATAGCACATCTGTTGCATCCCCTTATTTGCACGAGAGGTATCCCATGCACCATCATCTTCGTCGCGCCGCCATCGGCGCGTCGCTCGCCCTCGCTGGGCTGGTCGCGGTCTCCTGCACCGACTCCCCAACCGCCCCGCGTACGGGCGCGATCCGCGTGCTCCTGAAGGACGCCCCCGGCGACGTTCGCAAGGCGGTCGTGACGATCGAGCAGATCTACCTTCAGCCCGATTCTGGGAGCGAGGGCGGGCGCGTCATTCTGCGCAGCACGCCGATCACGATCGACCTGCTCACACTCGCCGACACCTCAATGCGGTTGCTCGATTCGGCAGTGGTGACCGCCGGCAAGTATCACCAGATGCGTTTCGTGATCAGCGCCGGGTACCTCGAGGTCGTGGCGCCGGACACCACGCAGCGTCTCTTCTACTCCTCGTCGCCGACGTACGCGGCGCTCCCTCTCGGCGTCACGGCGGGCGTCCTGCAAATGCCGAGCTACTCTTCATCGGGTCTCAAGATCAAGCTCCCTGGTGACGCGGTGCAGATTGACGCGAACGGTCTCGTCACCCTCCTCGTGGACTTCAATGTGGCGCAGAGTTTCGGCAAGGCAGTCGGTGGTGCGGACAGGTGGGTCATGAGTCCGGTCGTCCAAGCGACACTTCAGGCGCCGTAAGTACCGAAGGAGTGAACCCAGTCCTGGGCGAGGCCTCGGTACCGTCTGCGTAGGTGAACTGCGCTAGCGCTGGTCGAGCCGCCACCGGCCACCGCCGGCCTTGGGGCGGCGAGTATGGCTGCCTTCGTTCGCGTGCCGCGGTCGCTGGTCATCAAGGTCCCTCGTCGCCCGAGAGTGGCGAATGGCATTGTGAACGCTGCCATTCTCGGCAATACGTCCGTGGAGACCTCCCCTCACTCTGGACGGTCCACCCTATGGCGGAGTCCGCCGAAAGCCCCCATTTTTGGCTCTCGTCCTTCCGCCGCCCGGGAGCCCAGACTGCAGCACTCCATGATCGACCGCCTCACCGCGGCGCTCGCCGACCGCTACCGCATTGAGCGTGAGCTCGGTGCCGGCGGCATGGCCACGGTCTACTTGGCCCACGACGTCAAGCACGACCGCCAAGTCGCGCTCAAAGTTCTCAAGCCGGAGTTGGCCGCCGTCCTCGGCGCCGAGCGATTCGTGGTGGAGATCAAGACCACGGCCGCGCTACAGCATCCGCACATCCTGCCGCTCTTCGACAGCGGGACGGCGGACGGGTTCCTTTTCTACGTGATGCCGTTCGTCGACGGTGAGACGCTGCGCGATCAGTTGAATCGCGAAACGCAGCTCGGCGTGGACGAAGCGCTTCGACTTACCTCGGATATCGCCGACGCGCTGCACTACGCGCATTCGCGCGGCGTGATCCATCGCGACATCAAGCCGGAGAACATCCTCTTGGCGAATGGCCGTCCGATCGTCGCGGACTTCGGCATTGCCTTGGCAGTCAGTGCCGCTGCTGGCGGGCGCATGACAGAGACGGGGCTCAGCTTGGGCACGCCACACTACATGAGCCCGGAGCAGGCAACCGCCGAGAAAGAGATCTCGGCGCGCAGCGACGTGTACTCGCTCGCCTCGGTGCTGTATGAAATGCTTGCTGGCGAGCCGCCGCATACCGGTGGGTCCGCGCAGGCCATCATCATGAAGATCATCGCCGAGCCAGCGCAACCGGTGACGAAGTATCGGAAGTCCGTGCCGCCGAACGTAGCGGCCGCGCTGGCCAAAGCTCTCGAGAAGGTGCCGGCCGATCGCTTCGCGACGGCGAAGGAGTTCTCCGTGGCGCTTTTCGCGACCACATTCTCGTACGGTACGATCGGCGCCACCGGTACCGTCGGTCCGGGCGCCGCGGGAACGGATTGGCGCTCGAAGCTCGCGGTCCCCGCCATGGTCGTGGCGGTCGGGTCGCTCGGCCTGCTCGCGTGGACCACGTCGCGACCCAGCGCTCCTGCCCCAGTCTCGCGATTCGAGGTCGCGTGGGACGGTGCCGCCGCTGGTGAGTTCGGAAATCTTGCGCTGTCCCGTGACGGGTCGCTCTTCGTGACGGTGGCTCGCGTGGGGACGAAAGGCGGTCTGTTCATCCGTCGCCGCGATGAACTCGCGGCGACGCTCGTGGAGGGAACGACGGATGCGTTCAATCCGACCGTCTCCCCGGACGGGCGTCGGCTTGCCTTCATGACTGGTCCCGCCATCAAGATCGTGGATGTGGCCGGCGGACTCCCACGAGAACTCACCGATTCGTTGGTCGGCGTTCCCGGGCTGGCTTGGGGCGTCGATAACTACATCTATTTCGATCGGCGTGGGAATGGTCCCCTGATGCGCATCCGCGAGACCGGTGGTGCGGCGGAGGTCGTATCGACGCTCAATGATTCGACGGGCGAGCTGCAGCATGTCTGGCCCGACCCTTTGCCCAATGGGCGCGGGGTATTGATGGTCATCAATCGAGGTGGGCCCGGAGCTGGCGCGTCGGACGCCGACGGGATCGCCGTGCTCGATCTCAGGACGGGGAAGCACCGTGAGCTCTTTCGCGGAGTCTTCGTGCGCTACTCGCTGAGCGGTCATCTCCTCTACGTGACGCACGAAGGCGAGCTCTTGGCCGTGCCCTTCGATCAGGACGCGCTGGCGACGACGGGAGCGCCGGTGTCCATCGAACGTGGACTCGCCGTTCGCACGGGAGGAACCGGCTCGGTCGATCTCGCCA
Source organism: uncultured Gemmatimonas sp. (assembly GCA_964445835.1). GTDB lineage: Bacteria > Gemmatimonadota > Gemmatimonadetes > Gemmatimonadales > Gemmatimonadaceae > Pseudogemmatithrix. The sequence continues at coordinate 24,047 of CAYUMN010000023.1, forward strand.
TCTCCGACAATGGCACGTTGGCGTACGCGATCGGAAGTCAGCGGGGCTCGCGACGGGAAGTCGCGTGGGCCACGCGAGAGGGAACGGTTACTCCACTTGAGCCGGCACTCACCGGGGACGTCAGAGAAGTGGCGCTCTCCGCTGACGCGACTCAAGTCGCGTTCATCATGCGGAGCGACGTGGGGACGCACGCCTACATCACGCGGATCGGGAGTGGCGCGCCGAAGCGGCTGACGTTCGAGGGCGTGTTCCGCACCGTCTTGTGGCACCCCAACGGGCGTGAGCTCCTCCTCTCTACCCTTGCCGGCAATCAGTTTCGGGTGCCGTCCGATGGCCGTTCGGTGCCGACACCGATTCTTGGCACGCAGCCCTTGTCGAGCGAACTACGCTGGGCGCCGAAGGGCGACTCGCTCTTGCTCTCCGTGCGTGCGCGCGAAGGCACGGACGTCTTTCTTGTCGCTCCGGCCGATTCGCGCGGCGGGACGCCCGTGTTCTCGAGTCCTGGGTTCGTCGAATCGGCATCGCTCTCGCCCGATGGCAAGTGGATCCTCTTCAGTGCCGGACGAGTCGGGCTCGCCGGTGTATTTGTCCGCCCCTTCCCCAACACCGGCGCGAGTATGCACGAGGTCGGCGCGCTCAGCCGCCAGCCGCGATGGTCGGCCGACGGACGAGAGATCTACTACCGGACATTCAGCGACAGCCTGATGGTCGTGTCGGTGCTGCCGGGGCCGGTCTTTGCCCTTGGCGAGCCGCGCGCGCTGTTCTCGCTCGGACGCGCTTTCTCCTGGATGCCGACCGCGGATGGCCGTCGCTTTCTGATCCTTCGCGAATGGGAATCCACCCAGACCAAGCGATTCGTCGTGGTGGAGAACTTTTTTACGGAACTCAACGCGAGAGTGAAGTAGGGGCTGCAATCATCGACCGCCTCACCGCGGCGCTCGCCGCACGCTACCGCATTGAGCGTGAACTCGGTGCCGGCGGCATGGCCACGGTCTATCTCGCTGAGGATCTCAAACACGAGCGAAAGGTCGCTATGAAGGTCCTGCGCCCCGAGCTCTCCGCCGTCATTGGCGCGGAACGCTTCCTGCGCGAGAGCAAGACCATCGCCAGCCTGCAACACCCGCACATCCTCGGGCTGAGTGCAGGTGCGCGTCTGCAATGGGCTCGGCTAAACGACGCTCTCGCTGTACGGTCCGGGGATCGCATTCGATACGGGCGCGTCGGCCCTTCACCTCGCTCCCGGCGCGGTGCGCGCGATTGCGTCCGATGCAGCGAGGGCCGGCACCTACGACTACGCGGCCAGCACGGTCAGCACCGACTCGACCATTGACGAGGAG
>CAYUMN010000024.1:0-21889 GCA_964445835.1 uncultured Gemmatimonas sp.
CTTGAGCACATGGAAGGCGAGTCCTTCCGGTGGCGCGGACGCTATCGCCACGACCTGAACTCCGCCGAGACCCTCGAGACGCGCCTCGGCGTCTTCTCGCACTTCAAGCCGAAGATCCCCACGCAATTCCGCTCGGCCGAGTATGTGTTTCTCGCGAACATCGACCCGCGCCTGCAACTCGACGTGTTGAGCCAGGTCGAGCGCCCGAAGCTCGTCGCGTGCGACACCATGAACTTCTGGATTGAGTCGCGTCGCGCGGATCTCCTCACGCTGCTCGGCAAGGTGGATCTTATCACGCTGAACGACGGTGAGGCGCGTCAGCTCACCGAGCAGGCCAACCTCGTGCATGCGGCACGCTGGATTCTCGAGCGCGGTCCCAAGACGGTGCTGATCAAGAAGGGCGAGCACGGCGCTTTCATGTTCACGAAGGACACCGTGTTCTTCGCGCCGGCGTACCCGCTGGAGAGCGTCTTCGACCCCACGGGCGCGGGCGATTCATTCGCCGGTGGCTTCATGGGCTGGCTCGCGCGCACCGGCGACCTCAGCGAAGCGAACATGCGGCGCGCGGTCGTGATCGGCTCGGCCATGGGCTCGTTCGTGGTGGAAGGCTTCTCCATCACGCGATTGCTCGAAGTCACTGCGGCAGACATCGATCGGCGCGTCGCGGAGTTCCATCAGCTGGTGACCTTTGACAAGGCGCTGAACGCGTGAGTGACGGACCCTCGGGGAAGCTCTCCTACGCGAGTGCGGGCGTCGACCTTGACGCCGCGGAGAACTCCAAGCAGCGCATCAAGTCGCACGTGGAGAGCACCCTCACCGCGGGCGCGCGTGGCGTGTTCGGCGGGTTTGGCGGGATGTTCCGCGTTCCCGAGGGGATGAAGAAGCCGCTGCTTGTGTCGAGTGCGGACGGCGTGGGCACGAAGATCAAGATGGCGATCGAGGCGGATCGACACGATACGATTGGACACTGTCTCGTCAATCACTGCGTCAACGACATTCTGGTGCAGGGGGCCAAGCCCCTGTTCTTTCTCGATTACGTGGCGTTCGGGAAGTTGATTCCCTCGGTGGTGGAGGGGATCGTGGCGGGCGTGGCCGCGGGTTGCCGCGAGAACGGTGCCTCGCTTCTGGGAGGGGAGACGGCAGAGATGCCGGGGGTCTACACGCCGCCGGACTATGACCTCGCCGGCTTTATTGTGGGCGCTGTTGAGGAGGATGAGGTCATCACTACTGCCGGGGTGCAGGACGGGGATGTCCTTGTGGGGCTCGCGAGCACCGGGCTGCATACCAATGGCTACTCGCTGGCGCGACGCATCATCAGTGAGCGCCTGCAGTTGGGACCGCACGACCCCTATCCTGAGGCGGGTGGCAAGAGCGTCGCGGATGTGATGTTGGCAGTGCACCGCTCCTACCTGCCGATACTTGGACAGGCACTCGGTTCTGTGCACGCGATGGCGCATATCACCGGAGGCGGGATTCCCGGCAATCTGGACCGAGCCCTGCCGCCGCATCTCGATGCCGTGGTGGAGCTGTCAAGCTGGGAGATTCCCTCTGTCTTCCGGGTACTGGAGGAGGCCGGGCAGGTAGACCGGCCTGAGATGTATCGGGCCTTCAATATGGGGGTCGGCATGATTGTGATGACCGACACAGCGGGGGCCCGGAAATTGCGTGACCTTGCAACACAGTCCGGCGTCGATAATTGGATCGTCGGCCACACTCGTCCGGGTACCGGGCGGGTCCACCTCGTTTAACCATTGGAGCAGAAACCCATGCGTCGTCTCCTCGTCGCTGCGTTTGCCCTCGGCACTCTTTCGACCGGCGCCCAGGCGCAGGCTGCCTGCAGCAACCCCCTCGCCGCGGATGCCTGCGCGGTCGGTGCGGACCTCTTCCTGTACCTCGCGCCGCAACTCGGTACCTCCCTCACCGGCGCCAGCCACACGCTCGGCATCGGGACCACTCTGGGTGGCTTCCCACACTTCGCGATCGCCCTGCGCGCCAACGCGGTCATGGGTGATCTGCCCCAGCTGTCCGACATCAATGCCGGCGCCGCCCAGCAGCGGAACATTGCCACGAAAGAGCAGGTGATCGGCCTGCCGACCGTCGACTTCGCGCTCGGTCTCTTCAAGGGCTTCAATATCGGCGTGACGCGCCTCGGTGGTATCGATCTCATCGGTGGCGTGACCTACGTGCCGGAGATCGCCGAGGGCGATCTCACCATCACGCCGCAGGACGGCTCGATCGCCGTGGGATTGGGTGCGCGCATCGGCCTGCTCGAGCAGTCTGCGTTGATTCCCGGGGTGGCCTTCTCGTACATGAAGCGTGATCTCCCCACGGTCGACTTCGGTGCGAACTCCGGCACCGGCGACGCCTTCGCGATCAACGACTTCTCGGTGAAGACGTCCTCGTGGCGCCTGTCGGCTCAGAAGAACTTCTTGATCTTCCAGCTTGGCGGCGGTTACGGCAGCGACACGTACGATTTCTCGACCAATGCCACGGTGTCGGTGGACAACGGCGCGCAGACGGCGAGCTTCGATGCGGCGCAGTCCATGACCCGCACCACGATGTACGGCTCGCTCGGCATCAATCTCTTCCTGTTCAAGGTGGTGGGCGAAGTCGGCCAAGTGAGCGGCGGCAACGCGCCGACGTTCAACGACTTCACGCAGGCTGCCGACAAGGCCCGTACGTACGGCTCGCTCGGTATCCGCGTCAGCTTCTAAGGCGCACAGTCGATCACATGACCCCAGCCCACGCCCCGCTCGACGGGGCCCGCATGCGACGCGCGCTTCGGCTGGCGCGTCGTGGCTGGGGCCAGACGGCGCCGAACCCTATGGTCGGCGCCGTCGTCGTTCGCGGTGGCAAGATCATCGCCGAGGGGTGGCATGCGCGCTACGGCGCGCCGCACGCAGAGGCGATGGCGCTCCAGCTCGCCGGCGAGGCGGCGAGGGGCGCGGATGTGTACGTCACGCTCGAGCCCTGCAATCATCAGGGCCAGACGCCGCCCTGCGCCGATGCGCTCATTGCGGCCGGCGTCCGCCGTGTGGTCGTGGCCGTGCGCGATCCGAATCCCGTCGCCAGTGGGGGGATCGCCAAGTTGCGCGCCGCGGGCATCATCGTGGACATCGGTGTCGAGGCCGCGGTGGCGGCGGAGCTCAATGCGCCCTTTCTCTTCACGCACACCCGCCACGATCGCCCGTTCGTCACGCTCAAGCTCGCGCTGTCGGCGGATGGCGCGGTCGCGCCAGGGGACCGGAGCCAGCGGTGGCTGACCGGGGAGAACGCTCGGCGGTTGGTGCACAAACTGCGGGCGAACGCCGATGCCGTTCTGGTCGGCATCGGGACGGCCGTGGCGGACGATCCCGCCCTGACCGTGCGCCACGGCAAACGCCCGCGGGTGGCCCAGACGCGGGTCATTCTCGACCGCACGGCACGACTGCCATTGACCAGTACGCTGGTCCAAACGGCGCGAAAGATTCCCGTGGAAGTGCTCGCGAGTTCGCCCGCCACGGGGCGAGGCGAGGCGCTGGAACGCATGGGCGTGAAGGTCTACTCCGCTCCGACCCTTGATGCGCACCTCCAAGGGTTACGGGAGCGCGGCGTGCGGCACCTCTTTGTCGAGGGAGGCGCCGCGGTCGCGGATGCCCTGTTGGGGGGCGGTTTTGTGGATCGGTTGATTATCTTTCGGGCGCCGGTCCTCCTTGGGGCCGGGGCTCTCACCCCCGGGACTGCGGTCCCGACGGGTGAGAGGTCTGAGGGGTGGGAGGTCGTGGAGCGCCGAATGGTCGGCGCGGACCAGATGACCATCTACCGTCCGACGTCCCGCTGATTCCACTCTCGCTGCGCCGATGTTCACTGGACTAATCACAGCCGTTGGTGAGGTCGTCGCGGTCTCCACCACTGAGGCGGGGCGCGAACTGGTCGTGGCCTCCCACTACACCGATCTCACGATCGGTGAGAGTATCGCGTGCAACGGGGCCTGCCTGACCGTGCGGGAGTTCGGTGCGGGCACCTTCACCGTGGGTGCGGTGGTCACGACGCTGGATCGCACCGGGATCGGGGCCTGGACAGTAGGCACCAAGCTCAATCTTGAGCGCGCCATGGCTGTCGGTGACCGCCTCGGCGGGCACATCGTCCAGGGGCATGTGGATGGGGTCGGCACGGTGATCAGCAGCCTCAGGCGCGACGACGCATGGATTATCGACATCCGCGTGCCTGACGACATCGATGAGCTCTTGGTCCTCCGCGGCAGCGTTGCGGTGGATGGGGTGAGCCTCACGGTGGTGGACCTCCCCGAGCCTGGGGTGCTCCGCATCAGCATTATCGAACACACGATGCGCCACACCACCTTGGGCACGGTTGCCCCGGGGAGTGTCGTTCATCTGGAGGCGGACATTCTCGCCAAGCATCTCAAGCGCCTCGCGGCGCCCCTACTGACCAAGTGACCATGTTTGGGACCATTGAGCAGGCCCTCGAGGACCTCAGGGCCGGCAAGTTCATCGTCGTCGCGGATGACGAAGATCGGGAGAACGAGGGAGACCTCATCGGTGCGGCGGAGTTCATCACGCCGCAGATGGTGAACTTCCTGATGAAGGCGAAGGGCATGATCTGCGTCGCGCTGTCCCCTGAGCGCGTGCATCAGCTTGGCCTCGCGATGATGGGCGCCGAGAACACCGACGCGCTCCGCACGGCCTATACCGTGACCATCGATGCGGCGCCGCACCACGGGGTGACGACCGGCATCAGCGCGAGCGATCAGGCCACGACCATTGCGCTGACGGCGAACCCGAAGAGCGTGCCGGCGGATTTCCGTCGCCCTGGCCATGTGCATCCGTTGCGCGCGCGCGAGGGTGGCGTGCTGCAGCGGGTGGGGCACACCGAGGCGGCCGTCGATCTGATGCGTCTCGCGAAGCTGCAGCCAGCCGGCGTGATCTGCGAGATCCTCAACGAGGATGGCTCGACGGCCAAGCGCCCCGATCTCGAGAAGTACGCCCAGGAGCATGGGCTCACCTTCATCACGGTGGCGCAACTCGTCGCGTATCGGTTGCAGAATGAGCGGCTGGTGCATCGCGAGGCGGAGGCACGCCTCCCCACCGAGTTCGGTGAGTTCACGCTCGTGGGGTATCGCAATGATGTCGACCATCATGAGCATGTCGCGCTCGTGTACGGGGAGGTGGCGGGCGCGGACGATGTGCTCGTGCGCATGCACTCCAAGTGCCTCACCGGCGACACCTTCCACTCGATGCGTTGCGACTGCCACTGGCAGCTTCACGAGGCGATGCGGCTCGTGGCCGAGGCCGGGAAGGGCGTGATCGTGTATCTCGATCAGGAAGGACGCGGCATCGGGCTGCTGAACAAGCTCAAGGCCTACCAGTTGCAGGACGCCGGCGCCGACACGGTCGAGGCGAACGAGAAGCTCGGCTTCGCGCCCGACCTGCGGAACTACGGCATCGGGGCGCAGATCCTGCTCGATCTCGGCCTCAAGTCCATCCGCCCGATCACCAACAATCCGAAGAAGCTCGTGGGCCTCGAAGGCTACGGCATCAAGCTGGGGGAGCGCGTGCCGATCATCTCGCCGACCAATGGCGAGAACGCCGATTACCTCGAGACCAAGCGTACGAAGCTCGGTCACCTGCGAGCGATCTGATGGCCGAGTTCATTGGCGTGCCAGCTGGGGCCGGACACCGCATTCTGATCGTCGCGAGTCGCTTCAATGAGCACGTCGTGCAGAAGCTGCTTGACGGCGCCCTTGAGTGTTGCCTCAAGCACGGCGCCTCACTCGACGACATCGACGTGATGTGGGTCCCAGGTGCGTGGGAGTTGCCGCTCGCGATGGCGAAGGCGTTGCAGACCGACGGGTACACGGCCGCGGTGGCGGTCGGGGCCGTGGTGCGCGGCGGCACGCCGCACTTCGAGTTCGTCGCGGGGGAAGCCTGCCGCGGTCTCGCGTTGCTGCAGGGAGAGTTCGGCGTGCCGATCGGCCTGGGGCTCCTCACGACAGACACCATGGAGCAGGCCGAGGAGCGCGCCGGCGGCGCGCACGGCAACAAAGGATGGGACGCGGCGCTGGCCGCGCTCGAGATGGCCGATCTCTTCGGCCGTTTCGATCTCATGACGGACAAGGAATAGCATGGCCAGCCGAATGGAGACGCGGGGGCGCGCACGCGCTCTGCAAGCCCTCTACGCGTGGGACGTGCGTGGTGGCGCCACGCCGCTCACGCGTGTGGCGCAACTGGTGTGGGATGATCTCGCCATCACGCCCGAGGAGCGCATCTTCGCTGAGGCGCTGATTCAACTCATTGTGGCCGATCAAGCGAACATGGACGCGGAGCTCGCGGAGGTCACGACGAACTGGCGCCTCGACCGGCTGGGCCATATCGAGCGGTGCACCTTGCGCCTCGGCGCCGCCGAACTCATGCAGGGCGGCACGCCACCACGCGTGGTGATCCAGGAATGCGTTCGGCTCGCCGAACGCTTCGGCTCTGGGCAGAGCGCGCGCTTTGTGAATGGCGTCCTCGATGCGCTCGCGCGCCGCATGGGCCGTCTGACTTGAAGCTCGTCGCGGTCAACTGGCAGGACCTCGAGAATCCCCTCGGCGGTGGCGCCGAGACGCACCTGCACGAGATTCTCGAACGGCTGGTCGCCTATGGGCATGAGGTCGTGCTCTTGTGCGGCGGCTGGCCCGGTTGCCCGCCGCGCGTCACGCGGAACGGTGTGGAGATCCATCGCGTGGGGACGCGGCAGAGCTTCCCGTTCCACGCCCGTGCGTACTGGGAACGTCATCTCAAGGCGCGGGGCGTTGATGTGTTGTTCGAGGACATCAACAAGGTGCCGCTCTACACCACGCGGTGGGGGGCCCAGCACGTCGTGGCGGTGGTGCCGCATCTGTTCGGCGGTGCGGCCTTCCACGAACTGAATCCCGTGTTGGCGACCGCGGTGTGGATGAGCGAGCGCCCGCTCCCCTGGATGTACCGTGGCGTGCCCTTTCAGGCCATCAGCGAGAGTACGGCGGACGATCTCGTGGCGCGTGGGATCCCGCGTGCGACCGTGCGGGTCATCCCCCCGGGGGTGAGTTTCGACCAGTACACCCCGGATGCCTCGGTGCGCTCCGCGCATCCGACCTTTTCGTATCTCGGTCGCCTGAAGAAGTACAAGGGTGTCGATCTGGTCATCCGGGCCTTCGCGAAGGTGCCGCGGTCCGATGCGATTCTGGAGATCGCCGGCGCGGGGGACTATCGCCCCGCGCTCGAACAGCTCGTCGCTTCGCTTGCCCTTGGGGAGCGCGTGCGCTTTCTTGGCTTTGTGACGGAGGCGGAGAAGTTGGCGCTGCTCCGACGCTCGTGGGCGGTGGCACTGGCGTCGCCCAAGGAAGGGTGGGGGTTGACGAATGTGGAGGCCGAAGCGTGCGGCACACCGGTGGTCGCGTCCGACTCGCCGGGCATTCGGGAGTCGGTGCGGCACGGGGAGACGGGCTTCCTCGTGACGCATGGTGACATTGCAGGGATGGCGGCGGCGTTCGCGCGACTCGCGGATGATCCGGCGCTCGTGGCATCGATGGGGGTGAAGGCACGAGCCTTCGCCGAATCCTTCACCTGGGATCGTTGCGCTCGCGCGACCGAAGCGCACTTGCTCGAGGTGATCAACGGGGGGAGGTAGTTCGTGGACATCGTTATCCATTCGCACCATGCGACGGTCTCGGAGCACATGCGCAAGCAGGCCATTCGCCAAGTCGAGCGCGCCGCCACCCGCATCCCACGCACGGTCGAGGCGATCATCCGGTTCGAAGAGGACGGCGCCACCAAGCGCGTGATGCTCACGCTCTGTGCGCCAAAGCATCATGACCTCATGGGGACGGCGGAGGGCCGGTTCTTCGGGCCCGCCATCACCGCCGCGATCGCCCGCGTGATGACGCAGGTGAATCGTGAGAAGCGCGAGACGGGACATGCCAGTGCGCGGACCGCGGCTCGCTCCCACCGCTCCGCGAAGTGATCACCCCGGTGGCTTCGCTCACCGTCGGCGCGTTGTACGAGCGCCTCAAGGACGCGCTCCAGCTGGAGCTGCTCGGCAGCCCCGAGGGGCTCACGCGGGCCATCACCACGGATGACGCCTCCGGTCCTGGGCTCGTGCTCGCGGGGTACACGGGCCGCTTCGTCCATCAACGGCTCCAAGTGCTCGGTGAGACGGAGGTCACGTACCTCAAGTCCCTCTCCGACGCCGAGCGGGCGAACAACCTCGCCGCCTTCTTCGCGTATCCCATTCCCTGCGTGATGATCACGAAGGGGCAGGAACTGCCCGGCGGCCTGGAGGATGCAGCGCGAAAGGCCGGCATCTCCATCCTGCGTTCGCGCTTGAAGACGCAGGAGTTCTATCATCGCCTCGGCCCCTTCCTCGAGGATACGTTCGCGCCCTCGACGACCCTGCACGGCTCGCTGGCGGACGTCTACGGTGTGGGGCTGCTCTTCACCGGCGCGAGCGGCGTCGGCAAATCCGAGTGCGTGTTGGATCTGGTCGAGCGCGGGCATCGACTCGTGGCCGACGATGTGGTGATCTGTCGACAGAAGGGCGCGGATATCCTGCTGGGGTCCGGGCATCCGTTGCAGCGCCACTTCATGGAGATTCGTGGCGTCGGGCTGATCGACGTGCGCGCGATTTTCGGCATTCGCGCGGTGCGCCAGCAGAAGCGCATCGAAGTGATCGTGCAGTTGCAGCAATGGGTGGAGGGCATGCCGGTGGAGCGCACCGGACTCGATACCGAACTCACGCAAGTACTCGACGTCAATGTGCCGCGGATCACGGTTCCACTGAATCCCGGAAAGAACATCACGGTCGTGGCGGAGGTCATCGCGATGAACCACCTGCTGCGCTACAGCGGTGAGGACCCGGCCCACAACTTTAACGAACGGCTGAAGGGGCACATGCGCCAGAAGGCTGATGTTCAGAAGTACCTGCTCGATGACGACGAATAGTCCGGTGCGCGCGGTGGTCGCAGGCCACGGCACCTTCGCGGCGGGGATCATCTCTGCGGTCGATCAGATCACGGGGCTCGGCGCGCAGTTCGTTGCCGTGAGCAACACGGGTCTCGCCCCCGGCAGCATCGAGGAGCTCGTGCGCACGGCGCTCGCTGACTCCGGCGCGACGGTCGTGTTCACTGACCTGCCGGCGGGGAGCTGCACGATGGCGGTGCGTCGGATGGCGAAGCTCGCCCCGGGCATCACGCTCGTCACGGGGGTGACCCTGCCGACGCTGCTCGCGTTCGCACTCGGTGCGGACCCCGAGGAAGCGGTCGCGCGGGGTCGCGAGTCGTTGATGATCATTGAGGCGCCGCGTGGCGCTTGACCTCTTTCGCATCGATGACCGACTGATCCACGGACAGGTGGTCGTGGGCTGGGGACAGCCCTGTGGACTCGGGTTCCTTGTGCTCGTGGACGACGCGGTCGTTGGGTCCGAGTGGGAGCAGGAACTCTACCGCATGGGTGTGCCGCCGGAGATGGACCTCTTCTTCGATTCGGTCGACAGCGCGGCGCGACGCATCGCGGAGTATCGTGCGGATCGCCGTCCGGGGCTCCTCTTGACCGGCGACATCGCGACGATGGCGGCACTCGTCGCGCGCGTGCCGGACATTCACACGGTCACGGTGGGAGGGATCCATCACCAGCAGGGGCGCGTGGCGCGGTTGCGGTATGTCTTCCTCACGCCCGACGAGGAAGCGCAACTCCGCGCGCTGGCTTCGCGCGGCGTGACGGTCCAAGCTCAGGACGTTCCCACCGGGGCCCCTATCCCGCTCGCTGACGTCCTCGTCGGGGACGGCACGAACTGATGAACGTCTTCGCGGTGGATCTCCTGCAGTTGCTCCCCCTCGCGGTGCTGGGTGCCGTGATGGGGCTCGACGTCGTGAGCTTCCCGCAGGCGATGATCTCACGTCCGATCGTGGCCGCGACCGCGGCGGGCGCCTTGATTGGCGAAGCGGATCGTGGACTCGCGATCGGGGTCGCGTTGGAGTTCTTTGCGCTCGAATCGCTCCCATTTGGCGCCTCCCGATACCCCGAATGGGGATCGGCGGCGGTGGTCGGTGGTGCGCTCTTCGCCATGACCCCGGACAACGCGCCCGCGGCCATGACGATCGCGAGCCTCGCCGCGTTGATCACGGCCAGCATCGGTGGCAACTCGATGATCTGGATGCGGCGATTCCTGGCGCGCGTCGCCCAGACGCGACAAGCGACGCTCGCCGAGGGGTCGGGGCGGGCAGTCGTCGGCCTTCAGCTCGCCGGCATGACGGCGGATCTTCTTCGTGGTTTCGTGCTCACACTCGCCGCGTTGACCATCTTCTCGCCGTTGCGGACGCTGGTGTTGGCGACCTCCACCTTCCCGGGCACGTTCTCGCGTGCCGTGGTCGTTTCCGTTGCCTCCGCGGTCGGTCTCGCTGCGGTGTGGAAGGTCGTACGAATGACGGCGGGGGCGCGCTGGTGGTTGCTGGGCGGGCTCGGTATTGGCTTCGTGATCGCCGGAGGGCTCGGATGACCACGTCACCGGTGACCTTGCCGCTCCTGACCCGGCTGGCGATGACGTCGCGGCTCTTCGCTATTCAGGGGGTCTGGACGTACGAGACGATGCTCGGCAATGGCATCGCCTTCGCCATGGAGCCCGCCCTCCGGCGCCTGCCGGGCGGACCGTTGGGGGAGCCCTATCGCGCGGCGATGGTGCGACACAGCGGCTATTTCAACGCACACCCCTATCTTGCAGCAGTCGCCGTTGGCGCGCTCGCCAGGGCGGAGCTCGATGGCGTCCCGGCGGCGCAGATCGAGCGCTTCCGGGTGGCGGCTCCCGGGCCGCTCGGCAGCGTCGGCGATCGGCTGATCTGGGCAGGCTGGTTGCCGCTCTGCTCGTCATTGGGGCTGCTGGCGTTTGGGTTGGGGATGTCCCCCGCTGGCGTGGTGCTGGTCTTTCTGGGAGTTTACAACGCGGGGCATATCGCGCTGCGGCTGTGGGCGCTCGACGCCGGCTGGCGTGACGGGTTGCGCGTGGCGCAGGCGCTCGGGAATCCGGTCCTGCGACAGGGGCCGGCACATGTGGCGCGCGCCACCGCGCTCGTCGCAGGCATCGCGTTACCGGTCGCGGCCCAGGGCATTATCGGGCCGGGACGTGCGCTCCTCGGTGGCGTACTCGCCGCGGTCGCAGTGGGCGCAGTGGTGGTGACCGCGTTACACGGCAAGTACGAAGGATGGCGGCTCGCTATCTTCGCACTGGCCGCCTTCGTTCTCTTCTCCGTGGTGCGCTGATGCTTGAACGCGACGTCGAGGTGGTGAACGCCAACGGTATCCATGCGCGACCGGCGGCCGAGATTGTGAAGACGGCGGCGAAGTTCGTGTCGCACATCTCGCTCGCCCGCGACGACATGGAGGTCAACGGGAAGAGCATCATGGGCGTCATGATGCTGGCGGCCGAATGTGGGTCGTTTGTCCGCGTGAAAGCGGACGGCCCCGATGAAGCCGCGGCGATCGATGCGCTGGCCGCGCTGATCGCCTCGAAGTTCGGCGAGCATCACTAGTGCCTGCGGAACTCTTCGGCATTCCTGCCTCGCCCGGCATCGTCGTCGGCCCCGCGCATCTGTTGCGCTGGGAAGTCCCTGACGTGCCGGTGCGGGTGCTGCGCGACGACCAGATTCCCGCGGAACTCGCACGGCTGCAGGACGCCGTGGAGCGGGCGATCGAGCGGCTCCGCTCGATCCGGGTGCGCGCCGCCGAATCGGTCGGCGAGGCGGAGGCCGCCATCTTCGATGTGCAGATTTCGATTCTCGAGGATGCCTCGTTGCGTGATCAGATCGAGACCCTCGTGCGGCAGAATCTCTCGCCTGAGAAGGCCTTCGATCTCGTCATGCTGGAGTGGCGCGAGCACTTCTCGCGGAGCACGAATCCGATGATGCGCGAGCGGCAGGGGGATCTCGTGGACATCCACATCCGGCTGCTGACGCTCCTGCTCGACCTCCCCGATCACGATCCCGTCGATCTCGAGCCGGGGGACAACGCGATCGTCGTCACGCACGACCTGACGCCGAGTCTGACGATCCAACTCGACCGTCGTGCGATCTCCGGAATTGCGACCGATGCGGGCACGCGCACCTCGCACGTGGCGATTCTCGCGCGTTCCCTCGGGCTCCCGGCGGTCGTGGGCTTGATCGACGCCACGTCGCGCATCACGTCGGGCGAGCGGGTCATCCTTGACGGCACGAATGGACGTTTGGTGGTGAAGCCCACCTCGGCAGCGCTCGCGCAGTTTGCCGATCTCGCGCGCCGCGAGGCGGCGGCCCAGGCGGAGTTGGCGACGCTCGTGGGCGTCGAGGCGCTCACGAAGGACGGGGTGCACATCACGCTGCGGGCGAACGTCGACCTGCCGGACGAAGCAGGGGCCGCGGCCGCAGCGGGGGCCGAAGGCGTCGGGCTCATGCGGACCGAGTTCTTGGTCGTCGGACGCACCTCGATGCCGACCGAGGACGAGCAGTACGAGGCGTACAAGCGTGTGGTGACCGCGTTCGGCGAACAGCCGGTGGTGATTCGGACGTATGACATCGGGGGGGACAAGCTGCCCGTTGGGGGGTTTCCGCACGAGCCGAATCCGTTCCTGGGCTGGCGCGCCATCCGCATGTGTCTCGACGAGCCGCAGCTGTTCAAGGTGCAACTCCGGGCGTTGCTTCGCGCGGCGATGCATGGCGATCTCCGCATCATGTTGCCGTTGATCGTGACGGTGGAGGAAGTGCGGCAGGCCCGCACGCTGCTCGAGGAAGCGGCGGCGGAGCTCAAGGCGCGCGGTGTGGCGCATCGGACCGATGTCCCGCTCGGCGTCATGATCGAGACCCCCGCCGCGGCCATTGCCGTGGACACGCTCGTGAAGGAGGTGGCGTTCTTGAGCATCGGGACGAACGACCTCGTGCAGTACACGCTCGCGGTGGATCGGGGGAATGCCTCGCTGGCCTCGCGCTTCACGCCGCTGCACCCGGCGGTCCTGCGGCTGATTGCGCGCACCGTGGAAGTGGGGCAGGGGGCCGGGCTCGAAGTCAGCGTCTGCGGCGAAATGGCCTCGCAGCCGCTGATGGCGTACGCCCTCCTTGGCCTCGGCGTCCGGCAGTTGAGCGTGGGGGCCGTCGGACTCTCGGCGGTCAAGGCGATCGTGCGTGGCGTGACGCTTGCCGGGGCGGCCGAGGCGGCGCAGGTGGCGCTCAATGCGGGGACGGCGCGCGAGGCTGGGCATATCCTGCGTGCGAGCCTCGCGCGCGAGCTCGGGGGCGACCTCCTCGATGGGTTGCTCGGTCTCGCATAACCACGGTATCTTTGAGGGCGCAGGTCATGCACGCGGCCGGCCCATTGCCGGCCGTTTTTCATTCTTTCAGCCCCGATCCTTCCCATGTTGCATCGCCACCTGTTCACCTCGGAGTCGGTCTCCGAAGGGCATCCGGACAAAGTCGCCGACCAGATCTCCGACGCCGTGCTCGACCACATGCTCGCGCAGGATCCGCGCTCGCGCGTGGCCTGCGAGACGATGGTCACGACGGGCCTCGCGACGATCTTCGGTGAGGTGACGACGAACGCGTGGGTGGATCTGCGCACGGTCGTGCGCCAGACGATCGAACAGATCGGCTACAAGGACGCCGGCATGGGCTTCGACGCGCATTCGTGCGCCGTCCTCAACGCGCTCGGTCAGCAGTCGCAGGACATCTCGCAGGGTGTGGACACCGGCGGCGCCGGCGACCAAGGCATGATGTTCGGCTTCGCGTGCGATGAGACGCCCGAGTTGATGCCGCTGCCGATCACGCTGGCGCACAAACTCGTGCGCCAGCTCGCCGATCGTCGCAAGGACGGCACGCTTCCGTGGCTGCGTCCCGACAGCAAGTCGCAGGTCTCGGTGGTGTACGAGGAGGGGCGTCCGGTGGAAGTCGATACCGTCGTCATCTCGACGCAGCACGCCGACTCGGTGAAGAACAAGACGATTCACGAAGCGGTGAAGCGCGATATCATCGAAGCCGTGATCCCGCCAGAACTGCGCGGCAAGAAGATGAAGATCCACATCAACCCGACGGGGCGCTTTGTGATTGGCGGCCCACACGGCGACGCCGGACTCACGGGTCGCAAGATCATCGTCGACACCTACGGCGGCATGGGGCGTCATGGCGGCGGTGCCTTCTCGGGGAAGGATCCGTCCAAGGTCGATCGCTCGGCCGCGTACGCCGCGCGGTGGGTCGCCAAGAACATCGTGGCCGCGAAGCTCGCGACGAAGGTGGAAGTGCAGGTCGCGTACGCGATCGGCGTCGCCAAGCCGGTCTCCGTCATGGTGGACACCTTCGGGACCAACACCGTCGACGAGCGTACGATCATGCGTGCGGTCAACGAGGTGTTCGACCTCACGCCGAAGGGCATCATCGAGGCGCTCGATCTGCGCAAGCCGATCTACGGTCCGACCGCGGCGTATGGCCACTTCGGCCGCGCGCCAGAGAAGACCAAGCGCTTCGGCAAGAGCGTCACGCTCTTCACTTGGGAGCAAACGAACCGTGTGGCCGATCTCAAGCGCGCGGTGCGCGTCGGCTGAGCCGGCCGCCGTCGCGAGGAGGGCGGACATGATTGAGGTGCAGGTTTCCCGCATTGGCGTCGACGCCACGTCGCAGGCCTACGTGGTGATGCTCCAGGAAAAGGATGGGGAGCGCGTGCTCCCCATCTGGATCGGGAAGCCGGAGGCCGAGGCGATTGCGGCGCACGTCAATGGCGTGCCGCACGATCGTCCGATGACACATGATCTTGCGGCCTCGCTGATCGCGGGGCTTGGTGCGTTGTTGCGCCGCGTGCAGGTCGTGCGCGTGGTGAAGGGGACCTTCCACGGCGAGTTGCACCTGACGCGCGCCGGTGCGCCGATCGTGGTGGATGCGCGGCCGTCTGACGCGATCGCCATCGCCGTGCGCCTCAACGCGCCGATCTTCGTGGCGGAGGCGTTGTTCGACGACGACGATGATGCGGGCGCGCCGTCGGCCCCGGCGGTTGATGATGACCAGCTCTCCCCCGAGGAACTCCAGCGTCGTCTGACGCAGTTGCGTCCCGAGGATTTCGGACGATTCATTCCATGACTGTGTTGGAATCTGCGCGCCGCGCGTTCGCTGCGGCGCTGATGCTCTGCAGCGTTGCCCGCCTGACTGACGCGCAGGATGGACCGCGGGTGATTGAAGGCAAGGTCGCCCGCCCGCGCGCGGATGGGCAGATGGCGCCGGTGAGCGGTGCATGGGCCATCCTGCATCGCGTGGGTCCCGATGCCGCGGCGCCGATCGATTCCATGCGACTCCGTGGCGACGGTTCGTATGTGTTCCGGTACCGCGCGCGAGGCGACTCGACGGCCGTCTACTTCGTGAGTACCACGCGTGGTGGCGTTGCGTACTTCACCCCACCGACGCGCGAGTCCGTGGTGCGCGGCGGGATGGCGGATCTCACCGTCTTTGATACGACCACGGGTCCGGTCCGCATCACCGTGCGGGCGCGGCACCTGATCGTGACCGCGCCGGACTCCGCGAGTATAAGTGGACTCCGCACCGTGATCGAGGTCTATGAGTTGAGCAACGATTCCACCGTCACGCGGGTGGCGGGGGCGGATGGGGCGGCGGTGTTCGAGGTGCCACTCCCCGATGGCGTGACCTCGGTGGTCGGCGGGCAGGGAGATATCTCGCCAGAGGCCATGAAGGCGGACGCAGGGCGGGTCCGCGTCTACGCCCCAATCGCACCGGGAGTGAAGCAGTTCTCCTTCTCGTACGAATTGCCAGCCTCGCAGTTGCATCTCGCCGTGCATATCGAGACCGATGTGCCAGTGATGGAAGTGCTCCTCGAGGACCCGCGCGGGACGGCCATCGGTGGCGAGATCGTCGAGGTGGATCCGGTGCAGGTCGACGGGCGTCCGTTCAAGCGGTATCTCGGCGAGAACACCAAGCCACCGGCGGTGATCGAAGTGACGATGCCGGGGGCGCAGGACGGGACGGGCTCCATCCGTATCGCACTGGTCGTCACGGCGATCGGCGCGGCGATGCTGCTCGGGCTCGGGATGACCTTCCTGCGACGGGGACCGCAGGCGTTCGCGAAGCGGCGGACCACGGACCCGGAATCGCTGGCGCTCGAGATTGCGGCGCTCGACGAAGCCCACGCGCGGATCGCGGAGCCGAGCGAGCAACAGCGGGGCGAACATTACCTCCAGCGGGCGCAGCTGAAGGGGCGCTTGAGCGCTGCGCTTGCCAAGCGGGACGGCTTGTCGTAAGCTTCTCGCACAATCGAAAGGCGAACGAGGGACACGGAAGCCGGTGAGAAACCGGCGCGGCCCCGCCACTGTAACGGGCAGTAGCACACGCTCGACTCAACCAAGCCACTGAATCCTGCGGGATTTGGGAAGGCGAGTCGATCGGCCCGGAGCCAGGAGACGACCCTCGTTCGCGCCACTACACATCCTCGGGGGAGGGTCCGTGGCGTCAGGTATTCTCCGACATTCGTTCGCGGGGGTGCTGACGTGCATCCGGGCTTCTTCCTGAAAGGGAAGGAGCCCGTTCTGATGTCGGACCTTGTTCGTCGAAATCCATTTGCACTGCGATCCGCATCGTTGCTGCCGGAGCGCCTCGCGCAGCACGTGCGTCGCACGGCGACTGGTGTGGCGGCCGACGGTACGATGCACGTGCGTCGCATTGCCATCGGGATAGCACTCGGTGGTGCGATGCTCGTTGGTGCCGCCTGCGCCCCCGCGCCCGCGCCGGTCTCCGGCAACGTCACGGTCGACGACTTCGGCGATACGCTCCGTCTCGCGGCACCAGCGCTCCGCGTGGTGTCCCTCAACCCCGTCACGACCGAGTTGCTCTTCGCGTTGGGCGCCGGCGAGCGATTGGTCGGGCGCACGAGTTGGGACCTGTATCCCGAGGCCGCGAAGGCCGTGACCGATGTCGGGAATGGCATGGGACCGAATGTCGAGGCCGTGCTCGGGCAACGCCCTGACCTCGTGTTGCTCTATGCGAGTGAGTCGAACCGGCTCGCGGTGCAGCAGTTGCGTGCGGCCGGCGTGATGACGCTCACGCATCGGACCGACAAGATCGCCGATCTGCAACGCGTGATTCCCATTATCGCCGCGGCACTCGGTACGGACGCGATCGGCCGCGTGATCGCCGATACGGTGGCGGCCTCGCTCGCCGCGGTGCGTGCGCTGCCGCGTCCCGCCGACTCCCTCACCGCGTACTGGCATATTTGGGATGCGCCGCTCCTGACCATCGGCGGCGGCAGCTACCTGAGCGAGCTTCTCAACATCGCCGGCGCGCACAATGTGTTCGAGGACGCCGCGCTCGCCTCGCCACAGGTATCGATGGAAGAAATCGCCCGCCGCGATCCCGATGTGGTGCTCGCGGGGCCGAATGGCGCCGAACGTATTCGCACCTCACCGAACTGGCAGACCGTGCGCGCGGTGCGCGAAGGGCGCGTGCTTGTGATCGATACGGCGATCGTCGGTCGGCCAGGCATCCGCATGGGGGAAGCCGCACGCTTCCTGCGTCGCGTGCTTGTCGATTCCTTGAAGCGCTGAGCGATGACCTCGAAGCATTGGCTCCTGCTGGTCGGCACCGTCGTCGTGGCGGTGCTCGCCGGCGTGGCCGGTGGCGCCGTGCCGATGCCACTGGGCGAGGTGTGGGCTGCGTTGTTCGGGCAGGGGGATGCCACGCAGGTCGCCATTGTCCGCAATCTGCGACTGCCAAGAATCGCGCTCGGCCTCGCCGTCGGGGCGGGACTCGCGGTGAGTGGCACCGCGCTGCAGGCGACGCTGCGCAATCCGTTGGCGGAGCCGTATCTGCTGGGCGTGTCCGGCGGCGCGGCGGCGGGTGCGGTGCTCGCCGTGACGCTCGGCTTTGCCTCGCCACTGCTGCTCCCGATTGCGGCATTCGTTGGCGCGGCGCTGGCGGTGTTGGTCGTGCTGCTGGTCGCGCGTGCCGTGAGTGGCCATGCCGATCCCCGGGTGCTCCTGATGGCCGGCGTTGTGGTCGGTGCGTTCTGTACGGCCGCCATTATGGTCGGGCTCGCCACGGCGCCGGAGAACTCGGTGCGCGGCGCGCTCTGGTGGATGATGGGCTCGCTCGGTGACGCGCAGTGGCGCTCGGTGCGGTGGGTGGCCGCCTACGTCGCGTTCGGCATCGCGCTCCTGGTCCTTTGGGCGCGTGACGTTGACGTCCTCGCGCTTGGCGAGGATGCGGCTGCCTCGCTCGGATTGCCCGTCGAACGCGTGACGCGCCGCATTTATTTCGCCGCCTCGCTGCTTGCGGCGGCCACGGTGGCGGGGGCGGGGCTGATCGGATTTGTGGGATTGATCGTGCCGGCTATCGCGCGCGCTCTGGGCGCACGCAACACGCGCGAAGCGATCGTTGCATCCGCACTCGCCGGTGCCGCACTGGTGGTCTTCGCCGATCTCGCGGCGCGCACCGTGCTCCGCCCCGCCGAACTCCCCCTCGGCGCGGTGACGGCGCTGATCGGCGTGCCCTTCTTCCTCTGGCGCCTGCGGGGGCTGAAGTGATCCGGTTCACCGAGGTGCGACTCCGCTATCCCGCCGCGGCCGCGCTCGCCGTCGACGGCGTGTCGCTCGACGCGATGGCGGGCCGCATCACCGCGGTCGTCGGCCCCAACGGCAGCGGCAAGAGCACATTAGTGCGCGCGCTGCTCGGACGGATGCCGATCGAGGCGGGCACGCTCACGCTCGACGGCGCGCCGCTCGCAGCAATGGATCGTCGCCTCGTCGCCAGACGGATGGCGGTGGTGCCGCAACGCGAAGAACCGGTGTTCCCGATCTCCGTGCGCGACTACATCGCCCTGGGACGGCATCCGCATGGCGGTCCCTTTGCCGGTCGCAGTGCCGAGGACCGCGCGGCGATCGCCAACGCCATCGCCCGCGCGGACGTCGGCATGTTCGTTGACCGCACGACCGAGGCGCTCTCTGGTGGCGAGTGGCAACGCGTGCGCATCGCGCGTGCCCTCGCACAGGGAGGCGCCGCACTCGTGCTCGACGAACCGACGACCTTCCTCGATGTCGCGCACGAGATGGCCGTGTTCGAACTCCTCGACGCCCTCGCGCGCGAGGGGCAGGCGATCCTCCTCGTGAGCCACCAGTTGAACCTCGTCGCCCGCTTCGCCGATCACATCGTGTTGTTGCACCGGGGGCGCGTCGCCGCTGATGGTCCGCCAGGCGATGTGATGCGCGGCGAGATCCTCGAGCGCGTCTACGAATGGCCCCTCGTCGTCTCGCGCGATCCCGCCGTTGGCGCTCCCGTGCTCGTGCCGCTCCGCGGCCGTGGCAGTCGGTAGCGCACTCCTGATGTTCGTTCCACTCTTCCCTCACTCACTGATCCGAATGCGTACGCTCACGATTCTCGCGCTGCTCGCCACGCCGCTTGGCGCCCAACAGTCCCTCCCCGACACGGCCGTGCTGGCGCCGAACATCATCACGTCCACCCGCATCCCGACGGCCGCCGATGCGCAGACGGCGACGGTCACGGTGCTGCAGGGGGCGGCGCTTCGCTCCGAGGGCCTCACGCACGTCGGCGATGCGCTGCGGCGTGTGCCCGGCATTGCGATGGCGCGTTCGTCCTCGTTCGGTTCGCAGCAGACGGTGTTCATGCGCGGCGGTCAGGGCAACTACGTGCGCGTCCTTATCGATGGCGTTCCGCTCAACGAACCGGGGGGCACGCTCGATCTCGGGCGACTGACGCTCGACGATGTCGAGCGCATTGAGGTCGTCCGTGGACCGTCGAGCGTGCTCTACGGATCGGAGGCCTTGGCCGGCGTGATCCAGATCTTCACGCGCAACGGCGGCGGACCGACGCGTCTGCGGAGCGAGGTCGGGGCTGGTTCCTTCAACGCGCTCCGCGGATCACTCGGCGGCAGCGGAAGCGTGGGGGCGCTCGGCTGGTCCCTGCAGGCGGACCGTCATGCCACCGACGGCGTGCTCGCGTTCAACAACGCGTATCGCAACGATGGCATCAGTGGCGCATTGACCTTCGCGCCGAGCGCACGCACCGATCTCCGTCTCACGTCGCGCTACAACAGCTCGATGTACCAGTACCCGACCGGCGGCGCGGGCGCCATTGAGGATCGCAACGCCGAGCGCACGGAGCATCGGGCGATGGCGGGTCTCGACGTGGGTCACAAGTGGACCGCGCGCCTTGAGACGCGCGCGCAGTTCACGGCGATGGACCTCCTGCCACGCACCAATGACGGCTCGGACACGCCGGGCGATACGCTCGGGTTCTACGGCTACTTCGCCCGCGGGGCGGTGAAGCGTCGCCTGGCCGATACGCGCACGACGGTGCGCTTGGGCACGGCGCAGTTCGTGACGATCGGCGCGGAGTGGGCGCGCGACCAAGAGCGCACGACCTCAGTGAGTCAGAGTTCGTTCGGCGACTTTCCCGATGCCTTGCGGGCGGCGCGCGAGAATCGCGCCCTCTACGCGCAGGCGCATGGGGAGCGCGGTGCGCTCACCTATACGCTTGGTGGCCGCCTCGACGAGAACTCGGCCTTCGGGTCGTTCCAGACCATGCGACTTGGCGCGGGCTGGCGTCTCTCGTCGGCGCTCAGGCTCCGGGGATCGGCGGGGAGCGGATTCAAGGCGCCGAACTTCTTTGAGAACTTCGCGGGTGGATTCACAGTCGGGAACCGGGATCTTCGCCCTGAGACGTCGCGTTCTGCGGACCTCGGTATCGAAGTCGCGTTGCCGCTCGGCGCGTCACTGAACGTGACGGGCTTCACGCAGCGTTTCAAGAATCTCATTCAGTACAATGGCGCCGTGCCGTTCGGCGATCCGAACTACGAGAATATCGCCGCGGCCAACGCGGGTGGCGTCGAGTTCGAGGCCACGCTGCCCTCGCTGCTCGGTGTCTCCGCCACCGTGGGACACACGTGGACCGATACGCGGGTCGTCACGGCCGGCTTCGACACGACGGCGACGGCGAACTTCGTGAATGGCGGCCGACTGCTGCGTCGTCCGGAGCAGGTGACCACGGTGCAACTCCGTCGTACGTTCGCGGGAGTCGGGACCTTGACGGCCGCCGCCGTGCGCACGGGAGATCGCGAGGATCGCGACTTCGCCACGTACCCCGCGACGATCGTCGTGCTCGATCCGTTCACCACGATCGATCTCGCCGCCGACCTGCGGCTCCCCTCACGCCTCGGTACCGGTGCGCGCCTCATCTTGCGGGCGGAGAATGTGGGCGACGTGCGCTACCAGCAGGTGGCGGGCTTCGCGAGCCCGGGTCGTATCCTGTACGCGGGACTTAGATTGGAGCGGTGACCGAGACTGCCGCGATCGTCCTGCATTCGTTCGAGTACCGTGAGACGAGCCGCATTGTGCGGCTCGCCACGCGGGATTCTGGGGTCATCTCGGTCATCGCGCGCGGCGCGCGGCGTCCCAAGAGCCGGTTCGGGCAAGGGCTTGATCTCTTCACGAGCGGCGCCGCGCAGGTGGTGATGCATCCGAGCCGGGACCTGCACACGCTGACCGCATTCGATGCCACGCGCGGGCGGCCCGCTCTCGCGGGATCGCTCCGACGCTTCGGTGCGGCCTCGGCGCTCGGTGAGTTGTGCTTGCGATTCGGCACCGAGGCCGGCGAGGGGGTGCACGACGCGCTCCTGCGCGGGCTTGAGGCCCTCGAAGTGGCCGTCGATGATGACGTCCCCGCGGCCGCGCTCTCGGCGGGATGGCGGATCGTGGCGGAGTTGGGCTTCGCGCCCGAGTTGGAGTCCTGTGCACTCTGTCAGCGCGCCATCGCCCCTGAAGAGGAGGTGCGATTCGCCCACCGCGCTGGCGGGTCGGTCTGCGCCTCGTGCCGCGCCTTGGTGCCTGGCGCCCGTGCCCTGCCCGCGTCGGCGCGCGC
>CAYUMN010000024.1:21899-25115 GCA_964445835.1 uncultured Gemmatimonas sp.
TATTGCCGACAGTCAAACCGCGCGCGCGCACCAGCGGCTGCTGCGCGAGTTCCTTGAGGAACATCTCGCCGATGGGCGCGCGATGCGCGCCTTTCAGGCTTGGGAGAAGCTCGATGCGTGAACGCCGGAGCGGGCGCGCATGATCATTGGGACCGCCGGCCATATTGATCATGGCAAGACCGCACTCGTGCGGGCGCTCACGGGCGTCGACACCGATCGACTGCCGGAGGAGAAGCGTCGAGGTATCACGATCGCCCTTGGTTTCGCGCCGTTGACCTTGCCGGGCGTCGGCACGGTGGGCGTTGTGGATGTCCCGGGACATGAAGCCTTTGTGCGCACGATGCTCGCCGGGGCCTCGGGGATCGATTGCGCGCTGATTGTGATCGCCGCGGACGAAGGCGTGATGCCGCAAACACGCGAACATGTCGGCATCCTGCAGCTGCTCGGCGTCACGCGCGCCGTGGTCGCACTCACCAAGAGCGATCTCGCTGATGCCGACCTGCGCGCGCTCGTGGCGATGGACGTCGACGCGTTGCTTGAGGGAAGCGCACTCTCGGGCGCACCGATGCTTTCCGTCTCCGCGAAGACGGGCGACGGCATCGAGGCACTGCGCGAGCGACTCACGACTATCCTGCGCGCAACGCCTCCGCGAGAGGTTGGAGAGGCCTGGCGACTTCCGGTCGACCGCGTGTTCTCCGTTGCCGGCGCGGGCACTGTGGTGACGGGCACGGCGTGGAGTGGGTCGGTGGCGGTCGGTGACACGATTCGCATTATGCCGAGCGGTCGTATGGCGCGGGTACGGGGATTGGAATCGCATGGACTCGCGGCCGACCGTTCGCTTCCCGGTGCGCGGCTCGCCGTGGCCTTGGTGGGGGTGGAGCGCGACGAGATCCCCTCCGGCAGTGTGCTCGTGCACGCGAGTGAGCCATGGCACGCGACGCGCGTGTTGCGCGCCGACGTCGCCTTGGTCCCCGAGACCTCGCCCATTGGTGTGCGCAGCCGGATGCGATTCCATGTGGGGACAGCGGAATGTGGAGCACGCCTTGTGGTGGCGGGGGGAACGCTCGCGCCCGGGCGTGTTGCGGCCGCACGCATTGTGCTCGACGCGCCGATGGTGCTCCGCGCGGGCGATCGCTTCGTGTTGCGCGGAGGTTCGCCGCACACGACCATTGGCGGCGGCACCGTCACCGACCCGTTGCCCATCACGCCGCGCGCGCGGCCATGGCCTTCGACGCACGCAGAACCGCGTGAACGTTTGCAGTGGATGCTCGTTGAGGCCGGGGCAGCGGGAATCGACGTCAACGCGCTCCCGCTGCGCTTGGGCCTCCGCCCGCCGGAGCTCGAGAAGCTCTTGAAGCTCACCAAGGGCACGGCCCGCGTCGGTGATCGGCTCGTCGAGAGTGCCGTCCTCGATGCGATGCGCACGCAACTGCTCACGCTTATTTCGCGCGCCCATCAGGACGCGCCACTTGCCCCGGGTCTCGATCTGCAAACGGCGCGGGCTGCGCTCACGCCGAGCATCGCGTTGGCCGATGAAGTGATTCGTCGCGCGGAGCGCGCAGGCCTGCTGGAGATCGCCGGGGCGGCGCTCCGGATTCCCGGGTGGGATCCGGCTGTGGCGGGAGGAGCCGGCGACCGCCGTGCGGCCGTGCTCGCGGCACTGGAGCGCGCCGGTGCCGAACCCCCGAGCGTCGCGGAGCTGCAGGCCGCCCACGGACCGGACGTGCCCGCACTGCTCAAGCTGCTCGAGCGAGAGGGCACGGCAGTGCCCATTGCGCTGGATCGCTGGTTCGCGACCGCTGCGGTGCGAACGCTTCTCGCCGCGCTCCGCGAGGGCACGGCGCCAGGCACTCGGTACTCTCCCGCCGAGCTCCGCGAGCTGCTCGGCATCAGCCGAAAATACCTCATTCCTTTGCTGGAGTGGTGCGACCGCCGCGGGATCTCTCGGCGCTCCGACGAGGGCCGGACCTTCCCAGCTGTCCCAGAGCATCCCTGACAGCGCCGTCTTGCGGGCGGCCGAACTGGCGGGTCACTGCAGCCGAATGGCCCCGCATTCCGCTGAAACGGCATAGCTTGAAAGGCGTAGGGATTGCGAGCGATAGGAAGCGTGCGAAGGCGGCCCGCGACTGCGCGCTCCTTCACCGTTCGTCCTCCAGCCTTCGTGTGCCGTGCTCAATCCAGATCGTCTGACCGTCAAGTCCAGCGAAGCCATCACTGACGCCGTCACGCGCGCGCGCCAGGCCGGCAATCCGCAGGTGCACGACAGCCATCTCCTGCTCGCGCTGCTGCAACAGGACGAAGGCATCGTGGTGCCGATTCTCCAGAAGCTCGGCGTGCAGATTCCCGCGCTGACCGAGGCGGTCGAGCGTGAGATCGGGCGCTATCCCAAGCAGAGCGATGCCCAGCCGACGCTGGCGCGCGAAGTCAGCGTCGTCCTCGATACCGCCGAGGCCGAGGCCAAGAAGCTCGGCGATGAGTATGTGTCGGTCGAGCATCTGTTGGTGGGCCTCGCGACCACCAAGGGATCGGAGAGCGCGAATCTCCTCAAGGGGCAGCGCGTCACCAAGGAAGGACTCCTTGAGGCGCTGCAGTCCGTGCGCGGCTCGCACCGCGTGACCGATCAGACGCCGGAGAACCAGTACCAGGCGCTGGCCAAGTACACGCGCGACCTCACCGAGGATGCGCGCAAGGGAAAGCTCGACCCGGTGATTGGACGCGACGAGGAAGTACGTCGCGTGATGCAAGTGCTCTCGCGTCGGACCAAGAACAATCCTGTGTTGATCGGCGAGCCGGGGGTCGGCAAGACGGCAATCGCCGAAGGCCTCGCGCAGCGCATCGTGAATGGCGACGTGCCCGAGTCGTTACGCAACAAGCGGCTCGTGTCGCTCGACCTCGGGGCCCTCATCGCGGGCGCGAAGTTCCGCGGCGAGTTCGAGGAGCGCCTGAAGGCGGTGCTCAAGGAGATCGTCTCCAGCGAAGGCAAGTTCGTCGTGTTCATCGACGAGTTGCATACGCTGGTCGGCGCCGGGAAGGCCGAGGGCTCGATGGACGCCGGCAACATGCTGAAGCCCATGCTGGCCCGCGGCGAGCTTCGTGTCGTTGGGGCGACCACGCTCGACGAGTATCGCAAGCATGTCGAGAAGGATCCGGCGCTCGAGCGCCGCTTCCAGCCCGTCTTCGTGGGCGAGCCGTCGGTCGAGAGTACGATTGCCATCC
>CAYUMN010000025.1:0-23749 GCA_964445835.1 uncultured Gemmatimonas sp.
GTGCCGTCCGCGTTCTTGAACCAGAGGTCGAGCCGCAGGTCAATGGTGAGGCCGGCGGAGGTGTCGTCAATCACCAGCGGAACCAAGAAGAGCTTCTCGACTTCGATCTCGGCGTCGAAGTAGGCCACGAAAGGCTGGGCTACGCCGCCGGTGGGCGTGAAGGTGCCTTCAATGCGCATCGAGGCGCCGACCGGCCAGTTCGGGTGGGTCGTGCGGAGTTGGGTGAGCAGCGCGTTGATGCGGGCGGCGTCGGCGGCGTCATCGGCATCACCGAGATCCACCTCGAGATCCTTGACCTCGAACTCCATTTCCACGTACGACCCTGATGGGATCCGATCGTTCGCGACGGTCACGCTCCCGGTGCCTAGCGGCACGTCGGCCACGAAGTAGTTGGTCTCGAACGATCCGCAGCTACCGGGGCCGGACGAATCATCGTCGTCGCAGTCGACGACCGCCGCGCGGCGTAGCTCGAACTCGTTGACGATCATCTTCACATCCGTGATCACGAGCGTGCCGTTGGAACCGGCGATGGAGAGGCCCGCACCGGCCACGGTGCTTTGTCCCACGACGGCAGGGGCCGATAGGCGAACGGCTGTGCTCGTCCCCCCGCCCGTGGAGGAATCGCAGGCCGAGAGCGCAAGAGCCGAGAGCGCCACGATGGGACGCCAGGATCGGACGATGGAATGCAACATCTGTTAACTCCGTGACGGGGATATAAGCGCGGTGTAACGCGACCGATGAAGTGACGATACACCGGTCCCGCGTCTCCCCGTGTGCGTCCCGTCACACCGTGATGGGGAACTTTGCCGAGGTCTGTTCGGGCGCAGAAACACGAACGCCGCCCGGGCTGAGCCCGGGCGGCGTTCGGTCTGCAACGAGTGGAGCCTTAGTTGGTGCGCTTCAGTTCAACGCGACGGTTCTCCGCACGACCTTCCGGCGTCGTGTTCACCGTCTTCGGCTGCGTCGGACCATAGCCCTTCGCGGTCAGGCGGCTCGCCGCGACACCCTTCGAGATGAGATACGTGCGGACGGCATCTGCACGCTGCTGCGAGATGCGGGTGTTGTTCACGAGCGAGCCCGTGTTGTCGGTGTGGCCCTGCACTTCGAGGTTGAGTTCCGGATTCGCAACAAGTGACTCCGCGACGCGATCCAGAATCGCCGACGAGTTACCAGTGAGCGTCGCACGTCCCGTCGCGAAGGTCACGCCTTCGAGCACAATGTTCGTCGCGCCAGCCGTGAAGACGGGGACGCAACCACGCGCATCGACCGTCGCACCGCGGACGGTGTTCGCGCAGCCGTCGACCGCATCAGGCACGCCATCGCCATCGGCGTCCGGCGCGCAGCCGGTCTCGTTGACGCGGACTCCGGCCGGTGTGTTCGGGCAGCGGTCGTTGACATCGAGCACGCCGTCGCCGTCGCTGTCCACCGGGCAGCCCGTGGTCGTCACGCGGGTTCCCGAGGGGGTATTCGGGCAACGGTCATCGACGTCGAGCACGCCGTCACGATCGGTGTCCGGCTGGCAACCTGAACCGTCAACCATCACGCCAGCCGCGGTGTTGGCACAGCGATCATTCGCGTCGAAGACGCCGTCGTTGTCGCTGTCCTTGGCCGGGATGCAACCGCGGCCATCGACATACTCGCCAGCAGCAGTGCTCGCGCAGGCGTCAGCCGAGTCCGGCACGCCATCGCGATCCGAGTCTGCGACCGGCGGGGCCGGCGGCGGCGGCGGCGCAAACCGCCAGTTGAGGCCCGCTTGCAGATGGATATTCATGTTCGAGATGTCATCGGCTGCCGTCTCGCCGATCGGGCTCGAGAGGTAGTCCACGACCGCGTCCATGCGAAGCGCCATGCGCGACCCGAGGGCACGCTGGCCGCCGAGGAGCAGGTGGATGCCGTCATCGTTGAAGGCCGGGCCGGTCTGGCCCGGGCGGGTGCGATCATGCACCCAGCCACCGCCGACGATGCCCTGCCACTTGTTCGCGAACTGGTAGAAGTACGCCATGCGCACGTACGTCGGGAACAGATCCGTCTTCGGATCGCCCGACGTCGCACCCGCCGCGTACTCCAACTCGACGGCGACATTCTTCATGGCGAAGATGCCGAATCGTCCGCCGAGCGACATGGCCGCGTCCGGAGAGACATTCTTGTCCATGAGCGAGTAGCGCCCGAAGAGACCAGCATCAACGGTGCCCGGCTCCTGCGCCGTTGCCACTGCCGGGACCATCAGGGAAAGGGCCAACGCAGCCCTCACGAGGTGTCGCATGTCGTCTCCTATGTTTTTTGCCAGCACGGAATCCAGTAAACAATGGCACCATGACACGATTTTGGGGAGTGCCAAGTGACGATTCGCCATCACAAAGCACCCGACACCGGCCCCCAGCCAGCGGTAGCCGGGACCGGACCATATCTTCGCCCCGCATAGAATCTATTTCCCGGACATCCCACAGTAAGGGGGGTGCCATCCGCCGTTCCCGAGCGCTGACCCGACATGAACTCCGCCACACCGCCCGAGAAGGACCCCGCCCCCGTCTTCGCGGCGGCCGCGACCTTCGGTCTCCCGACCGCGGTGGCGATGCTCGTCTCCAACATGGTCGGGACCGGGGTCTTCACCAGCCTCGGCTTTCAGGTCCAGTCGCTCTCCAGCGGTTTCGCCCTCCTCATGCTCTGGGCCGTGGGAGGAAGCCTCGCGCTCGCCGGGGCCCTCTGCTACGCAGAGCTCGGGGCCATGTACCCGCAATCGGGCGGCGAGTACGTCTACTTACGAAAGGCCTGGTCCCCGCGGCTGGGATTTATCGGCGGATTCGTCTCAATGACCGCCGGATTTTCCGCGCCCATCGCGATTGCCGGAATTGCCTTCGGGCGCTACGCCTCGGCCGTGATCCCAGTGAATCCGATGGCGGCCACCGTCGGGGTGCTGACGGTGGTCTCGCTCGTCCACTGGACCCGCGTGTCCGGAGCCCGGGTGTTCCAGGTCACGACGACCGCGATCACTGTGGTAACGATCATCGGGTTCATCGTCACGGGACTCGCGATTGGTCCCGTGGAGCCGCTCCCGTTCGGGCCCACAGGCGCCGCCTGGGGCGAAATCGCCTCCGCGCCGTTCGCGATCTCGCTCATCTACGTCGTGTATGCCTATACGGGGTGGAACTCGATCGGCTATGTGGCCGGCGAGATCCGCGAACCACAGCGGACCATTCCACGCGCGGTCATTTGGTCCGTGCTGTTGGTCGCCGCGCTGTATCTGCTCCTGCACTGGGTCTTCCTACGGACGGTGCCGATCGATGCCCTGCGTGGAACGGTTGAAGTGGGGGCGCTCTCGGGCGCCCGCATCCTCGGCCCCATCGGTGGCCGCGTGATGAGCGGGGTCATTGCCCTCGTGCTGGTGGCGACGATCTCCAGTTTCCTGATGGCCGGCTCACGCGTGACACAGGCGGTCGGCGCGGGCTCTCCCGGGCTCCGATGGCTGGCGCAGCGCGCTGCCGATGGCGTTCCGAGGCGCGCCCTCGGCCTGCAGCTGGCGCTGATCGCCCTCCTGATCATCACGGCCTCATTCGAGCAGGTGCTGGCCTACGCGGGAATCGTCCTCAACCTGTGCAACCTGCTCGCGGTGATCGGATTGATGCGGTTGCGTCGCATCGCGCCCGAAGTCCCGCGTCCGTTCCGCACGCCGCTGTATCCCGTGGCACCGCTCGTGTTTTCGGCGCTGAGCCTCTGGATGATCGGCTTCGTGATCTGGCAGCGGCCGGCCGTCCTGCTTGCGGCGGCGGGGACCATCGCGGTGGGGGGATTGCTGTATCCGTGGGCGGTCGCGCCGCCCTTCTCATTCCGCCGCAAACCCTGAGGTCTGGTGCAACACCGGGCGGCCCCGAGGTTCGGGGCCGCCCGGTGTCCGCCGCAACTCGGCGCGCTTACTTCCTGTTCAGCTGAAGCCCGTAGCGGCAGGGCTCCGTGCTGCACACCGCCATCACCACTTCGATGCGATACGTCCCCGAACGTGCCGCCGAGAACTGGACCACGGGCTTGTCGTCGGCGAGGATGTCGCGCTTCACGACACGCCCCCCCGCGTCGTACACGATCAAATCGACGTCGGTGCAGTCGTTGTCGCACGCCCCGAAGAGCACATACTCCACGCCGGCCACGACCGTCATATTGTGCGAGGACTTGCCGTCGTCATCGAGGCTGCCGAACACCGGCCCGCCGGTCACGCGACGGAACCCCTGCTTCTCCGCCGCCGTAGCCATATTCGCGAGGTAGCCCTGCACTTGCCGCGTGTACTGGCTCGTGCCCGACCCGGAGGTGTTGGCTGGGGCGCGCGAGCCGCCGCAGGCCGTCAGCGATACTGCGAGCAGCGCAACCGCAAGGGTGTTCCGGAGCATTGGTGCCTCGATCAAAGGTGGGAATCTGCGATACCGCCGAGTGTGCCGCGAATCACCGGCGCTGTCAAGAGGGATTACACTGACGGACATTTTGCCATCGGTCGCGCCGTACCGCACTATTAGGGCATCCGCTCGCCCACTCTTGCCGCCCCTGCCATGATCATCGTCACCACCGGCGCACTCGAAGGAAAGCCCGTCCAGCAGTACCTCGGCCTCGTCAGCGGCGAGGCGATTCTCGGGGCCAACATCTTCCGCGACTTCTTTGCGGGCATCCGCGACATCGTCGGCGGGCGCTCGGCCGCGTATGAGCAGGAGTTGCGCAAGGCCAAGGACATCGCGATTGAGGAGATGACGCAGCAGGCGCGCGAACTCGGGGCGAATGCCATCGTCGGTGTCGACCTTGATTACGAGAACATCACGGTCGGCCAGTCGGGCGGGATGCTGATGGTGTGCGCGAACGGGACGGCGGTACGGGTCTGAGGCTGATCGATCCCTCCTATGTTGCGAGGCTCGCTCGGCTCCCCGGAGCAGGCGGCCAGGACTTAGCGTCGGAACTGTTGGGGCGCTTCGCGGCGTCACTCCCCGCGACGTTTGCGCAGCTTCGCGCGCTCGCGGACGCGGGGGATTCGGCGACCCTCATGCGAGACGCGCACAGCATGCGCGGCACGGCCCTGCTCCTCGGGGCCTCTGATTTCGCGGAGCGCGCGGATCGACTCGAGTGCGACGCGCGCGCCGCGAACGTCGCATCGGCGCATGCGCATGTGGACACGCTGGCCGCGGAATGGCCAGCAACACACGCGGCGTTGCTGGCGGCGTGCGCCGCGGCGTCCGTCACGCGACCTAGCGGGCCATGGTCGCCCGCGGACTGACGAGCGACTCCGGCGCGCGGACGACACTCCCCGCCGGGACATTGGTGGTCACGACGGCACCCGCCATGATTTTGCTCCCGGACCCGATTGTGATTGGCCCGATCAACACCGCGTTCGGTCCCACATGCACGTTCGCCTCGAGCCGCGGAGCCCCGACGACGCCCGTCTCCGGATCAAAAGCCTCCCCAAGCGTGACGCCCTGAAAGAGGACGCAGCCGGTGCCGATCTCTGCGCCATGCCCGAGCACAATGCCATTGCCATGCACGATGGCGATGCCTGGAGCAATGCGCGTCTGCCAATTGATTTCGGCGGCGTACAGATGGCGGATGAGGCGTGAAAGGATGGGGGCGACGAGCGGTAATCGCCGCGCGTGCGCCCAACGCATGACGCGATACATCGCGAGCATCTGGAATCCGATCTTTCGCACCAAGTGTCCGAGGAGGGCGGCGCTTGGCACGTCGTCGGCGTGATACTTCCGGCGCAATACGCGGAGCTGCTCGTGGTCGGCGCGGATGGCGTAACCGACGCTGGCCCAGCGATGCGGCGCGGGGGCCGACAGTACGGGCGCCGCGACTGCGGGCGACAACCCCAGTGCAGGCCCCGTGCGCTGGCCGGCCGTGGTGCCCGAGCCCCGCTTCGCGGTGCGCACGGCGCGCCAACTGCCGGCGGCGAGACGCAGTCCGCGGAAATAATCGAAGGCATAGGTCAGCGTCGTGAGCTTGAGCGCCGCCGAGGATTGTCCGAGTCCGTCCGCCACGCGTGCCGCGAAGTACGTGACGCTTCCGAGCAGCCCTCCGACACTCGGCAGCAGGAGCGCGAGCGACACCAATGGCCGCGCGCGTCGGTCAATCAACGACCAGAAGCGCCACGGATGCACATCAGCGACCGTCGGATGCCGTTGCGCAATGAGCAGGTCCGCGCGCGCCCATGCGACGGACCGACGCCGCCAGGCCCGGACGCTCTGGTGGTCGGAGCCATGCACTGTCACCGCGCCCGCCGCGAGCACGAATGCGCACCGCTGCTGCTCGAGTCGGATACCGAGATCGCGATCCTCCGATCGGCGGAGCGTCGTGTCGAAGCCGCCGACGGCGAGATAATCCGCCAAGCGCATCGAGACATTCCCGGTGCAGAGATGCACGCCGCGCGGCTGCAGGCGCCCGGCCAGCGTTTCGCGCTGGAAGCGGGCGAGTTGCTGCGCGTGAAAGCGCTCAAAGAGCGGCATGGCGGCGAGCGCCGGATCGGGATGGATGCTGCCGAGCACCACGCGATGCGGTCCCCCGGACCAATGATGGCCAAGATGCGCCGCGAGAAAATCAGGCGCGACGCGCATGTCGTCGTCAATGAACACGAGGACAATGCCCCGCGCTTGCCGCGCGCCGGCATCCCGCGCGGCGCCGGGACCGCTGTTCGGGATACGCACGAAGCGGGTATGCGCCGGCATCGGGACGTTCGCCACGGCCGCGATTGCGGGCATGACTGAGCCGTCGTCCACGACGATGACTTCGAAGGCATGGGGCGCGATGGCCTGGCGCGCAAGATCGCCGAGCAGGCGACGGAGTGCAGGGGCGCGATCAAACGTGGCGATCACGACGCTCACGATGGGATGGCTCATGCGAGAGTCCGAAGGGGAGGATGAAAGCCGAGCCCGGTGATGGGTTCGTCGATGGTAGGGGTGGGCGCGAAGCACGGCCGGGCGGTGGCCGTGTGTCGTGCACCGCGCTTAGGGAACGCGCGCGCGGGCGCACCGACCGCCACGTGATCAGCGGGGATGTCCGTGAGGACGACGGCGTTCGCACCAATGACCGCGCGCGCGCCGATCCGTACGGGGCCGAGGATGCGTGCGCCACAGCCAATCTCGACGTCATCCTCGATGATTGGGGCGCCATCATCGCTGGCCGCACCGACGGTGTTGTTGCCCAGCAAGCGTACGCGCGCGCCGATGCGCGCACCGCTCCCGACCACGGTGCCGAGCGAGTGAATGAAGTAGACCCCTTCGCCGAGGGTGATGTCGTTGCCGAGTTCCACGCCACCGAGGATCATTTGGATCTGCCGGAGGAGGCGATTCACAATCGGGATGTGATATCGGAGCGCCAGCGCGCGCACTCGAAAGAGTGCGAGCAGGAAGAAGGCGTCGGTGCGCAGCATGCGCCTCGCGTCGCGGGCGGTGCCGACGCGCTTGGCGGCACGAGCGAGTCCGAGCGCGTCGCGCCAGAAGATGTTCATGAGCGTTCTCCGGCGCGCGCGGTGCGCACCCAGGTTCGAGTAGGTGCGCCGATGGCGCGGATGGTGGTGCGGGTTTTGTCGAGGATGTAACCGGGCAGCACGCGCAGGACATTCGGGAGTGCCGCTCCGAGTCCGGCGCCTCGCGCGGCATCGAGCACATGGCTCACGAGTGCGCTGCCCGCCGCCGCCCAGAGTGCCAAGGGGACGGGGTGACCGAACCCCGCGAGTACGAAGGCGAGGGGGAGACCGAGCGCGGTCGCCGCGACGAGGAGCGCCAGCGGCGGCAGTGCGAGATCGGCCGCGAGGTCGAGCAGGAGTCCCGAGCGCTGACGAATGCCGGCGCGGAGGAGCGGCAGCAAGTGATGCCGTACGACGGCAGCTCGGCCGCCAATCCAGCGGACGCGTTGCGTGCTCGCGACGCGCGCGTCAGCCGGCATGTCGCCGCGCACGATGGTCTCAGGAACGAGCCCCACGCGGATGCCGGCCTGCGCGAGCAGGATGCCGTACTCGAGATCCTCCACCGCCGAAAACGCCGTGTACGGGACGCGCGCAATCGTGGCGCGCGTGAGAATCATCCCGTTGCCGCGGAGACCGACGGACAGCCCAAGGGACTCGCGGGCGCGTCCACGCACCATGTGCGAGGCCCAGAGGCCAATCTCCGTGATGATCTGCAACGGAGCGGTCCCGCGTCGGGAGAGGTAGACGGCCTGCAGCGCCGCAGCACCATCAGCGAGACGTGCATCAGCCGCCTCGAGGAGCGTCGGTTCGACATCGGTGTCCGCGTCAATGACGACGACCGCATCCCACGCGTGCCCGGGTTCCGCACCAAGCTGCGTGAATGCTGCCGCGAGGGCGTAGCCCTTCCCACGATGCAGCGCGCTGGTCCGTTCGAGAACTTCGGCGCCGAACGCGCGCGCCGCGGTGGCGGTGGCATCGGTGCAGTTGTCCGCGACCACAAGAATGCGAGTGTGCGTGCGTGGCCACGCGATGGACTGCAGGCTTTCCAACGTGGCCGGGAGACCGACCTCCTCATTGTGCGCCGGTACGACGATGACGAAGCGGCGCTTCGGCGATGCCTGACCGCGTCGCGACAACGCGCGTCGCGACAACGCGCGTCGCGACAAGAGCGAGGCGGCGAGCAGATACAGCGCCGCAAGTAATACCGGCACTGCCGCGACCGAGAGCAACCAGGAGACGATTAGCATGCGACCGCCTCGGCCGCGTCGCGCTCGCGCGCGGTCCACAGGGCGCCGGTCGCGCCCATAAAGGCGGCGACCAGCAGCGTCCCCATCCAGCTCTGCAGTCCCATGTCACCCCACGCCTGGATGATAAAGGCGAGGATGCAGGCGATCGCGCCGAAGGCAACCGTGCGATCAATCGGCTCGCTCGACTCGTTAAAGGCACGCAACGCAATGAGCACGGCGACCGGGAAGACGAGCCATACGGCGGCAAAGCCGAACCATCCTCCCAGCGAGATGAGCCAAAGAACGCTGTTATGCGCGATGAAGCGATACTGCGCGAAGATCTGGTCGACACGATTCGCCATGACGACCTCGCGATATTCATGTCCGAAGCCGGAGCCCACGATGGGATGCATGGCGAGGGTGCGAATGAGGTTGAAATTCTCGATGTCGCGGGTCTGGCTGGAGGCGTCGTCCTGCTCGACCACCGACTTCACAATCCCGACGGGACGGAAGACGGCGGCATTGGAGTTCCAGCCAACCGCGGCGTAGACGAGCACGAGTGGAATCGAGAGCAGCACGAGTCGCCGCACGGCGCGCTTGAGTTCTGGCGGCGCGAGGAGCAGCATCGCGAAGGCGCCGCCGCCGAGGCTCACGAAGGCGATGCGCCGATCGTTGAGGATCAGCGACACCACGAGGAGTGGCTGCGCCAGTGCGTTGAGCGCGAGGTGTCCCCACGACGGGCGCGCAATCAGGGCCATCGCCGCGACGAGGATCGCCACCACCGTGAGCACCGAGTCCGAATGCGTCGTGACATACTCGGGGCGGATCCCGCTCGGCCGCGCCACCGACACGTAATAGAAGAGGCCGAGACACCCGCGCACGACCGCGACAGTCACCACGATACGGAGCAGCCAGACACGGGCCCCGATCGACTTGAACGCATGTCCAAAAACGACCCCGAGCACGGGAAGCCAGAAGAGTTGCCGCACCTGCCAGAGTGAGTTCTTGAAGTCCCCGCCCCGCCCGAGCCCATAGAGTTCGAGCGCCAGGATGGCGCCGAAGAACACGGCGAATGCGAGACGAACGGGATTGGGGAGCGCGCCGAGCGCGCGCGGGTCATCGATGGGATCACGCTGCCCCTTGCGGTACAGCACGCAGAGCAGGAGCACCGCGATGGCGACCTCAAGCAGCGAGAAGCGCAAGGCGCCGATGCCGGTGATCTTGTGCAGGTTCAGATACAGCAGCTCGCCTGGCGGCAAGAGCGGCGAGCTCCACTTATCTGCCATCGGGCGTTCGCCGGGATTGTCCACCAGCAGCGCGACGAAGAGGAAGACGATGGCCGACCGCTCCATCGGCGCGACCCAGAGCGCACTCAGGACCGCGACGCCCAGCAACGGCGCGAGCGGAACAAAGCCCGTGCCCGCCGCGACGAGCACCAACGAGAGCGCGATTGCCGGGGGAATGAGCATCGCGGGAAGCCGCATGCGGTCAATCGGCGTGATCATGCGAGCACCGGGGCGTGATCGAGTTGGGCGAGATGCGCCGCCACACCGTGGCCCGCCGCGCGGGCGTCGGCGCGTACGCGGAGGGCAATCGCGAGCAGCACGCCCGCCCCGACGCCGGTGATGAGTCCGCCAAGCACGATGAGCATGACATTCGGCGCCAGTGGCTTGCGCGGACGCTCCGGTGGCTGCGTGACGACATAACGAAAGGGGAGCGCGGCGTGCGCCGTCTCGAGTTCGAGTCGCGCGTTCTCCAGACGCATCGTGAGGTCCTGGTAGCCGTCGACACGAATGCGCAGTTCCGCGCGTGCCGCAATCACGGTGGGATCATCGTCGGGACGGAGCGCCGCGAGATCGACCGGCTCGCCCGCGGCAATTCCATCGCCGATGATGTCGAGCGATCCGCCGGCCGCCAGATAGTCGTCGGTGAGGCGCGATTCCTCAACGCGGGCGCGACGAATGGCATCGTCGTCGTTCCCGAGTCCGGCAATGGCCCGCTCGGTGACCATGCGGTCGGGGTGGGACGGACCCAGGGTCTCGACCTGCTGCGCGAGTTGCACTTCGAGCCCCGCGAGGCGCGCGCGACGTTGCTGCTCGAGCTCCTCGCGATACTTGCGGCGCTCGGTGAGCCGATCGCGGAGTTGGCCGAGCTGCGCGGAGGTCGGGGGCCGACGCTCCACCACCACGCTGCGCCCGCCAATCACTTGGGAGCGCGCGCGCTGGAACGCGACGACCTGCTCAGTCATCTGCACCCGCATCGCGTCGACCGCGCTCACGAGGATGCGCTGCGATTCCTCGAGCGACTCGATGTCAAAGCGCCGCCGCTCCGCGAGATACGCGCGCAATGCATGCGTGAGAATCAACTCGACGCCCTGGGCGTCCCACCACTGCACTTTCATCCGGACGACTTCCTCGCCGGAGGACACCTGCAAGCGCGCCTGCAGGAGTCCAATCAGCGCGTCCTCTTCATCGGCGGGAGCGATCGGGCCGGCGACGGCGCGACGGGCGCGATCCGCCCACTGCATCACCGCGGGACGATGCGCCTTGAAGTGCTCGACGAGTTGAGCCTCTCGCACGATGTATTCGAGCGCGCTGCGCGAGAGGGCGAGTTCCACCGCCGCCTGTGCGGGCTGGTCGAAGCCCGGCACGACCGCCCGTCGCGGATCCGTCACCGCCGACATGACCGACGTCCCCTTCCGCACGAGCAGCCGCGTCTCCCCTTGCCACGAGCGCGGCAGCAGAATCGCGGCGGTGACCGCGACACCGAGAAAGAGCAACGCAACGAGCATTGCGCCGAGCCAATGGCGCCGGACGGCGCGACCGAGCAGGGCCATCGCACCGCGCCACGGGATGGCCTCGAGCGGAAGTAAGTCGGCGTGGGCCACGGATCAGCCGTCCGAGATTGTGCGACGCGCGACCAGCGCGTGCGCCATCACGCCGAACCGCACGGGATCAACCGGCTTCACGACGACCTCGTCCGCCCCCGCCATCTCGGCCTGAGCCCGATCAAGTGCCGATCCGCGCCCCGACGTGATGATCACGGGGATGCCCGCGGTCTCCGGCGTCTGCCGCAGGCGCTCGCAGATTTCGAGACCCCCGAGGTTCGGCAGCACGACATCGAGGCAGATCAGCGCCGGTCGCAACCGTACGGCCTCTTCCACGGCGCGATCGCCGTCGGAGAGCGCGGTCACGTCGAAGCCCGCAATCATGAGGACCGCGGTCAGATACTGCCGCTGCTCGGGCGAGTCCTCAACAATGAGGGCGCACGGCGCGGGACGATCAGTTGAGACGCGGATAGACATAGAGGAGCAGGAGGACGTAGAGGCCGACGAAGGCGAGGAAGGCGCGTGCGACGCGCGCGAATGAATCGGTGCCGTGGTCTCGACGGCGGACGGCGGCCGGAATGGCGAAGGTCGCAATCAGCACGGACATCAGCAGGAGCTTCTGCACCGACCCGCGGGTTGAGGGATCCGGAGTCCGGCACTGAGGCGAGTCTCGCCGCGGGCCGCTCCATGTCCCTCCCAAAGCAGGAGCCGTGCCACGCTGATCTCGAGCGAAGACGTATCGCCAAGTCGTTGCTGTAGAGCGACATCGAAGCCCACGGCGCGACGGGGAGTCTTCACTCCGCGATCGGCGAACGCCTGAAGGCCGCCCCGAAATGAGACAGCCGAGACACGCGGTGTCTCGAATGAGACGCGCACGCGCTGCCGAGGCCGGACCGACCCGTCGATCCGATCCAACTCCGGTCCCTGCGCCAGCACGAGGTCGAGGCCCATCCGCGAGGGCGCGGCTGCCCGCTGCAGCCGGGCGCCGATGCGAGACGCGGCCCCCGCCTCCGACGCGACGCCCCCAAGCTCGAGCGCCAGCGTAAGGCCGCGCGCCTGACGACGGGTCCACTGCGTCTCGGCGGTGATTGTCGCCCACGGTACCGCGGACGCGACCCCCGAGCGCTCCGCTGCGGCCGAAAAGCCCCACGTTGTCCGTCCATTCGCGCGCCAGGAGCTCTGCAGGCGGAGCACCTCGCGCTGCAGGGAGGGCAACGCGGCCGCACTGGCACCACGCCCGGCGCTCCGCTCGAGCGAGAGGCCGAGGCTGAGCGCGTGACGCGCGCTCCGCTGCCACTCGAGCGTCGCCTCACTGGTCCGGCGCTGACTCGTGAGGGTCGGCGTGTTCGGACGTGGATCGATCGGCACCGAGGATGGCGCATTCGGATCCTCGGCGAGCATCTCGCTCGCCGTCGTGGTCCCCTGTTCCTGCGCCATCGTGATGACGGGGCGCAGTCGTGCGCGCACGTCGCCCGCGAGCACAACGCCGGTGCGGAATTGCGCACGCGCGGTCGTCGCGGCGTTCATGGGGAGGAGCGCCGAGGGTGCGGCCATCACCGCGAGCGATCCGCGCCTGAGCGGAACGGCGAGTGTCGCGCGCGCCTCTGCACGCAGCCCCGTCTGCGACGGGCCTGCCGTCGGTGCGAGTTGTTCGACGCGCGCGCCGCCTCCCGTGGTGAGGTGCGACGCGCAGGCCGAAAGCAGGAGCCCCGAGAGAATGGCGCCGAAGCGTCCGCGATTCGGCACGAGGTACCGCAGGCAGTTCATCGGACGATCAGCACATCGCCGGGGCCAACCTCGAGCCCGGCCGCGCGGTCAGCGCCGCGGAGGAGTTCACGGAAGGTGATTCGAAGCGTCACGGCGCGCGCCCCGCCGCGTTGCAACAGAATCTGGTCGCGCCGGGCGTACTCGTTCAGGCCTCCCGCCAAGGCGAGCGCATCAATCACGCGCAGCGCCCGATGCACCGGGTAGCTCCCCGGACGTGCGACTTCGCCGACAATCGTGACCACGCTCGCGGCCGACTCCTCCACCACCACGCTCACGCGCGGCGCGACCAGCACCCCCTCGAGTCGCCGCGCGACCTCGTCCGAGACCTCCGCCGCGCTACGCCCCGCCACGACGAGAGAGTCCAGGAAGAAGAGCGAGATGGTCCCGTCGGGGCGCACCCGTTGACGGGCGGTCATCTGCTCGGAGTTCCACACCCGCACGGCGACGAGATCGCCGGCGCCGATCACCGACGCGACCTGCGGCGCCGCGGCCGACGCGAGGGTGAGCTGCGCGAGACGAATCGTGCCGCCGGGGCCGACGCAGGCCGAGAGCAGGAGCGCGGACGAGAGCAGAAGCGCGGGGAGCGCGTGAGCGATCGCGTTAGGACGCATGGGCGGGCTGACGTGAGAGGACGGCGCGTACGAAGCGCAGATCGGCGGTGCCGATCGCGCGAAACGCCGTGAGCAGAAGCGGGGTCGCGAGGAGGAGAAGCCCGAGGCGCGCCGCGGGCGCAACGGATGCGGCCCCGAGGGTGCGGTCGAGGACCAGGAGCGCGCCGGCAGCCGCGGCGAGGCCGAGCGCGGTGCGCCCGACCGGACGTGTCCACGAGGGACGCCAGGCGACCACCAGCATCGCGATGGTAACGCCGACTTCGGTGAGAAGAGAGGCCATCGCCGCAGCGGCAGCGGCCTCACCCGGCGCCGCGACCTGCACCAGCACGAGCGTGAGGATCACACTCGCCGCGAGTCCTGCGACGGAAATGGCCGCGACGAGTCGCTCACGCCCCCGTTCGAGAAGCGAGACCGCGGCGATGGTCGCGACGTAAGCGAGTCCGATGGTCGGCGCGAGCCGCTGGAGCACCGGGACCGCTGGCATGAAGTCGGCGCCGAACAGCACGCCAATCACCGGCGACGCGATGACGGTGAGCAGGGTCGCGCCCGGGACCGCGATAAGCAGCGCCGCACGCAGCGCGGCGGCCACGAGGGCGTCGCGTTCCTCCGCGGCACGGACCCCAGCGCTCGCGGCCGCGGGAAGAAGGATCCACGTCACCAGCGGCATGCCGAGCAGCGCGACCCCGGCGACATTCGCAGCGGTCGCGTACCAGCCAATCTCGAGTGTCGGCGCGCGCAGCCCGAGGATCCAGATTCCGAGTCGAGCATACAGACTATGCGCGACGAAGTTCACGAAGATCGGCAGACTCGTGGCGGCCGCGCGCCACGCCTCACGCGGGACCCCGCGTGCCGCGCGCCGCGGCGCACCATGGCGTTGCGCACTGCGGCGATGCATCACGATCAGCCGAAACGTCTCCACCAGCACGAGTGCCGCCGCCACCAGCAGCGGCGCGCGGCTCCACCACAACGCCACAAGCGCGAGCACGGTCCACGAGGCGCGGGCGCCCACCGTCACCATCGCTGGCCACCGTGCATCACCGAGCGCATGGAGCGTCGCCGTGTGCGCGTTGCTGATGGACATCACCAACTGCGCGGCCGCGAAGGCCGCAAAGAGCCCAAGCACCGTCGTCGAGGCACCCCCGAGCGCGAGGGCAAGTGCTCCGAGGAGCACGAGCACGACGCCGGCGCGCGCGCGCAGGCGTACCACGCCCCACAAACGGTCCGCGGCCTCGCTCGGCCGCTGCGCGACATCCCGACGCAGTGTGGTATCGAGACCGAGCGTGAGGAGGATCAACACCAATTCCGCGGCGGACTCCGCCAACCGATAGCTCCCATAGGCCGCCGGTCCGAGCACGCGCGGCAATGCCACGCGCACCACCGCGGCGAAGGCCGCGCCCGCCACGAGTGATGCGGCGACCAACAACGCCGCGCGCGCGGTGCGCAGGGTGGCGGCCGCCGTCCCCTCGAACGCGGTGGCGGTCATGGCAACCGCTCCGGCACGAAGCGTTCGCTGTCCACCATGCCAATCACGCGCGCCGGCACCCCGGCGACAATAGCAAATGCCGGCACATCGCGCGTGACCACGGCGCCAATCCCGACCACCGCACCGCGGCCAATCGTGACGCCCTTGAGGATCGATGCCTTCCCGCCAATCCACACATGGTCCGCGATGCGCACCGCCTGGGACGGCGGTCGCACACCGCGCTGATGCAGATCATGAAAGTCGGAGTCGGCGATCGTCACGTAGGGGCCGAGGCGCACGTGCGCTCCAATCTCCACGCGGGAGGTCGCGGCGATCGAAACCCCATAGTTCAGCCGACACCCGTCTCCAATCGTCAGCGACGCGCCGGGCGCCACGGCGAGTTCGACCGGGACATTGACCGAACGCAGCAAGACGTGAGCGCCGAGCTCGAGTGTGCCCTGGTTGTCGATGTTCGGACGCCCGAGCGTGCGCGCATGCGCCCCGACGCGAGTCACGCCACGGAGCCGTATGCGCGCACTCGTGAGCTCCCACGCGTAGCGCCCACCGCGCCGAGCGAGCACGCGCCAGGAATGCGCGCGATCGCGCTGCAGCTTCTGCATTATGGTACGCCACAGGGGAGGCCAAGTGGTGGGCATCTCAGCTCGCCCCCCGACCAGTGAACACGACGGGAATCGTGCGGCCAATCAACGAGAGATCGAGGCGCAACGACCAGTTGTCGATGTACTGCAGGTCCATGCGCATCCATTGGTCGAAACCGATGTTGTTGCGCCCGGAGACCTGCCAGATTCCGGTGAGTCCCGGTGTGACG
This sequence comes from uncultured Gemmatimonas sp., assembly GCA_964445835.1. GTDB lineage: Bacteria > Gemmatimonadota > Gemmatimonadetes > Gemmatimonadales > Gemmatimonadaceae > Pseudogemmatithrix. The sequence continues at coordinate 16,149 of CAYUMN010000025.1, forward strand.
GAGAGACGACGGCGCTGCCAGCTGTCGTACTTCTGCACCTCCGCAGGGATCGGGGGACGCGGGCCGACGAGCGACATCTCGCCGATGAGGATATTCCAGAGCTGCGGGAGCTCATCGATGCTGGTGCGGCGGATAAATCGTCCCACGCGCGTGATGCGAGGGTCATGCGCGATCTTGAACACCGGCCCTTCCTTATGCTCGTTGCGCGATTCGAGTGCGGCCTTCCGCGCCTCGGCATCGCTCCCCATCGACCGGAACTTCAGGATCCCGAAGGGACGACCGTGCCGCCCGACGCGCGTTTGTCGGAAGAGCACCGGTCCCGTCGAGTCGAGCTTGATGGCCATAGCGACGGCCGCGAGGAGAGGCGCGAGCGCCAGAAGTCCGAGACTGGCGCCAATCACGTCGAGCGTCCGCTTGGCGGCCCGCGCGCGCGGGGCCGGCGTGAGTTGGCCGTAGTGCAGAAAGCCGTCGAGCGCGAGACTCGGAAGGGCCGGTAGCGCGCGCTGCATGCGGAAGCCATGCGCGGGGACGGCGAAGGGAACGCCGAACCGCTCACAGAGCGCGATGATGCCCTGCAGATCCGCGCGGTGACGCACGACATCGGCGGCGAGGTAGATCTCGTCGATGTACGTACCTTCCAACCAGCTGCCCAAGGAGGCCACGTGGGCGACGATTGGGAGGTCGAGCGCGCGGTGCGGGACTTCACCGGTCAGCAGGACGGCGCCGAGCAGCTCGACGTCGTCGCGCTGACGGAGATCATCGGCGGTCGTGCGCGCGAGGATGCCGGTCCCAACAATGAGGACACGATGGCGCGACGGTCTCATCGCGGGACGAGTGGACAGGGCGCGGCTCATACTGGGACGCTCCCCGCGCGGCGGCCTGCGCCGAGGGCACGGTCAGCCAGCATCCGAAGGAAGAGCGGAATAATCTTGCGGTCCCGTACGAGATAGCGCTGCGCCATTCGGCGTGGCTCCCGTGCGAGGCGGTAGCTCCATTCCAACCCGCTCCGTGACATCCAACGCGGCGCACGGGGAATCCGCCCGGCGACGAAATCGAGTGAGCCTCCGAGCCCGAACGCGACGGCGGGACTGATCGCCAACTCGTGCTGGAGCATCCACGCTTCCTGCTTGGGGCAGCCAAGCGCGACGATGACCACGTGGGCGCCAGACTCCTTGATCTTCTCGATCAGCGTCTGCGGACGCGCGTTCGGCCACACCGACGTATCGCGCCCCACGATGCGGAGCGTGCGATAGCGCGCCACCAACGCGGCTGCGGCCTCCACAGAGACCGCCTCGGAGGCGCCGTACAGGAAGACACCCCAGTCGCGCTCAGCGGCACGTTCGGCAAGGGACCAGATGAAGTCCGACCCGGAGATTTTCTCCGGAATCGGGCGCCCGAGCGCGCGCGACATCCAGAGGAGGGGCTGGCCGTCCGCCAGCGACAGCGCAGCGCGCCGATACGCCTCACGCAGCCGAGGTATTTGGTGAGCCAGCACGATATGATCGACATTGGGCGTCACGACGAAGCCGCCGCGGCCATCGCGGAGCAGGCCGTCGATTCGGGACAGCGCCTCACCGGTGGTGATACGGTCAACCGCGAGGGGACCGAGTTGGACGAGTTTTCTGGGCATACCTCCCGTCCATGCAGTCCCTGTGCCAGTCCCAGAATGGGACATGGAGTTGCCCGGTGCGTGCGTCAGCACGAGCTTTACCTCACCACAATGTCCGACACACTCCCCGCCACCGCTCCAACGGTCGTCGCCGTTGAGGACGATCCGATTCAGCAGCGCCTGCTCGGCGTCGTGCTGCGCGAAGCGGGCTGGCATGTGCTGATTGCCCGCACCGGGGGGGAGGCGCTCCGGATGCTCGAGTCCGAGCGTGCCGTCGCCATGGTCCTTGACCTCGTGCTCCCCGATCGTACCGGCGATGAGTTGCTCACGGAAGTCCGAGAGCGACATCCGGAGTTGCCGGTCATCGTGCTCTCCGCGCAGGGAAGCGTCGAGCGCGCGGTAGAAATCATGCGGCAGCGTCCGTACGACTACCTCGTGAAGCCGGTAGACCCGGATCGACTCGTGCGGGTGCTTGAACGGGCGCGACACGAGCGCGCGCTGACCGAGCGGGTGGCGGAGTTGGAGCGCGAAGTCTTGGCGACGTACCGCTTTGATGAAATCATTGGCGCGGCACCGCAGATGCAGCGCCTCTATGACCAGATGGAGCAGGTGCTGAGGACGCGCGTCACTGTGTTCATCGCCGGCGAGAGCGGCACGGGCAAGGAACTCGTCGCGAAGGCGCTGCACTATCACGGCGCGCGCTCCAAGGGTCCGTTCGTCGCGCTCAATTGCGGCGCGATTCCCGAGAGTCTGCAGGAGAGCGAACTCTTCGGTCACGAGAAGGGAGCATTTACCGGAGCCATTGGTACGCATCGAGGCCGCTTCGAGCAAGCGACGGGGGGGACGCTTTTCCTTGACGAGATCGGGGAGCTCAGCCTCTCGACCCAGACCCGCCTCCTGCGCGTCCTCCAAGAGTCCGAGATTCAACGCGTCGGCGGGACCGCGCTCCTCCCGGTGGACGTGCGAATCATCTCGGCGACCCATCGCGACCTCGAAGCGATGATTGCGGCGGGGACGTTCCGTGAGGATCTCTACTACCGGCTGGTGGTCTTCCCGCTCGAACTCCCGCCGCTCCGAGAGAGGCGCGAGGACGTCCCCTCGCTTCTCCGACACTTCCTGCGGCGCTACCGCCGCGAGTTGGGAACCACCGAGCGCGATTTCGATCGTGACGCGCTCGACGTCCTCATGCAGTACGACTGGCCGGGGAACGTGCGCGAGTTGGAGAACGTCGTACAACGTGCGCTCGTCACTTCGCGTTTGGGTGCGATCGGCGTGGAGGCCCTGCCGCCAAAACTCGTGCTTCGTGCGATGGGGATTGTTGAGCGGAGCGCAGTGACCACGCCAGGCGCCGAACCAGAGGAGATTGTCTCACTCGAGACCCTCGAGCGCCGCGCGATTGAACAGGCATTGCGTGTGCTTGAGGGCAATGTCTCGCTGGCGGCACAGCGCCTAGGGATTGGTCGTGCGACGCTGTATCGCCGCCTCGCACAGTACGGATTGCTTACGGGCCAGGAACCCGATCCGAAGTCCTGACCGCCGCCGTGGCGCCGCGGCTGGAACGGGAGGCGCACCGCGGTCGTTCGCATCGCAGACTTTAACCGATTCGACTCATGCTCCCGTACGCCTTCTATAAAATCGTGCATATCCTCGGCATCGCCCTCGCCCTCGTTGCGTTGGGCGGATTTGCGGTCCACGCGCTGAACGGGGGCACGAAGTCGGACAACGCCGCCCGACGATTGTTGATCGCGATGCACGGCACCGGGGCCTTCTTGATCCTGCTCGGCGGCTTCGGCCTCCTCGCGCGGATCAATTTCCCCCACGGCGCCCCCTATCCCGGCTGGCTCTGGGTCAAGCTCGTCGTCTGGCTCGTGATGGCCGCGATCGTGATGCTGCCGTACCGCAAGCCCAACGCCGCGCGCCCAATGTTGATCGCGCTTCCGCTCTTCGCGGTGACGGCGGCGTTGATGGCGGTCTACAAGCCGTTCTGACCGAACACGCCGGTCGCCGGCTGCACCACTAGAACCAGGCGACCTGCATGTCGAATGCCGACGCATCGTTGCGCATCAGCAACGCGGCGTCGGTCTCGTGCTTCGGGAGTTCGGTCCCGTAGTAAAAACGCGCGGCCTGCCGCTTCCCTTCGTAGAACGCGACATCGCCGCCCTGCGCGCCCGCGGCCAGCGCCCGTTCGGCGACCATCGCCTGCCGGAGCCAGAGCCAGGCATACACGACACGCGAGACCATCTCCAAGTAGGCCGTCGCGTTGGAGAGGCCCCGCGCTGCGTCGGCCATCATGACCCCGACGAGCGACTGTGTCACCGCGGCCATGCGCTCGCTCGCCGCACGCAGCGCCTGCGCCATCGGAGCGAACTCGCCTCCCGCCTGCTCCGCCTCACTGATCGTTCCGGCAATCTCCTGCACCAAGGCCGTAAACGCCGCGCCCTTCTGCTGCGTCACTTTGCGGCCGAGCAGGTCGAGTGCTTGGATCCCGTTGGTCCCTTCGTGGAGCTGATTCAGGCGGTTGTCGCGATACAACTGTTCCACATCATACTCGCGTGCATAGCCATAGCCGCCGAGCACCTGCAAGGCGTTGGAGATTCCGTCCTGGCAATAGATGGAGGGCCAGCTCTTCGCGATCGGCGTGAGGACCTCGAGGAGGAGCGTGGCCTTTTGCTGCGCGGCCGCGTCGAGGCCGGTCTGTTGTTCATCGACGAGACGCGAGCAGGCGAGAATCAGGTGCATCGAGCCCTCGGCGGCGCACTTCCCGATGAGCAGCATGCGACGCACATCGGCGTGCTCGATGATGGCGACGGGGGGCTTCTTCGGATCCTTTTCGCCCGGGACACGGCCCTGCTTGCGCTGCTGCGCGTAGTCGACCGCGTAGCGGAAGGCCTCGTAGCCCATCGCCGTGGCCGCGCGCCCAACACCAATGCGGGCCTCGTTCATCATATGGAACATGTAGGCGAGGCCGTGATTCGCCTCGCCAATGAGAAAGCCCACGCACGGCCCCTGCTCACCGAAATTCAGTAACGTGGAGGTCGTGCCGCGCCATCCCATTTTGTGAATGAGGCCAGCGAGCGTGACGTTGTTGAACGCGCCCACCACGCCATCGGCGCCGACGTGCTTCTTGGGGACGATGAAGAGCGAGATGCCCTTCACCCCCTCCGGGGCCCCGACGATGCGGGCGAGCACGAGGTGCACGATGTTCTCCGTGAGTTCGTGGTCGCCCCCGGAGATCCAGATCTTCGTCCCTTCGATGTGGTACGTGCCATCGCCAGCGGGGATGGCCTTCGTGCGGACATCGGCGAGCGCGGAGCCGGCATCGGGCTCGGTGAGCGCCATGGTCCCGGAGAAGCGCCCGGTGAGCATGGGCGGGAGCCAGTGTTGCTTCTGCTCCTCGCTCGCGAACTCGGCAATGAGGTTGGAGGCCCCGGCGGTGAGCATCGGGTAGCTCGCGGTGCCGATGTTGCCGGCCTCGAGATGGGCGATGGCGGCGGAGGCAATCACGTGCGGCAGCTGCATTCCGCCGCGCGCCTCGTCCTGGGTGGACGCGATGATCCCCGACTCGGCGGTGGCATCCCACGCCGGCTTCACCCCAGGCTGCAGGACCACCACGCCATTCTTGACCTCAGGCTCCTGCTGATCGTTGGCCTTCCGGTTCGGCGCGTAGTGCTCGTTGGCGATTCCGGCGGCCGTGTCGAGCACGGCGTCGTAGACCTCGCGCCCCTGGCCATCGAAGCGGGGGCGCTCCGCCAGCTGCTCAACGCCAAGGAGTTCGTAGAGGAGAAAGTCGAGATCGCGGCGCGGCAGCATCGGCGGAGACGGTGAGGGTGAAGGGCAGGGTGAGGGGCAGGGTGCGGCTTGGAATATGGGGACTGTGCCGGAAAAGGTCACCAGACTGAAACCAGCCCCGAGGAATTTCGGTACGGAAGCGGGCAAACCCTCCCATTGGGCCGGGTGTCCAACCATCGTTAACGGATGCGAACTTTCCCAGCTCTTCTCTTTGCGATTGCCCTCGGACTCTCGGCCTGTGTCGGGGGACGTGTCGGGGGTCCACCCATCGCGCCCGCCACCGGACCGCGTCCGCAGATGGCCACCGGGATCGAGCGTGCCCGCGCGGATTCCGTTCGGTACCCCTACACGGTCGGGGACATCGCCTTCATGCGCGGGATGATCCAGCACCACGCGCAGGCGATCCTGATCTCACGATGGGCCCCGTCGCACGGGGCGGGCCCGGCCGTGCAGCGTCTCACCGCACGCATCGTCAACGCGCAGCAGGACGAGATCGCCCTGATGCAGAAGTGGCTCGCCGACCGTCGCCAGGCAGCTCCGACCGTGGACAGTTCCGGGACCGTCACGGGAATGCCGGCAGACGGACACGCCGGCCACGAGATGCCTGGGGGCCATGGCGGGCACGTCGGCATGCCCGGGATGCTGAGCGCCACGCAACTCTCGGCGCTTGACGCCGCGCGCGGCGAAGAGTTCGACACGCTTTTTCTCAGTCACATGATTCAGCACCATCGGGGGGCGGTGCTGATGGTGCGCGACCTCCTCTCGCAGAATGGCAGCGGGCAGGATGAAACGATCTTCAAGTTCGCGGCGGACGTCGAAGTGGATCAGTCCACGGAGATTCGCCGCATGTTGCAGATGTTGCTCGAACTCGGTGGCATTCCGCCGCAGTGATCGGCGTGCTGTTCCGAGCCATGCTGGTTCCATTTCACGCAGAGGATTCCTGATGTCCGTAGTGCTTCATCGCCGCCGCCCAGCGCGCTCCGTCACGGCGCTGTCCTTCGCGACGCTCGCCTTTGTGGCGGCGTGCGCGACGCCGCCCGCCGCCGCCCCCCCGGCGCCGGCCAATCGCATGTCTGACGCCCGCGTCGGGCTCTCCGCCGGTCTGTTCAACGCCGGCGAGGCTGTCTCGAACATGCGCCTCGTCGGGACCGCACGCTCGCCCGAAGGCTTCCTTGGCATCACGAATTCCGATCTCGCCTTCACCGGCAACTATGTCATTCAGGGCAACTACAACGGCCCGGTGATCTGGGACATCTCGAACCCGGCGTCGCCGACGCTCGTGAAGGCCGTGGTCTGCCCAGCGTCGCAGAATGACGTGTCGGTCCACCGCAACCTGATGTTCGTGTCGTCGGAGGCCTTCAACGGCCGCACCGACTGCGCCTCAGGCGGCGTGCGTGACTCGGTGAGCAACGTCCGCTTCCGCGGGGTCCGCGTGTTCGATATCTCGAACATCGCCGATCCGAAGCTCGTGGCGAATGTGCAGACCTGCCGCGGCTCGCACACCCACACGGTGCTCGAGGACCCGAAGGACAAGGCGAATGTCTACATCTATGTGTCGGGTTCGGCGCCGGTGCGTTCCCCGACTGAGATGGCGGGCTGCGTGCGCGATGAGCCGAACGCGAATCCGAATTCGTCGCTCCTCCGCATTGAGATCATCAAGGTGCCACTGGCGAACCCGGCCGCGGCCGCGATCGTGAACCGCGCCAACATCTTCGCGGGCCTGACGTCGCCGCCAGAGCACGGCGAGACGGAAGCGGACAAGGCCGAAGCAGCCCGTCGCGCGGCCGCGGCGCGCGCCGCCGGTGGTTTCGTCGCGAAGAATCCGCAGTCGGGATCGGAGATTGTCGTGGGGGGCAACTTTGTTCGCGTGCAGCTCGACTCCATTGTGCGCTCACGTGGTGGCAGCGGCGCCCCGACGGCCGCGGACTCTGCGGCGTTGCGTAGCGGCCTGCAGAGCATCATCAATCGCTTTTTCGACGGCGCGCCCGAGCCGGGTGGCCCGGTCAACGCCGGATCGCAGTGCCATGACATCACGGTGTATCCGGCCCTCGGTTTGGCGGGCGGCGCCTGCGAAGGGCACGGCCTCCTGCTCGACATCTCGGATCCGGTGAACCCGGTCCGTCTCGATGCCGCCGCGGACTCCAATTTCGCCTACTGGCACTCGGCCACCTTCAACAACGACGGCACCAAGGTGGTCTTCACC
>CAYUMN010000026.1:0-23324 GCA_964445835.1 uncultured Gemmatimonas sp.
AGCCCGATCCCCGTGTCACGCACCGTATAGCGCAACAGCACGTCGTGCTCCGTGCGCTCCTGCACGCGAATCATCACCGCGATCTCGCCGTGCGCGGTGAACTTCACCGCGTTGTTGCCGTAGTTGATGAGGATCTGGCCCAGCCGCAGCGGGTCGCCCACCAGCATCGGCGGGACGTCCTTGGCCACATCGAACACGAGCTCAAGTCCCTTCGCTCCTGCCTTGGCCGCAATCAGCGAGGCGACGTTCTCCAACACTTGATCGACCGCAAAGGGGGTCGATTCGACCGTGAGCTTCCCCGCTTCGATCTTTGAGATGTCGAGGATGTCGTTGATGATCCCGAGCAGGTGCCGCCCCGATTCCTGAATGGTGCGGATGTTCTCCCGCTGATGCGGCGTAAGGTCCGACTTGAGCGCCAGGTACGACATGCCGATGATCGCGTTCATCGGCGTGCGGATCTCGTGGCTCATGTTGGAGAGGAAGTCGGACTTGGCGACGTTGGCGCGCTCGGCCTCTATGCGCGCGAGTTCGAGCGCCACATTCGAGTCGCGCAGCTCCTGTTGCACTGCGTACTCCCGCGTCACATCGCGGAAGACGAGCACCGCGCCCACCACCTGCCCGTCGCGGTCGCGGATCGGTGCACAACTGTCGGCAATCGGGCACTCGCTCCCGTCGCGCGAGATCAGCACCGTGTGGTTGGCAAGCCCCATCAGCGTCCCCTTGGCGAGCGTCTCCGCGACCGGAAGGAGCGCCGGCTGTCGCGTCTCTTGGTTCACCAGTGTCAGGATCTGGTCGACATGGCGACCCAGCGCCTCGGCTTGCGGCCAGCCGCTGAGGAGCGCGGCGAGCGGATTGATCTGGGTGACGCGACCCTCCGAGTCGGTCGCGACCACCGCGTCACCGATGGAGTCGAGCGTCACGCGGAGCCGCTCCTCGCTGACCTGCAGCGTCCCGTTGGTCGCTGACAGCTCCCGACTCGTCTTCTCCTCCAGTGCCAACCGCCGCTGCGTCTCCAGATGTTTTTGGGCCTGCGCCCGCCGCGCCGCCTCACGTGAGGCGAAGAGCACCGCGCCGCCCGCTGCGAACACGGCGAGTCCACTGATGAACACCATGAACGCGAAGAGGCGGCCGAGCGCCCACTGAAACTCCGCCTCGAGTTCGAGCTGATTGGACTCCTCGATCGCGACGAACGCGCGCATCTCCCCGCGGAGCGCATTCATAAGGCGGTTGCCCTCGCCGTCGCGCACGACATCTGCCGCCGCCGCGAACCCGCCCGTGCGCCGCAGGGCGATCGCGCGATCGACGTGCGCCAGGCGTTCAATCATAAGCGGCCCGAACGCGGCGAGGTGTGCGGCCGACGCCGGAATCGTCACCATCCGCCGGAGGCTGTCGAGGTCGAGCACCAGCGCGTCCTTCACCGCCATGTACGGCTCTAGGAACCGCTCATCGCCGACAACCACGAACCCTCGCATCGCGGTCTCGGCGTCCGTCAACTCCCCGAGCATCTCCGACGCCTTTGAGAGGAGCATCCGCGAGGCCCGGCGCTCGGAGGCGGCGCCCTCCAGCCGCTCGAAGGTCGAGAACGAAATGAGGCCGCCGAGGGCGACAAGGCCGACCGCGCCGACGATCCAGCCGACGAGGCGGCGAATGGGACTCACGGACACGGTCAGCACCGGGGTTCAGGCCAAGGGGATGGCTGAAGAATCGTACCGCTACCGCATCGCGGATATCGCCTAAAAGGACTAGCCCGTCGCGCACGCCCGAGGGATGGCCCGCGCCACGGGTGCCTCTCCACATTCCCTCCACATTCCCTCCACATTCCCTCCACAGTGCGCGAAGAGGAGCCCCATGCATGACATCGTCCAAAAGCTCGTGGCGCTGATCGAGGCGCATGGTTGGGCGCACGACTTCGACCTCGCCATCAAGCGGGCGCAGCAGCACCGCATCGCGGCCATCGCAGACATCCAGGACCTCGAGGACTACCTCGCCTTCGTGGACGCACTCGTCACCTGGTCCCCGCGCGAACGCGGCGACTCTCAGATGCTCTACGACCATCAGGTGAAGTTCTACTTCTTCTTGGACCAAGAACCGCTCAAGTCGCTGCAGAGCCCCGTGGTCCCCGGCGGTCAGGCACTCCCCCTCTCGCCCCTCTCGGCATGGATCGTGGAGTTCGCGAAGAGTTGGGGCGCGTATCTCGACACCCCCGCGTCGGCGTCGGAGGTAGACAGCTTCCGCACCGATCCGGTATTCAATTGGGACGAGTACATGCCGCCGCCGAGTGGCTATCACACTTTCAATCAGTTCTTCGCGCGGCACACCAAGCCGGGGATGCGCCCAGTGGCCGCGCCAGAGGACGACCGAGTGATCGTCGCGCCGAGCGACGCCACCTTCGTGGGATGGTGGCAGGTGAGCCAGCGCTCACGCATTCGCGTGCAGGAGCCCAGCATAAGCCTGAAAGGACTGCTCTGGTCCATTCATCAGTTGCTCGAGGGGAGCGAGTATGCGGATCGCTTCAAAGGCGGCATCTTCACGCACTCGTTCCTCAACACCTTTGATTATCACCGCTGGCACACACCCGTGCGCGGGAAAGTGGTGGAGGCGCGCGTGCTGAAGGGGCAGGCGTACCTCGACGTCGTGGTGGGCCGCTCGCCAGTGGCGGGATCGGACGAGAACGTCATCCTCGCGCGCGACGGAACGGGCTACCAGTTCGTGCAGACCCGCGGGCTCGTGGTGATCGACTCGCCCATTGGCCTCGTCGCCTGCCTGCCGATCGGTATGTCGCAGGTCTCCTCCGTGGTACTCACCGCCGAGGTCGGTGTCACCCTGCGCAAAGGCGAGGAGCTCGGCTACTTCCAGTTCGGAGGCTCAGATTTTGTGATGGTCTTCGAGCGGGCGAGCAACGTGCAGCTCACCAGTCAGGTGGGGGTGCATACGCAGCAAGGGAGCTGCATTGGCGGGGCGTATCCCGTGCTGCGGTGACTCGGCGGACAATGATTCATGCCGTCTGCGTGCGCGAGACGCGGTACACGCGCCGGTCCACGCGTCGGTCCTCGGGATCATCCTGACGGTCGGCCATTGCGGCCTCGAAACCCTAGAACTTCCAGCTGAAGCCCGCACGGACCACCTGCGTTTCCAGGTAATCGGTGCTGACAATCCGGAAATCGTTTCCCGTGATGGTACGGCGTACCCGCATCGTGTTGAACAGATCAGAGGCGTTCACCACGAATTCGCCTCTGCCCTGATACACGCTCTTCTTGACGCCAAGATCGACACTGTAGCGGCTGCCGATGCGCCCCTGTGGTAAGAGGTCCGGGGCGAGGTAGGCAGCCGTCACCTGCGTCTGCCAGTCGCCGGGAGTTCTGACGACGGCATTGAGATTCACGTTGCCCGACGTGCTCTGCTGCTCCGCGGCCGAAAAGAGCACAGGCACGGGATATTGATTGACCACCGAGAACGCCGCAACGGTGCGGTGGAACACGTTCGCACTCGCCGTGAGCGAGAGGCGAGGGGATACCGTCTCCTGCCAGCTGAGTTCGGACCCGGTGCTCCAGCTGCGCCCCGCGTTCTGAAACACATTGTACAGCAGCACACTTCCCGGTGCCTGCGTCGCAATCCGCGTGATGGTACCGTCGACCATGCGGTGATACGCGGCAGCGTACAGACTTCCACTGGACCATCTCGTCCGGAATCCGAGTTCTCCCGAGGTGGAGTACTGCGGCTGCAACGCCGGGTTGCCGACCTTGATCAGTTCCGGCTCATCGTACTTCGGAAAGATGCGGATATCGACTTCGTTGGGACGGTCCACGCGTCGATTCATGAACAGCGAGAGCTTGTTCGATTCGTTGAACTTGTAGGCCACACGCACGCTCGGAAATGGGCGCACATACCGGTACCCATCGCTGGCGTACGTATTGTGACCGGGAATGACGTCGTAGTCCACGCGCACGCCCTCCAAGCGCAGGCCGCCCTCGAACTCGACCCGCTGATTCTCGTACACGTAGTTGCCATACAGCGCCGGAATGAGCTCCCGATAGTTCGCCCAACCTCCCGCCCCGGTATCAAGAGGCGAGTCGAGCCCTGGGAAGAATCGCATATTCACGGGGATCGACCGATAGCGTCCCTTGAATCCCGCCTCAACTCGTCCCTGCCTGAGCGGCTTCGTGTAGTCCACGTTCAGATCCAGCACGTGCTCGTCAGACAACAGCTTGAACGCATCGGTCCCGACCGTGGCGACCAGCGTGTTGGTGAAGAAGTATTGTTCGTCTTCGCGGTGGAACGAGTAGTTCCCCGTGAACGCGAGTGTATGCCCGGGTTGCGCGAACCGATGTGTGACCACCGCGGTGCCGAGCGCCGTGTACTTGACTTCGTCTTCCAAGAACTGCCAGAGGCGGTAGCGGTTCTGGAGCGATCCATCGAAGTATGGATTGTCGCCGCGGTCGAGAATCTTCTCCCGATTGAACAGCCCCGACACGCGCAGGGAGTTCCCACCCGCGAATGTGTGGTCGACACCAGCGCTCAGCGTGGCGTAATCGGTGCGTCTGTTGCGCTTGATCTGCTGCAGGATGACCGAACCGTCGTCGTACGTGCGCGTCGAGAACTCATTCTTGTGGAGCGTCGGCGCGTACAGCCAATCGGCCTGCAGGAACGTGTTGGTCGCTCCCTGACGGTAGTTGAGCGAAAGCGAGGGATTGAACTTCGGCGTGCGCTGAAACTGCGGCCGAATGGTGGGCAGGTTGTCCCGCTTGATCCAGAGCGCACCGGCACCACCGATCAGTCCGAACCTGCCGTTGAACCCCTGCTGCTCCTCTTTCTTGAACACGATGTTGATAATGCCGGCGCTCGCGTTCGCATCGAAGCGGGCCGAGGGGTTGTTGATGATCTCGATACGCTCCACCGCCGATGCCGGCAGGTTGTCCAGCCCGATCGCCGAGCCATAGCCGGTCAGCGCGGTTTGCTTGCCGTCAATCAGCACCACGACCTGATCGCTGCCCCGCACCTGCACTTTGCCATCGGGCCCGACCGTCACGCCCGGCACGGTGGCGATTGCCTGCAACACCGATCCACCCGATCGACTGATGTTGTCCGAGACCTGAAAGACCCGCTTTTCCATCGCGTCGGAGACCCCGTCCGACGTCGCCGTGACCGCCACCGCGCCCAGCGACTGGGGCACCTTGGTCATCAGCAGTGCGCCGAGGTCGAGATACGCCGTCAACTCACCGATAATGACGCGTTCTCGAACGGGCTGATAGCCGATCGCGCGCGCGTCGAGCAGGTAGATCCCCTTCGCGAGCGCGGAGAAGGTGAACGTCCCGGACGAATCGGCCAGGCGGCCGCCCACGAACGTGCTATCGCGCTCGGCGCGCAGTTGCACCGTGAGGTACGGAATCGGTGCTCTGGTCTGCGCGTCCTGCACTTTGCCAAAGAGCGTGACGCCGGAGGGTGAGGCCTGTGCCAGCATCGTGGACGAGAGCACAGGTGAGAACACAAGCGAGAGTGCAAGCGAGAGTGCGCTCGCGAGACGCAGCGAGCGTACAAGTGTCAAGCGGGACCGGAACTTCACGAATCTGTCTGGCGGGAGGGGCGAAGCGGGAGCGAGGACGAGCGGCCCAGCGTCATTCAACTACGCAGAGTAGGCAGGTAACGTTCCCACCGCCGCAACGAACAGTGTAGCGGCGTGAGGTCGAAGGCCCAAGCGCTCGGCTGTATGTGGTGGTGGCGTCCGCACCCGCGGTAGATTCCTCCGCGCTCCACCACGCATCCGCGCCCCCTTTAGTCCTCCGCAAGATGTCTTCCCCCACACTGCGCATCAGGCGCATTGCTCTCCCCGTTCTCGTACTTGGAACGCTGGCCACCCTCGGCGCGCTCTGGACCCCGGACCTCACCCGCGCCACGCTCGAGTCGCGCTACCTCGCGAGCCCGAGCGACCTTCGCGTGATCGACGGCGTCCCCCTACACCTGCGCGACACCGGCCCACGCGATGCGCCGGTGCTCCTCCTGCTCCACGGACTCGGCGCCAGCCTCCACACCTGGGAACCGTGGGCGCGGGCGCTCGACTCCACCTTCCGCGTGGTGCGCGTCGACCTGCCCGGCAGCGGACTCAGCGCGCCTGATCCGCAGAACGACTACTCCGACGCCCGTAGCCTACGGCTGCTCACCGCCGTCCTGGACTCTCTCCGCATCGCCCGCGCGGTGCTCGTTGGAAACTCCATGGGGGGACGCCTCGCCTGGTCCTTGGCGGCGGAGTCACCCGAGCGCGTTGAGCGATTAGTGCTGATCTCGCCCGACGGTTTCGCGAGCCCGGGCTTTGCGTACGACAAGCCCGCCGAGGTACCTCGACTGGCCGAGCTGATGCGCGTCATGCTGCCCAAGATGATGCTACGAAAAGGTCTCGAGCCGGCCTACGCCGATCCAGCGGCGATGACCGACGTCCTCGCGACGCGCTATCACGATCTCCTCCGCGCCCCTGGCGCACGCGAGGCGATGTTGGAGCGGATGCGACAGACCTTTCTCACCGATCCGCTGCCGCGCCTTCGCCGCATCAGGGCCCCGACGTTGCTGCTGTGGGGCGAGCAGGACGCCATGATTCCGATCAGCAACGCGCAGGACTACCTCGCGGCGATCCCGAACGTGCAACTCGTCCGGCTGCCGGGGCTCGGACACCTGCCGTTCGAAGAAGCACCTGCGGAGGCGCTCGTGCCACTGCGCGACTTCCTCGCGCGGAGCAGCGTTCTCCCGTAGATTCTCCCCATGCTCACCCAGCTTGATCGGCTGAAGGCCGCCCTTGGCAGCACCTACCAGATCGAGCGTGAGATCGGAATGGGCGGCATGGCCACGGTGTACCTGGCCAGCGACATCAAGCATGGTCGCCAAGTGGCGCTCAAGGTGCTCCGCTCTGAGCTCACGGCGGCGATGGGCACCGATCGCTTCCCTCGCGAGATCCAGATCATCGCGCAGTTGCAGCACCCGCACATCGTGCCGCTCTACGACTCCGGCGAGAGAGAGGGGCTGCTCTACTATGTGATGCCGTTCATCGATGGCGAGTCGCTCCGCGCCCGCCTCGCGCGCACGGGCCCGCTTTCCATCACCGAGGCGGTGCGCCTCCTCCACGAGATCACCGACGCGCTCGCCTATGCGCACGCGCGCGGCATCGTGCACCGCGACATCAAGCCCGACAACGTGATGCTCTCTGGCCGCCACGCGGCCGTCACGGACTTCGGCGTCGCCAAGGCCCTCAGTGCCTAAGCTGGGAACAGCCTCACCACCGTCGGCATCGCGGTGGGCACGCAGCTGATCTATAAATTCGGCTCGCCGAAGGTGGACTACGGCATTCTCGATCTGCGCGACGGCACCACGCGGCGGCTCACGAACGCGAAGGAGACACAGTCCGGCTATTGGCTGTCGTACGACGGCAAGGAGCTGATCGCCACGCGGTCCGTGCCTCGCTCGGGCATCGTGACGGTGGATCTGACGCGGGCACTTACGCCGGCGCGATGACCGGCGCGATCACCAGCGCAGTCACCCGCGCGAAGATCTCGGCGCTGGCCCCATCACGCCGAGCAGAACGCCAGCAGATCCGCGTTCACCTGCGCTTGGTGCGTCGCACACAGGCCATGCGACGCGCCAGGGTAGACCTTCAACGTCGCCTGCTTCACCAGCCGCGCCGTACGTAGCGCCGACGCCCCGATCGGCACCATCTGATCGTCGTCGCCGTGGATGATCAGGGTCGGGACGTCGAACCGCGCGAGGTCGGTGGTGAAGTCCGTCTCCGAAAAGGCCTTGATGCAGTCGAACACACCCTTGAGTCCTGCCTGCATTCCCTGTTGCCAGAACCAGTCGCGCAGGCCTTGTGAGACTGTTGCCCCAGGGCGATTCGCGCCGTAGAACGATGCGCTCACCTCTCGGAAGAACTGCGAGCGGTCCGCAAGCACGCCGGCTCGGATGGCGTCGAACGTCTCGATCGGCAACCCATCGGGGTTTGCTGCGGTCCGAAGCATCAGCGGCGGGACGGCCGCGATCAACACGACGCGAGCGACGCGCTCCGTACCATGGCGGCCCACATACCGCGCGACTTCGCCGCCGCCCATCGAGTGACCCACATGCACCACATCCGTGAGGCGGAGGTGGTCGACGAGTGCCAACAGATCGTCGGCGAACGTGTCCATATCGTTGCCGCTCCAGGGTTGGCTGGACCGACCGTGCCCGCGACGATCGTGCGCGATGCAACGGAACCCGTGTGGCACGAGGGCCAGCATCTGGCTCTCCCACGCATCGGCGCTGAGCGGCCAGCCGTGACTGAAGACGATCGGCTGCCCCTCGCCCCAATCCTTGAAATAGATCTCAGTGCCGTCCTTCGTCGTGAATCGGCTCACAAGTGCCTCCGTTCAGTGGTTGCGAGCGCGGGAACCTGATGCGCGATTGTTGCCCCCTCCATCTTCGCCTCTGCCTTGAGGCTGGCACGATCACGACCGACCGTCGCCACTGCGAGGACCGCGCCAGTCTTGCTGAGATACGAAACAGTCGCATCCTTCTGCGCGACGTCCCCATCAATCACGATCGAGTCCCACTTCGCGGCGTGGCCGACGTAGCGAATGGAGAGGTCGTAGTGTTGGCTCCAGAAGAAGGGCACCGCATCGAAGGGTGCGCGATGCGGCCCAGCAATGGGGTCGAGCAGGTTGCGCGCGGCCACCTGCCCCTGCCGCTGCGCCACGACCCAATGCTCCACACGGATGCGCTCGCCCGAATGGGGATCCGGCCAGCGGGCGATGTCGCCGGCGGCGAAGACACCGGGCGCGCTGGTCTCGAGGAACTCGTCCACAGCCACGCCGCGGTCCATGGTGAGTCCGGCACCTTCCGCGAGGGCGAGGTCGGGGCGTACGCCGATGCCGATCACCACAAGATCGGCCGGGAGCACCGTGCCATCGCGGAGCGTCACGCTGTCATCGCCGATCGCAGTCACCGTCTGCTCGAGATGGAACACCACCCCATGCGCTTCGTGGATGGTGCGCACCAGATCCCCCAGCTCGGGACCGAGGATCGTCGCGAGCGGACGGCTCTCAGGGGCGACCACCTCGACGGCCAGACCGCGCGCGCGCAGCGAGGCCGCGACCTCGAGGCCAATGAAGCTCGCCCCAATCACCACGACCCGATGCGCGGTCTCGGCGATGGCGATGATGGCGCGAGAATCCGCGAGGGAACGCAAGTACCGCACGTGCGCACGCTTCGCGCCCGGGACGTCGAGCGGCACCGGGTCAGCGCCAGTGGCGAGCAGCACCCGGTCGCACGCGAGTGTGGTCGCGTCATCGAGCGTGAGCGTGCGGGTCCCCCGATCGAGCGCCGTCACGCGGCGACCAGTGAGCAGCGTGATGTGGTGGTCGTCATAGAAGGCACGCGGTCGGAGCGGCATCCATTCCTCTGGTGCCTCGCCCGTGAGATAGTCCTTCGAGAGATTCGGGCGGTCGTAGGGGACCTCGGGATCGGCGCCGATCATGGTGATCGCCCCCGCGTACCCCAAGCGCCGAAGCATCTCGGCCGCCGCATTGCCCGCAGCGCCAGCCCCCACAATACCGATCAGGGTCGGAGCTTCCGGACGAGAGACGTATACCATGCCATCGCGCTGCTCGACCTCCCATCGCGCCACCGGCTTCATTGCCGGGGCGGTGAGCGCTTCGCCGCTGCGGATATCGAAGCAGGCGTGGTGCCAGGGACAGCGCACCGTGTCGCCCACCACGATCCCATCTGCCAGCGGCGCGCCGTAGTGTGAACAGGCCGCCCCGATCGCGAAGCAGGAGTCACCGCGCCGCACGAGAATCACCGCCTCCTCGCCCACGTGTCCCGCGAGAATAGTGCCCTCGGTCAACGAGGCGAACTTGAGCCCGAGCGCGAGATCGGGGCCAGTGGGTGGCAGTGTTGTACTCACGGGGTCGGATTCTCCTTTTCATGTTCATTCATCTCTCTGAAGATGTCCACGGTCGCAGCGGGCCGCCTCGCTCGTTGGGATGACACTCCTTCGTGCGGGTGTGGACGTGGCCGCGGCGTTCGTATGCTTCGCGCAGAGTGCCAATGAGCCCCCGAACCTTTCAGACCACACGGCGCCCACCGCTCAGCGGTGAGGATGTGTACGCCGGCCCGATCCGTGGCGAGTTGCTCGGCACGGACCGCCTCGCGGAGCGCGCTCGGGCGTTGGCCGGCGAGCAGGTGGTGATGCAGGACCGACGCAAACGCCGCCGGAACGATCGCCCCGTCCGGCTGCTCACGCGGTTGGCGCAGACGCGCACCCTGCTCGACGAAGCAAAGGAACGGCTCTCCGCCGCGACGCATCGCGGTGTCGACATCGGGCCCGCCGGTGACTGGCTCCTCGACAACTTCCATGTCATTGTCGAGCACGCGCACGAGGTGCGCGAGAGCATGCCCGCGGACTACTTCCGCGAGCTCCCGATACTCACGCAAGGGACGCTCGCCGAGTACCCGCGGGTCTATGAGATCGCCATCACCGTGATCTCGCATTCCGAAGCCCGGATCGACCTCGACAACGTCGAGGTGTTCGTCGGGGCGCTGCAAGAGCGTGTATCGCTCTCGCTCGGCGAACTGTGGGCGATCCCTGCGATGCTGCGACTCGGACTCCTCGAGAGCGTGCGGCGGATGACCCTCCGGACGTTGCAACGCCTCGACGAGGTGGAGGCCGCCGACCAGTGGTCGCAGCGGATCATCGGCGCGTCCGCCGCGGGAGCGGTCTCGATGCGCGAGGCGCTCGCGGCCACCGTTGAGGCAGGACCGGCCCTCACGCCGACCTTCGTCTCGCGCTTGTTGCAGCAGTTGCGTGCCGCGACCGGCGCGGTGCCTCCGCTTCTTAGCATCGAACGCTGGTTCGCCGATGAGGGCGTTGGTCCCACCGAGGCCGCGA
Organism: uncultured Gemmatimonas sp.; assembly: GCA_964445835.1. Classification (GTDB taxonomy): domain Bacteria; phylum Gemmatimonadota; class Gemmatimonadetes; order Gemmatimonadales; family Gemmatimonadaceae; genus Pseudogemmatithrix. The sequence continues at coordinate 10,901 of CAYUMN010000026.1, forward strand.
CGCGCGCCGCGGAACGCCTGGCCCTCACCTCGCTTGTGATGGCGAACAGCATCATGAGCTTGCGCAGCATTGGCCCGCTCGACTGGAGCCGATTCGTCGAGCATCAGAGTGCCGTCGAGCGCGCGCTCCGTGACGATCCCTCGGGCGACTACCCGCGAATGACCTTCGCGACGCGCGACGCCTACCGGCATGCGGTGGAGCGCATGGCGCTTGATGCGCCGCTCTCGGAGGTCGAGGTCGCGCGACGTGTGGTGGCGCACGCGACGTTGCACGCGACGCCTCACGCGAGCGATCCGCGGCGCGCCCATGTCGGGTATTGGTTGGTGGACGCTGGCGTTGAGGCGTTCGAGCAGTCCCTCGGGTATGTGGTGCCGCCGCGACTCCGGGTGCGCCGTTGGCTGCATCGGCACCCCAACGTGGTGTATGGCGGCGGAGTGATCGCCGCGACGCTCATGGCGGTGCTGGCCCTGCTGCTCGCGGCGGGGCCCGTGGCGCCGCCGCTGGCGATTGCGATCGCCCTCACCGGCGGGCTCCTCGCTTTCGACATGGGCGTGCAGGCCATGACACTCGGCGTGACGCGGTTGCTGTCGCCCCGCCGCCTTCCGCGTCTCGATTTCTCCGATACGGGCATCCCAGCAGAGCAACGGACCGCCGTCGTGGTCCCAACGCTGTTCGCGAATGTCGGCGAGGTCGAAGCGGCGCTCTCGAGTCTTGAGGTCCAGTTCCTCGCCAACCGCGGCCCACATCTCCACTTCGCGTTGCTCAGCGACTTCACCGATGCCGCCGCCGCGACGCTTGCCGGCGATGCGGCGATCGTCGCGGCCGCCGTGCAGGGCATCCGCGCCCTCAACGCGCGGTACGCACCTGAGTCGCACGACGCATTCTATCTGCTGCATCGCGACCGGCGCTGGAACGCACGGCAAGGCGTCTGGATGGGATGGGAACGGAAGCGCGGCAAGCTCGGCCAGTTCAACCGGTTCCTGCGCGGCGGATCGGCCGAGGCGTTCTCCACCGTGATCGGCGACGTCGCCGTCCTGCAGCACGTCCGGCACGTGATCACACTCGACGCGGACTCGATGCTGCCGCCCGGCGAGGCCGTCGCGCTGATCGGCGCGATCGCGCATCCGTTGAATCGCGCCGTGTTCGACTCCACGTTGAGCCGCGTGGTCGAGGGCTATGCGATTCTGCAACCGCGCGTCGGCATCTCGTTGGCGAGCGCGCACCGCTCCCGCTTCGCACTGATTCACTCGGGGCAACCCGGCGTCGATCCCTACACCACCGCCGTATCCGATGTCTACCAAGACCTCTACGGCGAAGGGAGCTATGCCGGCAAGGGGATCTACGACGTCGACATGTTCGAAACTGCAACCCATGGTCGCTTCCCCGAGAACACACTCCTCTCGCACGACCTCATTGAAGGGAACTACGCGCGCGCGGGCCTGCTCACCGACGTCGCGGTCTTTGACGACTATCCGGCGCGGTACCTGACCTTCTGGCGTCGGCGGCATCGCTGGATTCGCGGCGACTGGCAGTTGCTGCGATGGCTCGTACGCGAGGTGCCGGGACCCAACGGATACGAGCGCAATCGCCTCTCGTTGCTCGGGCGCTGGAAGATTCTCGACAACCTCCGCCGAAGCGTGCTGGAGATCGCCCAGCTGACGTTCCTCCTCGTCGGCTGGCTCTACCTTCCAGTGGCTCCACTCCGGTGGACGGTCCTCGGCCTGCTCGCCGTCGCCGCGCCGTGGATCATGTCGCTCAGCGTGGCGCTGGTGAGTGCGCCGCGCCGAAAGTCGTGGCATGCGTACTACGGTGAGGTCTGGCGCGATGCGATGGTGAGCGCGCAGCAAGTGGCGCTCGCGATCGTCTTTCTGCCCCAACAGGCCTGGCTCGCTGCCGATGCGATCGGCCGAACGCTCTGGCGCCTCGGGGTCTCTCGTCGGCGACTCCTCGAGTGGGAGCCGGCGGCGCGCGCGGAGATGAATCAGGCCCGAGCCCGCTCGCGCGAGTGGCGCGTCATGTGGCCCGCCGCCACCCTGCCGCTGGTGGTCTTCGCCTACGCGGCTGGCCGCGCGCTCGGCCCCGTTGGCCCAGCGGCGGACGGGACCTGGGCGTTGCTCATCCCGATGGGACTCCTGACCGCGCTCTGGGCGACCGCGCCGGAGGTCGCGCACGCGATGAGCCGTCCGCGCCGCCGCACCCGCGCGCCCTTCACGCCAACGCAGCGCACGACCGCGCGCGGGTACGCCGAACTCCACTGGGCTTTCTTCGCCCGGTTCGCGGACGCGACCACGGCCTGGCTCGCGCCGGACAACGTGCAAGAGGATCCCGAACGCGTCGTCGCCATGCGCACGTCGCCCACCAACATCGGACTGCAACTGCTCGCGACCGTGAGCGCGCACGATCTCGGGCTCATCCCGCTCACCGAAATGACGGAGCGCTTGGAGAAGGCGTTCGGCACCATCGTGCAGATGGCGCGACATCGCGGTCACCTGCTCAACTGGTATTCGCTTCCCGACCTCGCCGTGCTCACGCCGGGCTACGTCTCCACGGTCGACAGCGGGAACCTCGCCGGTCATCTCATCGCCCTGTCGCAGGCCTGCCGCGACTTCGCGCACGGCGTCGCGAGCGGAGACCCGCTGCTCGCGTCGCGACTCGCCGCGCTCACGGAGACCGCCGAACGGCTGGTGCGTGAGATGGATTTCACCTTCCTCTACGACGAGTCGACGAAACTCTTCCGCATTGGGTTCAATACCGCGACGCATCAGCTCGACGAGTCGTCGTACGACCTCCTCGCATCCGAGGCGCGGCTCGCGAGCTTCGTTGCCATCGCCAAGCATGACGTGGATCCCGAGCACTGGTTCCACCTCGGTCGCACGCTGACCCGTGCGCATGGCGAGGCAGCCCTCGTCTCGTGGAGCGGCTCGATGTTCGAGTACCTCATGCCGCTGCTCGTGATGCGCGCCTTCCCCGACACGCTCCTCGGCCGCACCTACGACGCGGCCCTTGAGCGCCAGGTGCGCTACGGCGTCGAGCGCGGGGTGCCCTGGGGCGTGAGCGAGAGCGCGTATCACCTGCGCGACCGGCACCTCACGTACCAGTATCGGGCGTTCGGCGTCCCCGACCTCGCGCTCCAGCGCGGCCTCGGGCGCGACCTCGTCGTGGCGCCCTATGCCTCCGCGCTCGCGCTCATGCTCGACCCAGTGCGTGCGCTCGAGAACCTCCAGGCGCTCGAGCAGCTCGGGGCGCTCGGCGAGTTCGGGTTCTACGACGCGCTCGACTACACACGGCCGCCTCTGGGGCCGCCCCTGGGGCCGCCCCTCGGGCCGCCGCAGGGGTCGCCCTTCACCATCGTCCGCTGTCACATGGCGCATCATGTGGCGATGACGCTGGTCGCGCTCAGCAACGCGCTGCACGGGTATCGCTGGCATCATCGCTTTCATGCCGATCCAAGCGTGCGCGCGGCCGCGCTGCTTCTCGACGAGCGCGTCCCGCGACGGCTCGAGTTCCAGCCGCCGCAGGTGGCGCCCCCCGAGGAGGCACTGCCGTATGCGACCAGCGCGCGCCCGGTGGTCCGTGACTACCTCACCGTCGATACGCCGCGCCCGCATGTCGCCCTCCTCGGCCACGCGCCCCTCACCGTGATGGTCACGCACGCCGGCGGTGGATACAGCCGCTGGGACTCCCTCGCGGTGACGCGCTGGCGCCCAGATGGTACGCGCGACGACACCGGCCAGTTCTGCTACGTGCGCGATCTCGCGAGCGGACGCGTGTGGTCGTCCGCGCACCATCCCACCGGTGCGCTCGCCGACCGCTATCATGCCTCGCTCGCCACCGACCGCGTGACCTTCGTGCGCATCGACGGCGCGTTCGAGACGCGTACCGAAATTGTGGTCGCGCCTGAGGATGCGGCCGAGATCCGGCGCGTGACGGTCACCAACAACGGACCCACGACGCGGACGGTGGAGCTCACCTCCTATGCAGAGATCGTCCTCGCGCCACGCGCCGCCGACCGGGTGCATCCCGCGTTCGGCAACCTCTTCGTGCAGACGGAGTGGCATGCCTGGTGCCATGCGCTCACCGCGACGCGACGTCCCCGGTCGGCCGATGAACCGACCCGGTGGTGCGCGCACGTGGTGGATACGGGAAAGAATCGTGTGGGCGAGGTCAGCTATGAAACGGACCGCAGCCAGTTCCTCGGGCGCGGGCGTTCACCGCGCGATCCCGCCGCGCTCGAGCCCGGCGCCGAGCTCTCCGGCACCACGGGTGCGGTGCTTGATCCGATCTTCGCGATTCGCGTGCGCCTGACGCTCGCGCCCGGGGAATCGGGGTGCGTGGCCTTCACGACGATCGTGGCGAACTCCCGCGAGGAGATCTTCGCGGTCACCGACCGCTATCACGGGGCGCACGCGGCCCGACGCGCCCTCGACCTCGCTTGGACCTCCACGCGCATCGAGCTGCAAGAACTCGACGTCACGCCCACGGATGCCGCAGCCTGCCAGGAGCTCGCCGGGTATATCCTCTTCCCCGACAGCGTCACGCGACCGCCGAGTCTCGGACTGGCGCGCAACGATGGCTGGCAGCAAACGCTCTGGGCGCACGGCATCTCCGGCGACTGGCCGCTCGTGCTCGCGCTGGTCGATTCGAGCGAAGGACTCACCTCGCTCGAACCGCTCCTGACCGCGCACCGGTACTGGCGGTTGCGCGGTGTGACGGTCGACCTCCTGATCGTGACCAACGAGGCGCAGGGCTACCTGCAGTCGCTGCGTGAGCGGATCACGGCCACCCTCGTCACGGCCGGCGGGGCCGCCGTCCTCGACGCGGTCGGAGGAATCCACCTGCGCAATCGTTCGGCGCTCGGGGCGGCGGACTTCGATACCATCTCCGCCGTCGCGCGGTTCGCGGTCCACTGCGACGGACGCTCGCTCGCCCGCATCGTCGCCGATGTCACGCGCGCCTCGGACGCGCCGGAGATGCCGGCGTCGGGCGAGCGCTCGCAACGCGCCCCGGTGGCCGCACTCTCCGTGGCGGGCGTCGCGGATCCGCTCCGATTCGACAACGGCACCGGCGGTCTCACGGCGAACGATCGGTATCGCATTCGCGTGCAGAACAACCACCTCCCGCCGGCCCCGTGGGCGAATGTCATTGCCAACGCGCGCGGTGGGTTCGTCGTCACGGAGTCCGGTGGTGGGTTCACCTGGGCCGCGAGCAGCTACTTCTACCGACTCACCCCGTGGTTCAACGATCCGGTGAGTGATCCGGTGGGCGAAGTGCTCTACCTCCGCGACGAGGACACGGGCGAGTACTGGAGCGCCACGCCCGCGCCCGTGCGACGCGGCATCGCGTACACGGTGGAGCATGGCGCCGGCGTGACCGAGTTCGCGCATCACCATGCCGGCATCGCGTCGCTGCTCACGCTCGGCATCGCCGGCGAGGATCCGGTGAAGGTCTCGCTCCTCCGCCTCACCAACACCAGCGCGCGCCGGCGACGGCTCACGCTCACCTCCTATGTCGAGTGGACGCTCGGCGTGCTGCGCGAGCAGACGCAACATCGGGTGCGCACGCGCTTCGACGCCGCGCTCGGCGCGGTGCTGGCCGACAATCCGTTCGATCCGCATTTCGCACGGTGGATCGCCTTCTCCGCGATGAGCGCGCCCATCGCCACGCACACCGCGGATCGCCGCGAGTTCATCGGCCGCAATGACTCCGCCGCGGAGCCCGCCGCGCTGCACCGGACCGACCTCAACGGACGCACCGGGATCGGCGTCGACCCCTGCGCGGCGCTGCGGACTGACATCACGCTCGACCCGGGCGAAGAGTGCACGATCGCGGTGCTGCTCGGCGCCGCCCCCGACGATGCCGAGGCCCGCCGACTGCTGACGCAGTATCGGGATGTCCCGCGCGCCGCCGCGGCCGTCGCGGCGACCGTGACCGATTGGGAACAGCGGCTCACGACGATCACCGTGCACACGCCCGAACCCGCGTTCGACGCCATCGTGAACCGCTGGTCGCTCTACCAAGCCCTCGCCTGCCGCCTGTGGGCGCGCTCCGCGGTCTACCAGAGCAGTGGCGCGTTTGGGTTCCGCGACCAACTCCAGGACGTGATGGCGCTCGTGTATGCCGAGCCGGAACTCGCGCGCGCACATATCCTGGTGGCCGCGGCGCGGCAGTTCATTGAAGGCGATGTGCAACACTGGTGGCATCCGGAGAGCGGCCGCGGCGTGCGCACGCGGTTCTCCGACGATCTCGCTTGGCTGCCATTCGTGGTGGAGCACTACGTGCGCGTGACCGGGGACCGTTCGGTGCTGCTCGAAGAGGTCGCCTTTCTCTCGATGCGTCGACTCGAACCGCACGAGCACGAGGTCTATGACCTCCCGCATGTGAGCGGCGAGCGCGCGAGTATCCACGAGCACTGTTGCCGCGCGCTCCGGAAGGCCTCCACCGCAGGGGTCCACGGCCTCCCGCTCATTGGCACGGGGGACTGGAACGACGGCCTGAATCGCGTCGGCAAGGATGGGCTGGGCGAGAGCGTCTGGCTCGGCTGGTTCCTCACCACCGTGTTGCGCGCCTACGCCCCACTCGCGGAGTCGTGCGGCGACCCCGCGGCGGCCGCGGCGTTCCGTGCACAGGCAGATCAGTACGTCACCGCGATCGAGACCGCGGGATGGGATGGCGAGTGGTATCGCCGCGCCTTCTTCGACGATGGTTCGGCGCTCGGTACCACCAACGACGCCGAGTGCCGGATCGACTCGATTGCGCAGAGTTGGAGCGTGATCTCCGGCGCCGGACGCCCCGAGCGTCAGGCGCAGGCCATGCGGGCGCTCGAGGAACGGCTCGTGGACCCGTCGGCTCGGCTGATCCGCCTGCTGACGCCGCCGTTCGACCGCACAACGCGGGACCCCGGCTACATCAAGGGATACGTGCCTGGCGTGCGCGAGAATGGCGCGCAGTACACCCACGCGGCACTCTGGGCGGTCATGGCGGCGGCGCGAATGGGGGACGGCGAGAAGGCCCTCGCGTGGTTCGCACTGTTGAATCCGTTCACGCACACCGACTCGCCGGAGGGTGTCGCGACCTACCGGGTGGAGCCGTACGTGATCGCCGCGGACGTCTACACCACGCGTGAGGCGCTCGGTCGCGGCGGCTGGACCTGGTATACTGGCTCGGCGAGCTGGATGTACCGAGTGGGGCTCGAGGAATTGATCGGCTTTCGGAAGACGGGCGATACGCTGCGGATCGAGCCGAGCGTACCCGAGTCCTGGCCGGAGCTGCGGGTGGACTATCGGTTCGGGACCGCATCGTATGCGATCACCGTCACGCGGCCCGGGCTGCTGCGCTCGATGGGGGCACGGGTCACGCTCGATGGGTCTGTGGTCGCCGACGGGGGGATCCCGCTCGTGAGCGATGGCCGAGTGCATGTGGTGCAGATCGATCCGGTGGCGTGATGGATCCGACGCACGCATCTGGGCTCGCTGAGATTATTGCAAAGACCACAGATGACCGGCCCGGAACTCGTGGAGGCGATGCGCCTCCAGCACCCAGAGACGGCGGCCATCTTTAGGAGTAGCTCGGAGTGGGCTCGGAGTGGGCTCGGAGTAGGCTCGCGTGGAACATCAGTGCGCTGACGGCCCCGACGTCACTCCGGGGCCGTCAGCGCACTACTCGTAGACTCCGCAAGAATGCGCACGGCCATCTGCGACTGACGCCACTGCGTGAGTTCGAGCGCCGGCAGCGGCTTGGAGAACAAGTAGCCTTGAATCTCGTCGCACGCATGCTCCCGCAGGAAGTCCAGTTGCGCCTGCGTCTCGACCCCTTCGGCGATCACCTTCATCTTGAGTACACGGGCCATGTTGATGATGGTCAGGGCGATCGCCGCGCCATCCTCGCTCGTCGTGAGTTCGCGCACGAAGCTGATGTCGATCTTCAGCGCATCGATCGGGTAGCGCTTCAGATACGACAGGCTCGAGTAGCCCGTGCCGAAATCGTCGATCGCGATCGAGACGCCGAATTTCTTGAGCGCCCGGAGTACCGCGTCGGTCGCTTCGTCACGTGACATCAGCGAGCTCTCCGTGATCTCGATATCCAGCGTCGCCGGCGGAATGGCATGTCGCGCGATGGCGGCCTCCACCTGCCCTACGAACGCCGGGTCGGCGAACTGACGGCCCGACACATTCACGGCGACGCGAATGGAGCCCAAGCCCAAGCGCGCCCACTGCGCGATCTGCTCGCAGACCGATTCAATGACCCACATCCCGACGGGGACGATCATCCCCGTACTCTCGAGGATCGGGATGAACTCTGCCGGCGACACCGTGCCCACGGCGGGCCGCACCCAGCGGAGCAGCGCCTCAGCGCTCGACCACTCCCCGGTGGCGATGCTCATCTTGGGCTGATAGACAATGACATACTCGTTGCGATCGAGTGCGCCGCGCAACGCGATCTCCTTTTCGAGTCGAGCCGCCGCGCGATCGTTCGTTGCCGATGAATAGAACCGCGTCATGTTGCCGCCCGCGGTGCGCGCCTCGTCAAGGGCTCTCGAGGCACAGGCGAGGAGGTCGTCAGCCCGCGACGCATCGGTCGGTGACACGGCGATCCCGATACTCGCGGTGACGCTCAGCGCGTGCCCCTCGATCTCCACCGCTTGCCGCAGGACATCGTGCATGCGCTCTGCCACTTCCGCCGTCGCGCCAAGATCTCCCTTCTCGTGCACCAGAAGGACGCCGAAGTCGGCGGCCTCCAGACGCGCAATGGTCGTCATCGGTCCGAGACAGGCGACGAGGCGATCGGCCACACTGGTGAGCAGGGCGCCACCGATGGACCGCCCGAGCACGTCACTCACGACCTTGAAGCGGTCGACCGACACGAAGACAAGAGAGATGATCTCGTTCGGCGCCTCATCGCGCGCCAGCGCGGCGTCGATCATCGTGCAGAGCCGCCGCCGATTCGGAAGCCCCGTCAATTGGTCGAACTGCTCGAGGAGCTTGTTGTAGGAACGCGATTCCTTCAGCAGGAGGCGCACCTCAAGTGCGTTATGAATGCGACTCAACACTTCGGCCTGATCAAAGGGCTTGCTGATGAAGTCGCGAGCCCCACCCGCAAGCGCCCGGTGCTTGTGTTCGGGCTGGGCCGTCAACATGAGCACCGGCGCGTAGCCCCCCGCCTCGATCTCCGAGACGGCGGCCAGGACGTCGAATCCATCCATCACCGGCATCATCACATCGAGCAGGATCAGGTCGTACCGATTGCTCAGGTGGAGCGCGCGGACCGCGGTCGGATCAGTGGTCGAGGTCACTGTGGTGTATCCGGCCGCGGCGAGCATCCGCTCCAGCAGGAGCACGTTCACCGCGGAGTCATCCACGATCAGAATGCCCGCGTTCAGGATGTCCTCGGTGCCGATCATGACGCGGCACCGATACGTTCCGCGCCGCTGCGGCTATCGGCCTCTTCGATCCCCTCAGCGATGGCGTCGAACAGGTCCGGGGCCCGTACCGGCTTGGTCAGGTACCGGAAGAAGCCGGCCTCGAGCCCTCGGGCAACGTCGCGCGGCATCGCATTCGCGCTCAACGCGATCACGGGGATGGACGCCGTTTCTTCGTGATCTCTCAGCAGGCGCAGCGCATCGAAGCCGCTTAAGCCGGACAGATTGATGTCCATCAGGATGACGGTCGGGAGCGCCGAGCGGGCAAGCGCCACGCCGCGAATTGCGTCGGTGGCACTCAAGAGGCGAAGGTCTGACCGTCGCGCGACGAGGCGTTCGACGAGCGTCAGGTTCGCCGGATTGTCCTCGACATAGAGCACGGTGTGGACCGTGGCGGTGGTGGATGGCCCCGTCTCCTCAGTGACCTGCACCTCATGACGGCCCGACGAGCGACGGCTTGGAGCGGCGGAAGTCCGGAGATCGATCCAGAAAGTGCTTCCCTCGCCAACAGTGCTGGCGACACCGATCGACCCATTCATCAGTTCGGTGAGCCGCTTGCTGACCACGAGGCCGATGCCCGTCCCCTCGCGTCCGCCCCCTTCCTGCCCCAAGCGGTTGAATGGCTCGAACAGTTGCTTGAGCCGCCCGGCGTCCAGCCCCGCGCCGGTGTCACGCACCGCGATGCGCACCTGATCATCGTCGATCGCCACCGCGCTCACTGTCACGGTCCCGAGCGGGCTGTTGTACTTCACCGCATTGGAGAGGAGGTTGACGATGACCTGCTTCAGCCGGGTCCGGTCGGCGTGCACGGCCACGGGCGTGGCGACCGATTCGAACTGCGTCGTGACGGAATGCTTGGTGGCGAGCGGCGTGATCATGGCTTGACATTCGCGCAGCACGTCCCCGACAAGCACTGGCTCCAACGAGAGCGTGAGGCGTCCGGACTCGATCACTGCAAGATCAAGAATCTCATTGATGAGTGCGAGAAGGTACCAGCCGGCCTGCAGCACTTGGTCGATACTCGCCTTCTGTGACACCGTCGGCGGGGGCACCTCCGTTTCCATCAGCTGGGCGAAGCCGATGATCGCGTTCAGCGGAGAGCGGAGCTCATGGCTCATGCTCGAGAGGAACGCAGACTTCGCGAGGTTGGCCTGCTCGGCCACCGAGCGCGCGCTCTCCAGCTCCACGTTCTTCTCTTTCAGGGCCTGGTCGAGACGGTTCCGCTCCGTCACGTCGCGCGCGCTGGCGAACACACCCTGCAACGAACGGTTGCGGTCGTAGATCGTCGAGGCGTTGTACGACACCGCGGTCTCTCGCCCGTCCCGCGCGATGGCGGTGAGCTCGTAGTTCGTGACTTTCTTCTGCCGCAGCACGAGGGCGATTCCCGCGCTTGCTTTATCGGGGTCGGTGAAGAACTGCTTGAACGGCGCCCCGATCAGCTCGTCGCGCGTGCAACCGGTCAACACTTCCATCTGGGAGTTGACGTCGGTGATGATGCCTACCGGGTCAGTGGTGATCAACGCGTCGATATTCGATTCGATCAGTGAACGCGTGTAGAACTGCTGGTCGCGGAGACGCTGATCGAGCTTCTTGCGCTCTTCTTCAATTCGCGCGCGGGCCGTGTTATCCGTCCCGATCAGCAGATACCCGATGATGGTCTCCGTGGCATCGCGCAGCGCGGTCACCGAGACCACCGCCGGAAAGCGGCTGCCGTCCTTGCGGATGTACGTGAGTTCGTAGATGTCCTCGATCTCACGCGACGCCTTGAACACGAGCGCTTCGAATCCCGGGGCGATCTCCGTGCCGAGCTCTGCGCTCAGCGCCTTCGCTCTGGCGATCACCTCTTGGGGATCGGAGATATCCGCCGGCGTGATGCGATTCGTGACATCGGCCGCCGTATACCCCAACATGCGTTCGGCGCCGACATTGAAGATCTGGATGACGCCCTTGGCATCGGTCGCGATACTCGAGAAGTTCGCGCTGTTGAGGATCGCGCGCTGCAGGGCATGCGCGGTCAGGAGCGCCTCGTCGGCGCGAGCGGGAACCGGTGTCGGTACGTGCGGCATGCGGGGGGGGGACTAGTGTGTACGGTCTGGGGCGGAAAGGACCTCGTATAATGATTGGCCCCTCCGCACGGAGCGCACTATCGCACAAGCGGACTAGTTCGCCGCGTCGCCGACGAGTAGTCCCATCGGGTGCTGGGTTCGAACAGAGGTCGGAGTTCGCCCCATAGCACCATATCCAGCAGGGTGAACCCTCGAACAGACCGCTCCCCACGCACGGGCGGGGCCCCTAGAAAGTGGCCGGTCGGGGCGTGGCCGCTGAGATGCTGACCGCCTGACTGCACGTGAGCTCCGCCCCCGCCGCCCAGAACATTCCGGTGCCAAGAATCGGCACCGCGGTCTCAATCTGCACTGGGAGCCGCCCGGCATCGTCGGTGAACCATACGCGCAGGACGGTGTCGCGGTGCGACCCGAATGTCCGCACCACGGATGCTCCGAGGGCGAAGGTGCCCTGTCTGCTGTAGCGCTGCATGATGCTCCAGGGCTCGGGGACGCGGCGTCAGGCCGCTCTCAAGAGATGCGCTGCCGCGCTCCGCCCCGCCATCGCCTGATCGGTTGAACTCGGTGGCACGAATGAGGGATGCATGGTCAGACGTATTGGAGCAGATCCGAGTGGCCGCCGAGCGCGTAGGTCAAAAGAGCGAGCTCGCTCTCATCAGTTCGAGCGATAGCCGCGGAATGGGATGGCCCCTGAGATTGCTGGTGTAGCGCGCCGCGTATCATCGCGTCGTGTCTCACCTGTGACGCAAGCATGGCATCGCCCGGGGCAATCGCCCAGGCCGTACGAGATGTCGGCTTTCAACCCCTGCGGAGCCCCCCATGATGAACTTCTACAACGGCTATCACTTCTTCGGCATGCACCTCATCTGGTGGGGCTTCTGGCTGTTGTTCTTCGCCGTCGTCCTTCGGACGTTCACGCCCATGCGCAGGGGACGAGGACGACGGC
>CAYUMN010000027.1:0-23061 GCA_964445835.1 uncultured Gemmatimonas sp.
GGGGGCCGATGCCGAAGCCGCGGCCGAACTTGCCCGGGGTTGCGCCGCGGTCACGCTGGAGATCGAACAGATCCCGCGTCCCTCGCTCGAGGCCGTGGCGAATGTCGCGCCGTTGTATCCCGGCGTTGAGGCCGTGTACACGATCCAAGACCGGGCGCGCCAGAAGCAGTGGCTCGCGGCGCACCAGTTCCCGCTTGGGCCCTTTGCGACGGTGATGGATGCCGCCGCCACCGCCGACGCGGTCCGCGCACTCGGACCGAGCATCGTGAAGAGCGCGATGGGTGGCTACGACGGTCGGGGGCAGGTGCGCGTCCGCACCGCGGAGCAGGGTCACGCGGCATTCGAGCAACTCCGGGCGCCGGTGTGCGTGGTCGAGGCCTTTCTGGATATCGAGACCGAGATCTCGGTCCTCGTCGCGCGGCGTGCGGACTCCACGAGCGTCGCGTATCCTCCCTCGCGGAACGTGCATACGGATGGCGTGCTCACGTGGGCCGTCACACCCTCGGGCGTCCCGGATGCACTCGCCATGCGCGCGATGTCGCTCGCGCGCGACATCGCCTCCGCGTTGGACGTGGTGGGACTGCTCGCCGTCGAGATGTTCATTCTTCGTGACGGGCAGCTCCTCGTGAACGAGCTCGCGCCGCGTCCGCACAATACGTATCACCACTCGGAGCGCGCGAATCCGACGAGTCAATTCGAACAGCTCGTGCGGGCGATCTGCAATCTCCCGCTCGGCAGCGTCGAGATCGTTCGTCCCGCGGCGATCCACAACCTGCTCGGCGATCTCTGGACCAACGCCACACCCGACTTCGCCAATGCGATGGCGATTCCCGGGGTGCGCGTGCACCTCTACGGAAAGAAGGAGGCACGCCCTGGTCGGAAGATGGGGCACCTCTCCGCCGACGGCGATACCCCAGAGCAGGCGCTCGATCGCGTGCTCGAGGCGTATCGCGCGTTGGCGCCACCGTGTCAATAATCCCGCTCTTCGGTCATGACGCGGTTCGCGCGCGCCTCGCGGCGCAGGCGGACCGCGGAAAGCTCCCCGCCTCCCTGCTCTTTCACGGGGCCGCGGGAGTCGGCAAGCAGCGGCTCGCGCTCTGGCTCGCGCAGCGCTTGGTCTGCCCGAATCCTGATCGCCCCTGCGGTGGTTGCCAGCAGTGCCGCTATGCGGACTCGTTGCAGCACCCGGACATTCACTGGATCTATCCGCATCCGAACGTTCCCGGAGCGGCGGATTGGCCCTTCGATGACTTGAAGGATGTGCAGGAAACGCGCATCGCCGAACGCCTCGAGGCGCAGGGGCTCTACGCACGCCCCGATGGCTCGAGCGGTATCTACAAGAGCGATGCCGTCTATCTGCGGCATGTCGCGTCGCGATCCCCCGCCATGGCCAGCCGCAAGGTGATCATCATCGGCGATGCCGAGCGCATGGTGCCGCAGCAGGCGAACCCCGAGGCCGCCAACATGCTCCTCAAGCTCCTCGAGGAACCGCCGGCCGACACCTCTCTGATCCTGACGTCGAGCGAACCGAGTGCGATGCTGCAGACCGTCCGCTCTCGCGTCGTCAGTGTGCGCGTCCCTCCACTCACGGAGGAGGCGGTGCGCGCGTTCCTCGAGTCGCCGATCGTCAGCCAGAAGCTGCCGAACCTACACGCGAACGAACTCGTGAAGATGGCGGGAGGCGCACCGGGAACGTTGATCGGCGAAGGAGATCGCGGCACGGCCATCACGCGCGCGAAGGCGCTCCTTGCCGCCGCCGACGGTGGTGCCGAACAGCGGCTGCGCGCCGCGTTCACCGCCGGGTCATCCAAGGCGCGCGGCGCGTTCACCGACGTGCTGGACGCCCTCACCGTACTCGTGCACGAGCGGACGCGTGACGCGGCGCACCGCGGCGATGAGCGCACGGCACGGCGGGCCGCGCGCCTTGTGCCGCTGATTGAAAACGCCAAGGAATCGGCCGCCGGCAATGCCAACCCGCAGCTCGTCACCGCCCAGCTGCTTGAGACGATCGCAGGAGTTCCGAAGTGACCGGTCCGTCGTCAGACACACCCCTGTCGCACATCAACGCCGCCGGCGAAGCCGCGATGGTCGACGTCAGCACAAAAGCCGCCGTGGCGCGTCGAGCCCGCGCGGCGGGCCGCATCGCGATGAGCGCCGAGGCCTTCGCCAAGGTGCGCGATGCCCAGCTGCCCAAGGGCGATGTGCTCGGCACGGCGCGCATCGCCGGCGTGATGGCCGCGAAGCAAACCTCCGCGCTGATCCCACTCTGCCATCCCCTCGTGCTCACCGACGTGCAGGTGCGCTTCACGCTCGATGCCGCACTGCCTGGCGTCCGCTGTGAAGCGGAGGTGCGCACGGTCGGCCAGACCGGCGTCGAGATGGAAGCGTTGACCGCCGTCTCGGTCGCCCTGTTGACGATCTACGACATGGCGAAGGCGGTCGATCAGCACATGGTCATTGCCGACGTGCGTCTGCTCGAGAAACACAAAGCGGAAGGCTGAACGCGCGCCGCACGTCGGCCTTCCGCCTCAATCATCCGGGAGGGATCGACTCAGCGCAGGCGCAGGCGCTGCCCCACCCGGACCACATCGCTGCGCAGTCGGTTCACGCGCTTGAGCTCCGCGGCCGTCATGCCATTGCGCCGCGCGATTGCGCCGAGCGTGTCGCCGCGCTTCACCACGTAGGTGGTCGACGATCCGTACCGCTCGAGCGCCGGATTCGGCACGTTGCGCGCCGCCAGCGCCACATCGATCCGGGGCACCAGAATCCGCTGCCCCGCGTGCAAGTTGCCGTTTCTCAAACGCGTGGCCTGCGGGTTGTACCAGTTGAGCTGCTGCGCGGTGAGCCCGTTGGCACGCGCAATCCGCGCGATGAAATCCCCCTCACGCGTCACGATGCGCTTCGTGGCGACGCGCGCGTCGTGCGGGAGCAAGGCCAAGGCCTCGGCGAATCCCGCCGTGCTGCCAATCGGCATGCGCAGCCACAGCGCCTCGCCACTCGGCGGGGTCATGCCGCGGAGGAGATGCGGATTGAAATCGCGCACCGTCTCGAGCGGAATGTTCGCCGCCGTCGCGACCGCGGCGAGGGGGACGTTCGCCGCGACCAAGACGGAGTCCCACATGAAGGGATCGACCATGCGCGCGGCCACACCGTAGCGCCGCGGATCCTTCCCAACGAGTGCGGCCGCGATCAGCTTTGGCACATAGTCGCGCGTTTCGGGGCGCAGGGCCTGCGGATTCTCCGAGAGCGCGAAGAAGAGCGCCTCGCCGGCGACGCCTTCGAGCGAGGAGGCGTTGGCGGCCAGCCCGCGTGAGATCCGCCCTGGGCCGCCATTATACGCTGCGGCTGAGAGGTAGATCGAGCAGTCGAAGGCCTCGCGAAGCTGATTCAGGTACGTGACGGCACCATCCGTCGCGCGCACCGGATCCCGGCGCTCATCCACCCACCAGTCCACGCGCATCCCCACCGCACGCGCCGTGGTGGACATGAACTGCCACATGCCCACCGCCGCGGCCGACGAGTAGGCGTGGGGATCAT
The DNA here is from genome assembly GCA_964445835.1 of uncultured Gemmatimonas sp. Lineage (GTDB taxonomy): Bacteria > Gemmatimonadota > Gemmatimonadetes > Gemmatimonadales > Gemmatimonadaceae > Pseudogemmatithrix. The sequence continues at coordinate 3,538 of CAYUMN010000027.1, forward strand.
ACCAGCTCTCAATCAGCGGGAGATAGATCATGTCCTCGGGGAGCCCGCCGCGGCGCAGGCGCTCATGGATCATCGGCGCGTAGCGCGACTGACGCTCCATCGCGCGTTCGAATGAGGCGCGCATCGGGCCACTGAACCGGCCGACGAAATACTCGACCCGGCTGTGCGTTTCGAAGGGCGCGACCTCGATGTCCCAGACCGGCGGGGGAATCTCGGTGGTCAGCCCCAGAACGGCTACCCGGACCATCTCATTGCTGGGCCCAGTACGCCCCTCGGAGATCGGCGGCGCATCGGCGGAACCCCGCGCGCGAGCGGTGGCGCTCACAGCGACGGACGGAACGATCGGCGCGGGCGCCCCCGGAGCGGCGAGGCGCTCGGACTCCGGAACCGGCGTCGTACGCGGCAACAACCCCGCGCGGCCGCACGCCGACAGCAGGAGTACTCCCATCAGGAGGATCAATCGGACGGTCAACTGTCGGCTCTCCTCTGTGGGGCGGACCGGTGGCAGGCGCTCGCACTCACACGAAGGCACCTGACCGCAACGGTCGGAATATCGGCCATACGGGTCGGGGCTGCTACCCCGTCGGGACAATATGCTCCCGCCCGCATCCAGAGATTGACGCGTGACCTACATCACACGTTTCGCTTCGCGGAGGGTCACGCGTCCTGTGCTGCCGGGAGCGGCCGCGACTTCCAGGTACTCGCGCAGGAGACCATCCCAGATGGCATCCCAACTCCGCGACTGCGCGACGCGATGCCCAGCCGCCCGCAAGTCCGCGCGACGCGGCGCATCGCGGACCAGCCCGTCGAGTGCATCGACGAGCGCGTCGAGATCTCCGCCCTTGAACAACTGAGCGCTCTCGCGACTGGCCAACTCCAGCGTCGCGCCGCGGTCCGGTGCGACCACCGCCAGACCGGACGCCATCGCTTCGAGCACGACATTGCCGAAGGTCTCGGTGGTCGAGGGGAATACAAAGACGTCGGCTGAGGCATAGAACGCGGCGAGCGCATCTCCGCTCAGCGGGCCCGCGAACCAGGTCCGTTCGTGCGCGAGGGCACGGCACCGTGCGGCATCGGGGCCTTCACCCGCGATGGCCATGCGAACATGCGCATGCCGCCGCGACACGACACGCATCGCATCGAGCGCGAGCGCGACCTGTTTCTCTGGCGCGAGTCGTCCCACATACGCGACGACGATATCGTCCGGTCCAGCACCCATCGCCGCCCGCATTTCGGGGGAACGGAAGCGCGGATGGAAGCGGGTCGGATCGACTCCACGCCCCCAGATCCGCAGATCGCGGAATCCCTGCCCTTGGAGTTCCTTCGCGACCGTCTGTGAAGGGATGAAGGTGCGACGACCACTGTTGTGGAACCACCGCAGGTAGGGCCACGACGCGCGATCGAGTGCGCTGAGTCCGTAGTGCTTCAAGTACTCGCCGAATGACGTATGATACGACGTCACGAACGGCAGTCCCATCGCGCGCGCGGCCGTCCGTCCCGCGAGCCCGACGCCGAACGGGGTCGTCGCATGAACGAGCGTGGGACGCCACCGTGTAAGGCCCGCGGAGACCTTCGCCCGCACGGGGGCGGAGACGCGCAGCTGCGGATAGGCCCAGAACGGGGCACTTGGCCACCGCACCACGCGCGCATCCGGAAGCGCGGCGGGATCTTCGACGGTCTCGACGCGCACCGCACCGCCGCGCGCCTCCACCGCCGACACCAACCGTTCCAGTGTCCGCGACACGCCGTTCATCTGCGGCGTGAACGTATCCGTAAAGAGGGCGAGCCGTAGCGAGGCACCCTCGGACCGTGGAACGATCTGCACTACCAGAGGCCGAGCACAACCACACCCGCCGCAATCGCGATCGCCTGACCGGCGAGCACATCCCCTGGGTAGTGCACACCGAGCCGCACGCGGGACCAGCCCACCAGCGATGACAGCAGGAGCAGCGACGAGCTCAGCGCCGGAAAGGCCATCGCGTAGACGAACGCGACGCTCATCGCAGCGCAGGAGTGTCCACTGGGAAACGAGAACTTGTCGGGCACAGCCACGTGCGTGAGGGCGGTGACGCGCACCGACGGGCGCTCCCGCAACACGCGCCGCTTGATGACCTGCACCGCCAGGTGCGACAGCGTCAGGGCCCACGCGCCCTGCATCGCGGCGAGTTGCAGCGCCCCGTTCGCAAAGAGCATCGGCAGCAGGACCGCGAGAATCGATACGCGCGCGCCCCCGACATGCGTGAGCCTCGTCCACGCGCGCTTCGTCCGCAGCGGGGTGTGCTCCGCAATCACCCAGCGCAGGAAGAGCGCACGGTCACGGGCGTCGAGTCGGGTCATGAGAGGTAGCCGCATCATCGTGTCCTCAAGCTCGGGGCGTCCTGTCCCGGACATTTCTCAGTGCGGCAACAGGCGCGTAACGACCGGCGGCCCCAACGCGACCACGGGTGGCACACGGCAGTGGTCACGCCGCCTCCACGAGCCCGCCCCGTGAGAGGGCGGAGGTGAGCGGTGCGCCCGGACGGACCGCCCCGCCCGCGAGAAACATCGGAATCGTCGTGTCGAGTGGGTGTTCGCTGTTGTGATGATCGAGTACGGCCCCGCCACCACCATGATCGGCGAGCGCGATCAAGAGCGTGGCGGGATCGTCCACGTCGATCGCCTCCAGCACGCGTCCCATTGTGGCATCCATGCGACGCGCCGCGACCGCATACGCGTCGGACATCCATCCGCTCGCATGTCCGGCCCGATCGGCGTCCGGGAGATGCAACACGATCAATCCACGCCGCTGATCGCGCAGCGTGGGCTGGGCGGTGTCGAGAATCTCCGCACAATCGCTGCCGCGGAACTGCGCGTGCTGGATGCCAAGATGCGCGGCCATGCGATGCGCGATTCCCGTGAAGAGCATCGGCATCGTGGCCAAGAACGCCGACGTGGGCAGGGCGTGGTCCGCGAGCACCCGCGGCAGCGGATGCAGCGTACCGCGTGGCCGCGGGATGTGGAATCGATCGCCCTGCAGCCCGTGTCGCTCGGGGGCGGCACCGGTCAGGAGCGAGGCCATCGCGCACGACGAGGACAACACGACGAACGGGCGACGCGGTGAGCATCTGGGCCTCGGAGAGCGGGGAGGAGCCGATCGGTCGCCCATCATTATCGTTTCGCCACACGACGAAGCGAGCACGAACATGTCGCGGCTCCGTCACGCCCCGCCGACGCTCCCGTCACGCCGCGGTGCGCTGATCACCGCCTCACGTGTTGGTCGCGCCGTACAACTGCCTGATTCGTGACCGGACCGTCACACGTCGGTGACGGACGGCGCGCTACGTCACCGCACTATGCGTATCCTGTTCTGCACCGACACCTATCCCCCGCAGGTGAACGGCGTCAGCGTCGTCACGGCACTCTCCGTCACCGGACTCCGCGCGCGCGGATGGGACGTCGAGGTCGTGGCCCCGCGCTATCCGGCGAATATCCCGCGTATCTTCGAACGGAGCATGACCGACGAGGGCGTCACCGCGATCCCGTCGATCCCACTCCCAGGTTATTCGGACATCCGCCTCGCGGCGCCTTCGCACCGCGTCGTGCGCGACGTGATCGCACGGTTCAAGCCCGACATCGTCCACAGTGCGACGGAGTTCATGATCGGCCGCATGGGCGTACGGGCCGCGCGGGCCAGCGGCCTCCCCGTGACGACGTCCTACCATACGGATTTCGCGAAGTACACCGAGTCGTACGGCGTGCCCTTCCTCCGGACGCCCGTGACCAATTGGATTCGACGCTTCCACGCCAACGCGGAGCGCATCTTCACACCCTCGGCCCCGTCGCGCGACGACCTCCGGGCACTCGGACTTGCGGACGTCGAGGTCTGGGGGCGCGGCGTCGATGACGTGCTCTTTCATCCGGGCAAGCGCTCACTCGCCGTGCGACAGGGGCTGACGATGGGCAACGCCTTCACCTTCGTCCACGTGGGGCGCCTCGCACCGGAGAAGGGCGTCGACGTGTTGCTCGATGCCTTCGGACTCGTCGAACGCGAACTCGGAGCCGATGCGGTCCGCTTCGTCGTTGCCGGTGCGGGACCGAGTCTCCAGTCGCTGAAGTCGCGTGCGCCACGCACCGTGACCTTCTTGGGCAACATCGATCGCCAGCGCGAACTCCCCTCACTCTACGCCAGCGCGGATGCATTTCTCTTCGCGAGCACCACGGAAACGCTCGGGCTCGTTGTGCTCGAGGCCATGGCGTCGGGAACGCCCGTGATCGCCGCGCCCGCCGGAGGAGTCGCGGACCATCTCCGCCACGAGGAGAACGGCCTCGCGTACACGGCGATGGATCGACGCGCGTGCGCGGATGCCATGCTCCGGCTCTATCACGACCGCGCGCTGCAACAACGGCTCCGCGACGGCGCGCGGCGCACCGTGGAGACACGCAATTGGGAGCACGAAATGGACCGACTCGACGTCAGCTACCGCGAAGTGCTCAGCCGACGGGCACCGTAAAGCGAAAGATGCTCCCCTCCCCCGGGGCGCTCTCGGCCCAGAGTCGCCCGCCGTGCGCCTCCACGATGCCGCGCGCGATCGCGAGACCGAGCCCCGTGCCTCCCTTCGGCGCATTGCGACGCACGGTCCAGTAGCGATCGAAGATCCGACCGAGCTCGCTCGCGGGGATGCCCGCGCCGTTGTCACGCACGTGGATCTCGACGTCGCTTCCGGTGCGCCGCGCGCCCAGCGTGACCTGTCCGCCGCGACTCGTGAAGCGCAACGCGTTGCCCAAGAGATTCGCCAGCACCTGCACCAAGCGCTCCTCGTCGCCCGTCACGCGCAGCGGCTCAGCGGGAGCGTCCCTGTGCAGCGTCACCCCCCGCTCGGCGGCATCGCGCGTGAAGAGTGCCGACGCCCGCTCGAGGACCGTGCCGGCATCCACCTCACGGCGCTCGACTGCGAGGCGACCAACCTCGATGCTCGCGACGTCGAGCAGGTCCCGGATCATGCGTTGCGTGAGTTCGGTCGAGTCGACGATCGTCGTCACGAGCCCACGCTTCTCGTCGTCCGTGTCATCGAGTGCGGTCAATAATGCCCGCGCGCACATCCCGATGGCCGAAATCGGATTACGGAGATCGTGCGACACCACGCCCAGCGCGTGGTCCCGCGCAATGGTCGCCTGTTGCGCGGTCTCGTAGAGCCGCGCGTTGTCGAGGGCGAAGGCGGCACGGAGCGCGAGTTCCGAGGCAATCCGCTGCTCCGCCTCGCTGAACGGACGCGGGTCCGCCCCACGGAACATCATCAACACCCCAAGCACATGCTCGCGCGCCACAAGCGGCAGGAACAGCACACGGCGCATGGCGAGGGCCCGCATATGCGCAAGTTCCTGTTCATCGACCGTGTGTGCCTCGAGCCACTCGTCGGTCACCTCCGCGACCAGCTCGGCTTCGATCGTCCGCATCACATCCACAACGCGCGAGGGGGAATCGAGATCAAGCGGGCGCTCCGCCACGCGTGCGAGCGCAGCGGCGAGTGCCGGATCCTCGGGACGCGCCGGCACACGTCGGAGCGCCGCTCCACCCGTCACGACGTCAAGCACGGCCCCATCACAGAGCCAGCCGAGCGGGAGTTGCACGATCGAACGCTCGGTGGCCTCGACCTCAAGGGTCTCGCCGAGCAGGGCCATCGCATGCGTCAGATGGGACTCCAACTCCTCCGCCTGCTTACGTTCGGAGACATCACGGAGCACGACCGTGTAGACCCGCTCGCCGTTCCCGAGCGCGAGCTTGGAGATCGACGCCTCGGCTGGGAACTCGGTGCCGTCGCGGCGGAGTCCCGAGATCACACGGCGCTCTCCCATCTGCCGCGCGGTCTCCGCCGAACCGCCGAACCCCTGCACATGGCGGTCATGCGTGGTGCGATGCCGGACGGGGAGGAGGAAGGAGAGTTCGCGTCCGAGCACCTCGGTCCCCTTCCAACCGAAGATGCGCTCCGCGCCCGAGTTGTAGTGCAGGATCTGCTGCCGATCGTTGACCGAGATGACCGCGTCCGCGGCGATTTCAAGAATGCCGGAGAATTTGGCTTCGGAGGCTCTTAGCGCGGCCTCGACCTCCTCCCGGCGCACCAGATCGTCGTGGAGGCTCGCGTAGGCGAACCACGCCAGCACCACGGCAAGGATGAGAAGGATGACGACGAGCGCCTGCACGAGCCGCAGCGCGGGGTCCTCGACACCCTCGGCCGCGGCGCGTTGGGTGGCGTTGAGCGCCACGGCCCCGACAATGAGGAGCGCGAGCACCCCGGCGACGACGATGTAGCGAAGTTTTGACTGGGTAGTGAACACAGGCCCAATATGGTCCGCCGGGTCGCGTCGGGGGAGTCCGGAGACTCCCCTTATGCGTGCAACAGCCCGAGCCGCAGGGCGAACTGCACGTACTCGTGGCGGTGGCTCAGGCCAAGCTTGTCTTGGATCCGCTGTTTGTACGTGTCCACTGTCTTCGGCGAGATGAAGAGCCGCCCGCCGATCTCCGGCGCACTGTAACCCTGCGCTGTCAGCCGCAGCACATCACGCTCGCGTTCGGTGAGCTTCTCGTAGCGCGTCCGATCCTCGTGCATAGGATCCTTGCGCTGATAGCCCTTGGCGAGAATGCGTGCCGCTTCTGCGCGCACGTAGACCTCACCCCGTGCCACCGTGCGCACCGCATCGAGCAGCTCGCGATCCGGTACGGTCTTCGGCAGGAAGCCGCTGGCACCCGCCTCCAACATGGGGACCAGGAACTCCTCTTCCGGGTGCATCGTCAGGATGAGCACCCGCGAGGGAATCCCCTTTTCGATCAGCAGCTTGGTGGCCTGGCCCCCATCCATCTCGCCGATCGAGAGATCCATCACCACCACATGAGGCTTGAGGCGTTCCGCCAGCGCCACGGCCTCAGGGCCGCTGGAGGCTTCTCCCACGACGTGCATGTCCTTAGCGGCGCCGAGCACGGCTTTGAGGCCGGCTCGGACGACGCTGTGGTCGTCGGCGAGAATCACGCGAATCAGGTCGTCGCTCATGGTAGGAAGAGTGCCTCTGTGGCGCGCTCCCGACCATAAGGACGATACCGAACTTTGCTAGGGGAATCCCCTACACGAACAATCCCGCCAGGCCGCTTTAGTGGTGCTCGTGCTCCCCGATGTGGTTTCCGTCCTTGTCGTGCCGCATCACGAAGCCGCGCGGAACGGTCGGGGTGGGGAGTGCCGAGAGGAAACCGACCGCAGGGCCTCCCTGATTCTGAATGCCCATCATCTCGGTCATCTTCCGCCAGCCGGCCACGGACATGACCTCGGTGGTGTCGTCACGGTAGGCCGACGCCGCCTTGAGGATCTCGGCCCGCTTCCGGTCCATGGGGACATTCCGGTTCGCGAGAATATCCGAGACGACATCGTGCATCGAGTGGAGATTGTCAAACACGATCGCGATGGTGGGATACCGCTTCGCGAACTCTGGGGCGATGGCCGCCGTCATCGGCATCACGACGGGGTAGTTGTTTGGGCCATCGACCGTCATCTGCCGGAAGCGCGCGATCGTCGCGGCGACGCCCGCGTGCCGCTCCGTCGCATTCGTGCCGACCATGAGCGGCTCGTACAGCCCGACCTGCAGCCAGTGGTAGGCCCAGATCAATCCGTTGAACTTGGGGAAATCCTTTCGGAAGGCGAGCGAGAACGGCTGCTCCTGCATCAGTGTCATCGTCTTCGGATGGCGGCTGAAGGCGAGGTCGCGGCGCGAGAAGTAGTAGCGCTCAAGCAGCGCCATCTCGCGGTCCTTCTCCTCCTGGCTCAGCCGTTCATCCGCGAGCACATCGTACGCCTGCCGATGCAGCAGGTGCGCCCATTCGAACATCATCTTCGCTTCGGGGGCGAGTCGTGCGTACATCGGCTCGATCGCGTCTTCCGGTGCCGGCAGGCGGGGCGGCGCGTTCAGAATGCGCTCGGTGAGCTTCGCATACTCGCGGGTCTCGAGCCGTTCGACCGCCACCTCGCGCCGCGTGAGGAGCACTTCGTAGAGGATCGCGTGGCCGTAATCGAAGGCGTTGAAGAGCCGATCTGCTGCCTGATGCGTCCGACGGAACACGAAGTTGTGCGGCGCCTGGAGATAGAACTGCTCGTACACCGTGCTCCACTGCGAGCCCGTCGGGCGCACCTGCACCCCTCGCGCCGCAGGCGCTGTGCGCAACGGACGCGCGAAGGCATACGCGCCACCCACCGTAAGCCCCCACCCAGGCAGCCCCGGCGTGATGCGGCGAAATACGCCGGCATCCATCGCCAACCGCGACGACACCTGCCGACGCAGCCCCACTCCCGTGCGCCATTCGACGGTCCCGTCATCGAGCAGCGACTCCTGCGCGGTGACATCAAGCCCGATCAGCGTCTGATGCAGCGGGAAGGTGTGGTCCATGGCGAATCCGGCGAACCACCGCGGCTCGTCCGCCCCATTGTCGGTGGGCGCGAGCGCGTCGCCCGGGGTGTACGCCGCATTCAGGTGGACGCGGCCCCACGGAAGTGTCCGCGTCGCGAGTCCACGCACGGTCGCCAAGGCACGTGCCGGCGCGAACGGCCCACCCGGAAGATGCGCACCCGCGCCAATCGCGAACGCCGGCAGGAGCGTGGTCTCGGTGTTCAGCTGATGCAGCAACTCCACCTCGACGCCCCCAGCGCCGGCCGTCTGGCCGCCGAGGACGCCGCGATCGATCATGCGAATCGGAATGGAGAACTCGATCTGCGTCCGCGGGAGAAACCCAAACGCGAGCTCGGGCGCGATGCCCCAGGCGCTGCGCCCCGCGCCGGTGCGCTCGACGCGCAGCGGCACCGCCTGCAGTTCAATCGCGCGACGCTCGATCACCACGGCGTCTTCGACGGCGAGGGGGCGGCCACGGTCGGTATTGTAAAAATCGGTCTGGGCCTCGGCGGTGCTCGCGAAGAGCAGCCCGGCCAAGGCAAAAGCAATCAATCGCATGTGGTCATCCAAGAAAGTCAGAGCGCGCGCGACGCTACGGAGTTGCAGCGAGTCAGCGGACGGCTCAACGCACACCGGCAAGGCGCCGGTGCGATGGATGCTCAGGACTTCGGCGGGCGGGGCTCGACTGCACGCGCGGCGCTGCGTGGTGCCGTCAGCGCCGCGAGCCGGAGCGGAACCGCCGGCAGAGTGGCCGCGGTCGGCAGGGCCGAGGGCGCCGGGATGGCCGCGACCGCGCAGTGCGCGAGGTCGGGGCAGATCTGGTGCGCCGGGGCCGTCGGCGTATCGGAGGCCTCGCGCGGCGCCCCGGGCATCGCGTGGCCGGCGTGCTCCGCGTACTCGCCGTGTTCGGCGTCCGCACCCGTCACCGGCACCAGATGTGCGGCGCTCGTCACCGAGCCCGTCTCCAGCATCGGACAACCCGCCAGGGTCTGCGCCGGCAGCGCCAAGAGCCCCGCCCACGCCATCAAGGCGGCGGCACGGCGCACGGTAGCGCGGAGGCGGGAGCGAACGACGGACATCATGGAAAGGTAATCGCGGTCCGGCTTAAGAGGTTCCGAAAGCCGACACGGATTGAGGCGCACCTGCGTCGCCGCTGCGAAATCGGCGTAATGACCCGAGTGGGGATCGAACCCACGACCTGCGGATTAAAAGTCCGACGCTCTACCGGCTGAGCTATCGGGTCGCGTCCCCCAGCCATGGTGACCCACGGTGGTTGGACCCCGAGGAATCTAAACCGCTTACCGCTCGATGCTAACCGCCAGCTGGAGCGAGCGCTGATCCTCCGGCCCATCATTTCCAAAGCCGCGGAACTTTCCGCGCTCAAGCTCCCACCGCGCAAAGAGGTTCAGGCCGCTCGTGCCCGAGCGAGGATACCAGCGCGCCATCGCGGATCGCACCTCGGAATCGCCGGCCACCGCGAGAACCCGGGCCGTCTCCACCGCGACGGGGCCGACGCGGACGCGCCCGCTCGTCATGATCCCCGGCGTCACGTCGTACCCGTACCCCGTCAGGGCGCCGACCTTCGCCACCACCTGCACTTGGTCCATGAGCAGCACACCCACCTGCAAGCCCAGCGTGGCCGGCGCGCGGAACGAATCCAGCAGTGAGGACCCCGCGTAGAGCCCCACGCCGCCCTCGGAGAAATCCCCGATCAGCAGTCGGCCCTGTGTTGCCCGCAGCGAGAGGTGTCCGAGGAGGGACGCGCGGAGGAACAGCATCACTCCCGTCCGATTCCCAATCCTCTCGCCATTCGCGTAGCCAGTCAGCTGATCGAGGCCGATTCCGGTCTCGGTGAGCGGCCCAGCCGTCAGGCGCTGCGCGCCGAGTGGCGCGGCGAGCGATAAGGCGAGCGGCAAGGCGAGCGACAAGGCGAGCGACGTCCCAAGCGCTCTGAAGAGTCCCGCCCGGAACCTCATCGCCACCGTGACCACCCTGATCGCACCGCAAAGCGCACGTCGCAACATCGTGTCTTCTCCATCAGTGCGTGAGGAACAACGGCGCGCCCGGACCGGTCGGGAGGCGTAACCAAACCCACACCACCAGCATCAGACTCCACGCCACCATATTCGCCATCGTGTACGGCAGCATGGTCGCCGACAGTGTCCCGATCCCCGCCTTGGGATCATACCGCTGAAAGAACAACAGCACGAGCGGGAAGTTCGCCGACAGCGGCGTGATGATATTGGTGAGACTGTCCCCGACCCGATAGGCCGTCTGCGTCAATTCGGGCGAATACCCGAGTAGCATGAACATCGGCACCATCACCGTGCCGAGCATCGCCCACTTCGCCGAGGCCGATCCCATGAACAGATCAATCGTCGCCGTGAGCAGGACGAGCAGCAACATCAGCGGGATGACGCCCAACTCGAGCGCCTGCAGTACCGCCGCTCCCTGCACCGCGAGGAGCACGCCGATATCGCTCCACGCGAAGATGTTCACGAACTGCGCGATGAAGAACACCACGACCACGTAGCCCGCGACGAGCTCCATGTTCTTCGTCATCCCCTTGTAGATGTCTCGATCGCTTGTGATGGTCCCCGCGACGATGCCATACACCAGACCGGGGAGGAGTCCGAACAGGAAGATCCAGAACACCAGTCCGCGTAAAAAGAACGAGCCAAGAAATCCCGGGGCCGTCGCGTCGTTCAAATATCCATCGGCAGGGATCAGTCCCCAGAGCACGAGCACCGTCAACCCCGCCAGACTCGCAAAGGCCCAACGCAATCCGGCCCGCTCGAGGCCGGTCAGCGGCGCCGAGGGCTCTGGGATCGCCGCCCCCGTGTACGCACCGAGTCGTGGCTCCACCACCTGCTCCGTGATCAGCGTGCCGGTCGCCGTCACGAGAAGGACCGACGCGGCAAGAAAGTAGTAGCTCGCCATCGGCGTGACGATGTAGCCGGGTTGCAGGATCCGTGCGGCATCCTGCGTGATCCCGGCAATCGTCACATCATTGGGCGACAGCAGGAGGTTCGCCGCGAATCCTCCTGAGACGCCCGAGAACGCCGCCGCGAGACCGGCGAGCGGATGACGGCCGACGGTGTGAAAGAGTGCCGCCGCCATTGGCAGCAGCAGCACGTACCCCACATCTCCCGCGGTATGCGATGTCGCACCGACGAACACGATCACGAGCGTCAGAAACCGCGGCGGGGTCGCCCCGACCACCACGCGCACGACCGCCCCCAAGAACCCCGCATGCTCGGCCACCGAAAGTCCGAGCAGGCAGACCAGCACGGGACCGAACGGACCGAAGTTCATGAAGTTCGGCACCAGTCCCATGATGATGCGGTGCAATCCCGATACCGAGAGCAGATTCGTCGCGCCAATGGTCTCGCGTGTGGTGGGATGCAGCACCGTCACGTCAAACGTGGAGAGCAGCCACGAGAGGAGCACGACGAGTCCGGAGAGCACGACGAACAGCGTCGCCGGGTGCGGTAACTTGTTCCCCCCACGCTCCACCGCATCGAGCGCGCGGAGGAACCACGTCCGCCCTGGCCCCAGCGGTCCCGCGGTCCGTTGCGTCATCGCCCCGCGCCGCGCGCGCGCTCAGCCAACGCCTGCACGAAGGCCGCACAGGTCGCACGCATCGCGCCGAAGTCCAGCGATGGGGCGAACAGCGACTCCTGCATGTAGCGCGCACGATTGATCTCGATCTGGATGCTGTGTCGTCCCTGGACCGGCGCGCCGAAACTCCGCACGAGATCGCCACCCTGATACGGGTCATTCATCTGCACCGAATACCCGCGGCCGCGGAACCACTCGCAGGCCCACTGCGTGTGCACCGAATCGGCCGTGGTGCCATGGCGATCACTGATGACCAGATCCGGACGGACCGCACCATTGTCGACATTCATCGCATTGCCGCGTGACTTCATCGAGTGGCAGTCCACGTGGAAGACGACTCCGGACCGAGCGTGCGCGTCGTCGATGGCGCGCTGCAACGCGTGCCGATACGGGCGATAGTACACCTCGATGCGCTCCTGCACCTCGCGCACGGAAAGCTTCCGATCGTACATCGGTACATCGGGAAGCGCGTGTCGGCGAAGCAGCCCCATCCCCCGCTTCGTGTAGTCCGTCGGCGTGAGCGAAACGGGCCATGCCTCCGCCAGTAACGTCTCGTCGATGTCATCTTCCGCCCGATTCACATCGATGAAGGCGCGGGGGAACGTCGCACAGATCAGCGTCGCTCCAGCGGCGGGGGCATCGCTCCACAACTCGTCGACGAACGCATCCCACGTCGTCCGGATGGCCGCGTCGGGCGCCGAAGAGCCGAACGAATCAGGAAAGACAAATCCACTGTGCGGCGAATCCACGACAACCGGGGCGGGTGCCACCCCCGGCGTGACCACCCGGACAACTGCGGCGCGCTCGGCGTTCACGCGCGCTCGGTACGCCAGATGGCGAGGGCACCGATCGCAAGGAGTGCCGCCATCGCCAGCGGCACACGATGCGCTCCGAGCATGACATAGCCCGACAGATAGATCGAAGCGATCACGAGCGTACAGGCGGCAACGGGGACGCCCGTCCGCATGAAGGCAGCGAACGAGATGCGCACTCCTTCGCGCTCGGTCAGACCAAGAGTCGTCACATTCGCCGACGCGCCGATCGGCGTCGCGTTGCCACCAAGACAGGCGCCCAGCGAGAGGGCCCACCAGAGGACCTGGCTCTCCCCGGGCAACTGCGGAATCAGGGCGCCGATAATCGGAATGCTCACCGCGACGAACGGGATGTTGTCCATGAACGCGGAGAGGACGGCAGAGACCCACACAACGAGCAACGCCGCAAAGACCAACGTCCCCGCGTCACTGAGGCCGAATGTCGCTTGGCCCGTCAGAATGGCGCTCTCGAGATATCCCGCGAGCCGCGCCGTGAGCCCCGTCGCCACCGCCGCGCCGACCAGGATGAACAACAACGCGAAGAAACTCAGCGTCGGCCATTCGATCTCCTTCTCGATCACGTGCAGGACGCCGTGACGGCGCTCGTCATGCGTCGGACGTGCGGCACGGAGATAACGGATGTCTTGAACAATGAGCGCGACCGTGGCGCCAATCAGCGCCGGAACCGCGGTCGGCATCCCGGTCGCACCATGCGTGATGAAGCCGACGAGCACGAGCCCGCAGATCGCTCCCATCCAGCGGAGCATCCCGGGGTCCGAGATCGCCGGACCCGGCCCCGGTTCGTCCGCCTGCGCCGGCAGATCCGCGATCGGCCCCATCGCCTTCCGCAACCGGCTCACGGCCCAGACGTGCAGTCCGGTCATCATCACCAGCACCGGCAGCGTCAGCTCTTCAAGGAAGTCCATGAAGGTCAGCCCCGCCCCCGAGCCGATCATGATATTCGGCGGATCGCCAATCAACGTGGCGGTCCCACCGATATTCGCCGCCATGACGACGGGAAGAATCACCAACGGGATCGGCGCGCCGACCCGCCGCGCCGCCGCAATCGCAATCGGCGCCACGAAGATGACCGTCGTCACGTTGTCGAGAAACGCCGAGGCGATGGCCGTGAACCACCAGAGCACCGCCATCGCCCGCGCCGGATCGTGCCCGAATCGCTCGAGCAGTCGTTCGACCGCCCAGCCGAACACGCCCGTCTCCTTCAACACCCCCACGAGCGCCATCATCGCCGCGAGCAACAGGAGCACATTGAGGTCGATCGCCTGCGCCGCGGACTCCAGCGGCAACAGGTGATACGGCGTGAGATAGGTGATCGCCCAGAGTAGCGCGACGGCGCCGAGCACCACCAGCACACGATGCGCGGCCTCGATCACCAACGTCCCGAAGAGCGCCACGAGTAGCGCCGCTACGATGAGTTGGGAGATCGGGTCAGTCGTGCTGGCAAAGGCTACGTCGTGCATGGCATCGTCGGGCTGTGAGGAATGCGCTGGCTAAGAAGATACCGCGTCCCCCCAACAAGGCGACCCCACAACGGGACGGCCGCGTCAGAGCTCCAACTGTCCGCCGAGCGCCGTGCGACAAAAACTCACCCGATGGTGCGCCGTGAGCCCATTGGCGCGCAGGGCAGCGATGTGGAGCGGCGTTCCATATCCTGCATTGGACTGCCAGCCATAGGCTGGATAGCGCGGAGACAAGTGCGACATCAGCCGATCCCGGACCACCTTGGCGACGATGCTCGCGCAAGCGATCGAGTAGCAGGTCGCGTCCCCCCCGATCACCGCATGGTGCGGCACGGCCAGCGTCTTGATCGGCTTCCCGTCCACCAGCACTTCGTCGGGGATGACACCGAGTCGGGCGATGGCCCGCCCCATCGCCCGGGCCGTGGCCTGATAGATGTTCCACCGCGCGATCTCATGCACCGAGGAAGCGGCGAGCGCCACGGCCACGGCGTTCTGGCGGATCTTGAGTGCGAGGCGCACACGGTCCGCGGCGCTCAACTGCTTGGAGTCGGTGACGCCGCGAATCGCGCGACGGTCATGCGGCATGATCACGGCACAAACGACAACGGGGCCCGCAAGGGGGCCCCGTCCGACTTCATCAACTCCAGCGATGGTCTCCGCACCCGCAGCGCGCAGCGACTTCTCGATTGCGCTCCAGCCGCCAGCCACGGAACCGACTTACGCCTTGGCCTTCGCGGCGCCAGCGGAGGGCTGACGCACCTTCTTCTCGGCGATGCGCGCGGCCTTGCCGGTCACGTCGCGGAGATAGTAGAGCTTCGCGCGACGCACACGGCCGCGGCGGACGATCTTGATATCGGCCAGCATCGGCGAGTGGAGCGGGAAGATACGCTCGACGCCCACACCGTTTGAGATCTTGCGGACCGCGAAGGTCGCCGAGACGCCAGCGCCCTGACGGGCGATGCAGACGCCTTCGAACGCCTGAAGGCGCTCCTTCTCACCTTCCTTGACGCGGACATTCACGCGGAGCGTGTCGCCGGCCCGGAACGCAGGGACTTCCTTCAGGTATTCCTTCTGGGTCTCAATGAACGGATGCATATGCTTCTCCGGGCGCGTGAGCGGCCCGCTGAGGTGGTCGTGTTGAGCCTTGTAAGCTACTGCCGCTGCGTGGGTTGTGCAACCGGGGGGTGCTACCGGCGTTCCCTGGTCAGGCGCTCCCCTTCTTCTTTCCGCCACTTCTCGATCGCGGCATGATTGCCCGACAGAAGGACATCGGGGACCTTGAACCCCCGGTATTCCGCCGGCCGCGTGTAGCTGGGCGCCGAGAGTCCGCGGTCGTAAAAGGAGTCGGTGCGTGCGGATTCGATGTCGCTCATCGCCCCCGGCAGCAGGCGAACCACCGCATCCACGATTGCCAGCGCCGCCGGCTCTCCGCCACTCAGGACGAAGTCGCCGAGCGAGATCTCCTCGGTCGCGAGGTGGTCGGCCACCCGCTGGTCCACGTCCTTATAGTGGCCGCAGAGCAGGGTCAGTTCGGTCCCGTTGGCGAACCGCTCCGCATCCGCGTGGGAGAAGACCTTGCCGCGGGGCGAGAGCAGCACGATCGGCGCCGTTGCCCCGACCGATTCGACCGCATCGAAGAAGGGCTGGGGCTTCATGACCATTCCCGGGCCCCCGCCAAAGGGCGAGTCATCGACGGTCTTATGCTTGTCCGTCGTGAACGTCCGGAGGTCCACGCAGTGGTACGTGACCAGCCCCGCCTCGGCCGCCCGCTTGGGGATGCTCAGGCCGAGCGGTCCCGTGAAGAAATCCGGGAAAATGGAGATCAGGTTGACGCGCAGCATCAGCCCTCCAGAAGCCCGTCGGGAAGCGTCACACGAATGGTGCGACCTTCGCGATCCACATCGAGAATGAACTCCTCCACGAAGGGGACACTCGCGAGTCCCGTCGGCGTCCGGACCTCGAGCAGCACGCCCTGCGGCAGATCATAGAACTCGACCACCTCGCCAATCGGCGCGTTGGTCGCGTCGTCCACCAGCTGCATCCCCACCAGCTCGTGCACGAAGACCTCGCCGTCATCCGGCTCGGAGAGCTCTTCGACGGGCACCATCAGATGCCGTCCGTTCCACTTCTCGGCCTCGGTGCGATCACCCACGAGGTCGAACGTCATCAAAAATCCGTCCTTGAACGGACGGAGCCCCGTAACGGTCAGGACGCGCGGCTCTTTGGTCCGAGGGTCGACGAACAGCCCGCCCTCGTGCGTCCCCTGAAAAACACGACGGCCGGGCGCGAGGATCGCGTCCGGCTCGTCGGTCAACGATTCCACGACCAGCTCCCCGCGCACGCCGTGCGGACGACGGATCCGTCCGACGGCCGCGCAATCAGGAAGCGTCACCGTGCAGCTTACTCCTTCACCGGGACTGCGGTCGCCGCGAGCTTGGTGGCGAGACGCGTCTCGTGACGGGCCTTCAGGACGCCGGCCTTCCGGAGGAGCGAGCGGACCGTGTCGGACGGCTGGGCACCGTTGTCGAGCCAGTAGTTCGCGCGCTCGGTGTTGAGCTGAAGCGCCTCATCGCCGGTGCGGGGCGCGTACTGCCCGAGGATCTCAATGAACTTGCCGTCGCGCGGGGCGCGACCATCGGCCACGACGATACGGTACGTGGGCGACTTCTTGCGGCCCTGACGGCGGAGACGGATACGAACGGCCATGATGATTTCCTCGGTGCTACTGGGTGACGGTCCTGCTCGCTGGCTCATCGCGCGGTCCGGCGTTTCCGGGGCGCACCAGGTTGAACTGCAACTC
This sequence comes from uncultured Gemmatimonas sp., assembly GCA_964445835.1. Lineage (GTDB taxonomy): Bacteria > Gemmatimonadota > Gemmatimonadetes > Gemmatimonadales > Gemmatimonadaceae > Pseudogemmatithrix. The sequence goes on from CAYUMN010000027.1 coordinate 20,655, forward strand.
CGATGACAGATGACGGATGAAAGCTACACGACGTTCAGCTTCCAGCCTTCAGCTTTCATCTTGCTTTCACTGCCATCCGCTTCATCATCTTCTGCATCTCCCGGAACTGCTCCAGAAGCCTATTCACTTCGCTGACCGGTCGCCCGGAGCCCTTCGCCACGCGCGCACGGCGCGTGCCGTTGATCAACTCGGGCTTCCGGCGCTCCTCGGCGGTCATCGAGAGCACGATCGCCTCCAAATGCTTCATCCGCTTGGGATCGACCTGACTGGCCTGCTTCAACATCTTGGAGTTCACGCCGGGGAGCATCTTCAGGATGTTCTGCATGCTCCCGAGCTTTTCCATCTGCTTCATCGCGGAGAGGAAGTCCTGGAGGTCCATGCCCTCCTTTCTGATCTTCTTCTCCATCCGCTTGGCTTCGTCGGCGTCGAACGCCGTCTGCGCCTTCTCGACCAGCGTGAGCACGTCTCCCTGCTGAAGAATCCGCCCCGCCATCCGATCCGGGTGGAATTCCTCGAGCGCGTCGGGCTTCTCGCCGACACCGATGTACTTGATCGGCTTCTTCGTGACGCCGTAGATGGAGAGTGCCGCACCACCCCGCGCATCGCCATCCATCTTCGTCAGGATCACACCCGTCAGGCCGAGTGCGGCGTCGAAGCCCTGCGCAATGCGCACGGCGTCCTGACCAGTCATCCCGTCCGCCACGAGCAGGATCTCATCGGGCTGCACCGCGTCCTTCACGCGACGCAACTCGTTCATCATGTCGTCGTCGATCTGCAGTCGGCCCGCGGTATCGATAATGACCACCCGATCACGCTCGCGGCGGGCAACCTCCAGACCGGCCTTCGCGATCTTCACCACATCGGTCGTCGACCGATCGGCGTACACCGGCACCTGCAGGTCACGACCCAACGTCTCCAACTGATCGATCGCGGCCGGCCGGTACACGTCGCCGGCCACCAAGCGCGAGGCCTTCCCTTCCTGCTTGAGCTTGAGCGCGAGCTTCGCCGCCGTTGTCGTCTTGCCTGAGCCCTGCAGGCCCACCATCAAGATGACCGTCGGCGGCACGGAGGAGAGCTTGAGCCCTTCCTTCCGCTCGCCGAGCATGAGCGTGAGCTCGTCATAGACGATCTTGACCAGCTGCTGCGCCGGCGAGATCGTCCTGAGCTGCGTGACGCCGACCGCGCGCTTCTCGACGCGCGAGAGAAACTCCCCAGTGAGCTGGAAGCTGACGTCGGCTTCGAGCAGGACCCGACGCACTTCGCGCAGGCCCTCCTTGATGTCGGCTTCGTTGAGGACGCCACGGCCGCGCAAGCGCGCGAAGGTGGCTTCCAGCTTCTCGGAGAGTTCAGTGAACATAGAGTCTTGAAGGATAACCACTTGGGTGGGCCCTTCCAAGGGTCGTGATCGACCGATTCAGACCCTGGCCAGCCTGGCGGGCACCCTGGCCCGGCACCCTGACCGACACCCTGACCGGCACCCTGACCGGTACCGTGGCCGGCACCGCCGCCCGGTGCGCGAAAGCAAGCAACCGCAATACATTACCCCCGTGCGCGACCTCCCTCCCGTCTCGTTGCCCGCAGACCTCCCCCTGCTGGCGCTTCGTTCGACGATCGTCTTCCCGCACGGGCGGATCGCCGTGCAGGTCTCGTCGGCCGACAACCTCGCCCTGCTGCTCGCCCATCCGGACGAGGGGGCCCACGTCATCTGCGTGCTCGAAGGGGAGGACGCCGAGCGCGGACTCACCGCACTCGAAGGCCGGCTCGGCGTCCTCGCGTGCCTGACGGACCGCCGCCCGATTGTCGGAGGCATCGCGCAGGTCACCCTGCACGGCGTCTCGCGCGTAGCACTCAGCGGTGTCGTACGCGACGCCGTCACCGGCTATCCAACGGCGCGTGCGACACCGACCACCGAACGCGCGGCGGACCGCGAGGAAACACGAGCCCTGATGCAGCGAATCGCGCTGGCGTCAGAGGCGCGCGCCGAACTCGACGCCAGCTTTCCCGCCGAACTCCCTGCCCTCCTTCGGCGTGAGGCGGATTCGCCGTCGCGCTTCGCCGACCTCGCCGCCGCACGCGGGGCGTTGCGTGCCGCCGAAAAGGACGCGGTCATCCAGCGACTCGATCCGCTGACGCGCCTCGAGTTCCTGGCCGAACGCTGGGAGCGTGAGGTCGCGCGCGCGAAGGTGAACGAGGAAGTGCGGCAGGAGACCGAGAAACGCGTCGACCGACATCATCGCGAGTTCTTTCTCCGCCAGCAGTTGCAGGCGATCAAGAGCGAACTCGGCGAGGCCGATGCCGGCGAGGGTGAGACGGCCGAGTTGCTGCGTCGGATCGAGGAGGCGCAGCTCCCGGCGACGGTGGCGGCCGAAGCCAAGCGCGAAGTCGAGCGCCTCCGTGCGCTCTCCAC
>CAYUMN010000028.1:0-22771 GCA_964445835.1 uncultured Gemmatimonas sp.
GAATCAGACCGCGGACTCACTGCGGCAGCGGGTCCAAGCCGACGAGGAGCGGAGCGCGCAGCGCTCCCTGAGTCGCGCCCGCCGATTGATGGATGCCGCGCTCGATGCGGTCGTCGTGGTCGACGCGGCCGGCGCAATCCGCGAGTGGAATCCGCAGGCGGCGGCGATGTTCGGCTGGGAGCGTCAGCAGCTGATCGGCGTGAATCTCGCGGGTATTCTCTTCCCCAAACTCAGCGGTGACCACGCCGCCGCTGAGCGACTGGACGCCGTGCTCGCTGGAGATGCGACGGCGCTCCGTCGCCGACTGCTGGCGACCGCCCGGCGAGGCGACGGCAGCGTCGTGCCGATCGAACTTGGCCTGACCGGGCTCGACAGTCCGGACGGCCGGGAGTTCGCCGTGTTCATCCGGGATGTGAGCGGTGAAGCGGCCGCACAGGATGCGCTGCTCCAGAGCGAGTCGCGCTATCGGGCCGCCTTCGACCAGTCGGCGGTAGGCATCGCGGAAGTCGACCGCGACGGGCGCGTCCTGCGCGCGAATCCGGCGATGCTCGCCATCCTTGGCCGTCCGAGTGATCGCGTCCTCGGACGTCCCTTCATCGAGATGGTGCCCGCGGACCAATCGGGGGAGGATCTCCGGGATTTTGAACTTCTGCGGAGCGGCGCGCGGACGCAGTTGCGTCGCGAGCGGGTGTATCGCCGATCCGACGGATCGAGCCGATGGATCGACATCACGGCGTCCACGGTCCCGGATGCGCAGGCCCAGGTCGCGTATTTCTTGATCACCGCGCAGGACGTCAGTGCGCGGGCGGAACTCGAGCGGGAGTTGCGCCAAGCGCACAAGATGGACGCCGTGGGGCAACTCGCCGGCGGTGTCGCCCACGACTTCAACAACATCCTCGCGGGAATCATCGGCTACGCGGATCTCCTTGAGCATGAGGCGGGGGCGAACGAATCGATCCGGCACGAGGCGCGCGCTATCGTGGCCACGGCGCAGCGTGGCGCTGATCTGGCCCAGAAGCTCTTGGCGCTCGCCCGCGAGCTGCCGACCTCGCTCGTCGACGTCGATGCGCGCGAGATCGTGCAGGAAGTACATGCCATTATCAAACGGGCCTTCGACCGCAACATCGAGTTGCGCATCGACATGGATGATGTCCCCGTCGGAGTGCGTGCGGACCGCACACAACTCTCGAACGCGTTGCTCAATCTCTGTCTCAATGCGCGTGATGCGATGCCCGGAGGCGGGCGCATCACGATGCGCGCGCGGCAGGTGACCCTGGACGCCGTGGCGTGCGCGCGGTTCCTGGGTGATGTGACGCCCGGACGGTACGCCGCACTCGTCGTCACGGATACGGGGAGCGGGATGGAGCGCGAGGTCATGGCCCGCATCTTCGATCCCTTTTTCACGACGAAGGAACCGGGGAAGGGGACTGGGCTCGGATTGGCCATGGTCTATGGCATGGTCCGCGCGCATGACGGGGTCGTCGATGTGGAGTCGGTGCTCGGGGTGGGCTCGACGTTCAGCATCTTTCTGCCCGCCGTCGAGCGGATGGCCCCCGCGGTGCCCAAGCCGGCCGCGCCGCAACTGCTGCAGGGGAAGGGAGAGGTCCTGCTCGCCGACGACGAGACCACCGTGCGGGAAGTGACGGGGCGCATGCTCCGTCGACTCGGCTACACCACGGAGTCCGTGTCCGATGGCGAGCAGGCGGTCGCTCGCTTCAGCGCACATCCTGATCGCTTCGCCTTCGTGCTGCTCGACGGAGACATGCCGCGCATGCATGGCCGCGAGGCGGCCAGGCAGATGCGGCTGCTCCGACCGGAGGCCCGCATCTTTCTCGCCACCGGGTATCTCGTGGCCTCGCAGGCGGACTCGGACGAGCGCTCTCCCTTCACGGCGGTGCTCGCAAAGCCCTACACGCTGCAGGAGCTCTCGCGGGTGATCTCGGTGTACTTGGATGACGCGCCGGTGCTGGGCTGAGCCGCGGCGCGCGCCCGCTCAAGATTCCTCTGTGGCGGCCGACACTTGAGGGGTGACTGCGACCGCCCCTGATCTCACACCTGATCCCTCACCCGTGCCGATGGCTCCGACCGGACCACGGGTCCTCATCGTCGAAGATGATCCGGCGATGACGGAGCTGTTGTGCGCGGTGCTCGCCCCGTTCTGCGACGTGAGAATCGAGCCCGATGGACTCGCGGGACTGGACGCCTTTCGGCGTGCGCTGCTGCTCGGGCGGCCCTATGAACTCGTGTGCCTCGACCTTCACATGCCCGGCATGGACGGTCGTCGCGCCCTGCGCGCGATGCGTCGGCTCGAGGCAACGCACGCGCACGAGCCAAGGCACCGCACCCGCATCGTGATGATGACCGCCGAGAGTGATCGTGAGTCCGTGGTGAATGCGCTCGCGGCTGGGGTGGACAGCTATATCGTCAAGCCATTCCTGCCGACCGAGTTACTCGCACGGCTCGGGCTCATTGCCCCGTCCGAAGTCCCCGCCGCGCCGAGTGCAGAAGCAGCGAGTTAGTGCCGACACTCAGGGAGTCGGATCATTCCTCTCTTTCGGAGTTCGTGCGATGTCGCGTTGTCCATACACTTGGTTCAAGGGCCTCTTCGGTGGCCGGGCAGCCCCCGCCACACTGCCGAATGAGAAGGCGCAGCATCTGATGGTGCGCGTCGTGCGCGACGGGGAGGAACGCGTGATGGTCGCGCTTCCGGCCAAGAGCGCGCATTGGCTGATCGAGGTGATTCCCGACCATGTGATGGAGCAGATTCGCGCCGAGGAAATCCCGATCGACGACATGATGACGGATCTGAAGGGGCAGTCGGCACTCTATCCGCGCCCGATCTTCTCCCTGATCGATCCGACGCGCAACGTGCAGGTGTGGCTCGAGTAGAACACGCGGCGTCGCTTGTCAGAACGTGAAAGGGGCCCCGATGCGATATACGCATCGGGGCCCCTTCCTGCACCAGTCCCTGCACCAGTCCCTGCCCCGCTTACGCGGCCGGTGCAGCCACGGCCAGCTTCGGCGCGAAGAGCGTGACGTCGCCAGGACGACAGAACATCCCGGACGGCTGGTTCGGCACGCGGACCACCGAATCCGTGATCCCCAGCGTGCTCTCGGTTCCGCCAAGGAACAGTGCGCCCCCAGGGACCATCAGGCGTGCCATGCGGTCAATCACATCCTTCTTCGTGGCAACGTCGAAGTAGATCAGGACGTTGCGACACATGATGATGTCGAACTGCCAGTGCGACGGATACGGGTTGAGCAGGTTGATCTCCTCGAACGTCACGCGTCGCCGGACGTCCTGGATCAACTCATAACCATCGGGAACCTGCTGGAAGTACTTGATGAGGTAGTTGATCGGCAGGCCGCGCTGCACTTCGAACTGATTGAAGACGGCCGCCTTGGCCCGGGCAATGGCCGCCGCGCTGTAGTCCGTCGCGTGAATGTCGACCCGCACGCCATTCAGTTGCCGCTCGAGGTTCGCGATGAGCATGGCGATCGAGTACGGCTCTTGCCCCGTGGAGCTCGCGGCGCACCAGATCCGCAGCGGACGGCCTTGTGCACGGGCCCGGTGAGCCGCCGCGGGAATGACCTCGTGTTCGAGCGCGGAGAACGGCTTCCCGTCGCGAAAGAAGAGCGTCTCGTTCGTCGTCATCGCGTCGCAGACGAGCTTGATCATCGCTTTCGTGGACGAGAATCGTATCGCCGCAATGAGGGCGTCGAGGTCCTTGAGCCCGAGCTGTGCGGCGACCGGAGGCAATCGGCTTTCGATCAGGTACTCTTTCCCCGGTCCGAGAGAGAGCCCGCTGTACTTCTTGAGCATGTCGCTCAGGAAGGAATAGGCGTCGGCGGTGATCATACGGGGACGGCTCCGCAGTGACTGAGGATGGCGGCCGCGATACCGGGTAGCGGCACAGTTGACGTAACGAGCCCTGCCTTCACAACGGCGCCGGGCATGCCCCAGACGACGCTGGTGGCCTCGTCCTGCGCCAGGATGCGTGCCCCGCGCCCATGCAGCTCGCGACACCCACGCATGCCGTCCTCACCCATTCCGGTGAGGACGACGGCAAGACACGATGGCCCATACAGCGTCGCCAGCGACCGAAACATCGTATCGGCCGAGGGGCGACAGTAATTCTCGGGTTCTGACTGCGAGAGCTTGAGGAATGGTTGCCCCTCGTGCGATCGGACCAGCATGTGAAAGTCCCCGGGGGCGACATAGGTGTGACCGGGCTGCAGCGCCATGCCCTCGGTGGCTTCGTGACAGGGGCGCCCCGCGTCGCGTTCGAGCCGCTGGGCCAGCAGCAGCGTGAAGACGGGGGGCATGTGTTGCGTGATGACGATCGGGAGCGGAAAGTCCTTGGGGAGCCCGGAGAGCACGTCGGCCAGGGCGTTGGGTCCCCCCGTGCTCGAGGCGATGGCCAGGATGCGCGGGACGGACTCGGCATCGCGGCTCGCCATGAGCGCGGTGCTGATGGTGGCCGCTGGTCGCGCCCCCGGAGGAGCGACCGCGACCACCCGCCGTCCACGGGCCGCCCGACCAATGGCGCGGATCTTGGACGCGATCTCCTGCGCCATCATCGCGAGCCCCGCGGTGCCGACGGTCGAGGCGGGCTTCGCGATGAAGTCCGCCGCACCCAACGCCATGGCCCGCATCGTGACCTCGGCCCCGCGCTGCGTCAACGAGCTGGCCATGATCACGCGCGTATTCGGATAGAGCGCCAGGATCTGCGGCAATGCCGTCAGCCCGTCCATCTCGGGCATCTCGATGTCGAGCACCACGACGTCCACTTGCACCCGCCGCAGCGCATCGAGCGCCACGCGCCCATTGGGCGCCGTGGTCACCACGATGAGATCTGGTTCGGCGTCTACGATTCGGCCAATCGCCCCGCGGACGACCACGCTGTCGTCCACGAGGAGCACGCGGACGGCATCATCCGGTTTGGGCATCACACACCGCACGACTCGAGCTTGGAGCCAATGATCTCGGCGTCGAACGGCTTCATGATGTATTCCTTGGCGCCGAGCGAGAGCGCCTGTTGGATCTTCTCGAACGAGTTGTGGGTGGTGCACATGATGATCGGCGGCGGATTCCCCCCCGTCCGTGCACTCACGGACGAGAGGAAAGTGATGCCGTCCATCACGGGCATGTCGATGTCACAGAGGACCGCGTCGAAGCCGGCGTCGCTGCCAAGGACCGAGAGCGCTTGGGAGCCGTCCTCCGCCTCCGTCACGGCGAATCCCAGCTTCTCCAGGATTCGCCGGATCGCCTTCCGGATGGTGGCCGAGTCATCGATGACGAGGATGCGCTTCATGTAGGGCTCCGAATGATGGGACGTGCGGGCCTAGAGCTTCCGCAGCTTCGTCAAGAACTCGACCACGGCCGTGTTCAGCTTGACCGACTCCGACGAGAGCTCGCCGGCCGCCGACTTCACCTGTTCCGCGGTGCGCCCGCTGCTGGAGGCCACCTGGGTGACCATCGAGATGCTTGAGCTCACCTCCGCCGTCCCGCGGGCCGCCTCGCCCACGTTGCGGGAGATCTCGCCAGTGGCTGCGTTCTGCTCTTCCACGGCCCCCGCGATCGTCGTCGAGATCTCGTTGATCTTGTTGATGACCGAGGCGATCTCGCGGATGCTGTTGACGGCGGACGCCGTCTCGGCCTGCACCCCGGCGATCTTGCTGCCGATCTCCTCGGTGGCCTTCGCCGTCTGACGCGCCAGTTCCTTCACCTCGTTGGCCACCACCGCGAATCCCTTGCCGGCCTCACCAGCGCGGGCCGCTTCAATGGTCGCATTGAGGGCCAGGAGGTTCGTCTGCTGCGCGATGCTCGTGATGACCTTCACGACCTGCCCGATCTCCTGGCTCGAGACGCCGAGCTTCGCCATCGCATCCGTGGTATCACTCGCCTGCTTCACCGCCACCTGCGAGATCTGCGACGCCTCCTGCACACGTCCGGCGATCTCGCGGATGCTCGCCGTCAGTTCCTCGGCCGAGCTCGCGACGGTCTGGACGTTGCGCGTGGCCTGCTCCGACGCTGCGGCAACCGCCTGCGACTGCCGTGAGGTCTCCTCATTGGCGGCCGCCATGCCCTGCGCGCTCGACTCAAGCTCACCCGAGCTCTTGCTGACGGTCTGCGCGATGGTGAGCACCTGCGCTTCGAAGTCGTCGGCCATCTGCACTTGGTTGGTGATGATGCTCCAGTCCACCATCGGCCCCACATACTCGCCCGCGGCGTTGTAGATCGCCACGGCGTTCAGCTGCAGCGTCTCGGGGCCGACGCGAATTCTCGTCTCGTGCGGCAAGTGCTTGTCGGTCGAGAGCATGCGGCGCTGATGGGCGGGATCCTTGTGGAAGATGTCGATCACCGAGCCGACCACCTGCGCGGCCTTCACCGGCAGATGCTCCTCAATGGACTTGAGCGTCCGCTGCGAAGCCGGATTGATGTACTGAATGCGCAGGTCGTCCTTCCCGGCGAACATCAGGTTCACCTTGGCCGACTCGACCATCGGCTTGTACAGCGCCGCCTCTTCGCGCACCTTCACGAGCGCCGTCGCATCGGTCGCGTACTTCACGACCTTGGCGACGACCCCGTTGCGGTCGCGGATCGGATTATACGACGCCTGAATCCAGACGTCCTTGCCGCCCTTGCCAACGCGCCGATACTCCCCCGCGTCGAACTCGCCGCGCTTGAGCTTGGCCCAGAACTCGCGGTAGGCAGGAGACTCGCGGTACGCGGCGTCCACGAACATCGAGTGGTGCTTCCCTTGGATCTCGTGGAGCGCATAGCCGAGCGTGGCGCAGAAGTTCTCGTTGGCGGTGAGCACCGTCCCGTCGAGATCGAACTCGATCACCGCCATCGACTTGCTGATGGCCTGGATCTGCGCCTCGTAGTCAGCGAAGGTCTCTTCAAACTCGGAGGGCGCCTCCGCCTCGGCGACGGCGACAGGGCCGGAGTTCCGGCGGGCCGGAGCGGTGGAGGACTTGCGGGCGGCTTGCCCGGTGCGGGAGGGAGTGCGGTTCGTAGCCATGGTCGGGTTCCGGTCGGGGTGCGCGAGGCGAGAGAGAGAAGACAACAAGAAGTGAGCGGGCGATCCGTGCGGGTTGTCAGGCAGCAGCGTGGTCAAGACGAAGCAGGTCGGTCACGCTGGCGATCACGAGCAGCCCGCGATCGCGTCGGACGATCCCGGTACAGGCGGCTCGCCAGCGTGCATCAAGCGTCGAGAGGGGCGGCTCTACCGCCGCGTCGGCCACCGATACCACATCGCCGACCTCATCCACCATGAACGAGAACAGCTCGGTGTCCTGCCGGACGACGACGTTCATGAAGTCCTCATCAGGCGCACGCTCCATGAGGCCGAGCGTGGTCCGCAGGTCCACCGCCGTGACGATCTGACCGCGGAGGTTCAAGAACCCCGCAATCGACGGGGGAGCCATTGGTACGCGCGCGATGCGCTGCGCGACGAGGACTTCCTGCACGATCAGCACCGGGATCCCCAGCCATTGATCGGCGAGACGGAAGGTCACGTACTCGGACGTCGCGCCGAGGGTCGAGACAGAAGCGGGAGCGAGGTTCATGCGACCACCTTTTCAGCGGTGAGGACGCGCTGCATCGTCGCGAGCACCGCGTCGCGATCGTGTTTCGCGAGGTAGTGATCGAAGCCCGCGGCCATTCCGCGCACCCGATCCTCTTGGCTATCCCGCGCGGTGAGCGCGACCAGCGTGAGATGGGCCCACGAGGGATTCGCCCGGATGGCCTTCGCCAATTCGAGGCCGTTCATCTTGGCCATGTCGATGTCGCTCAGCACCAAGTCGAACGTTTCGCCGCGTTCGAGGCGGTCGAGTGCTTCCGTCCCATCGAGTGCCGTCACCACGCGATAGCCATGGGCTCGGAGCACGGGCGTCAACAGCCCCAAGAAGAATCGCGAGTCGTCCACGAGGAGGACACGCTTCCCCTCCGCCCCTTCGCCCTCGCGCCGCGAGAACCAGTCGCCATGCGCCAGACGGAGATAGTGGTTGGTATCAATCACCTCGGTCGCCCGTTCGGCGATCACCGCGACGCCCAACACGCCTGGGCGGTTGGCGGAACGCTCGAGGTGCACATGCGTCTCCACGATGTCGCGGATCTCGTCCACCGCGACTCCCATGGTCCGGTCGCGGTCACTGAAGACGATGACCGGGCGCGGATCCTTAGCGCGCATGTCGAGTCCCGGGTACGCCGCGAGCACGGGGATCAGCGCGCCGCGATACTGCACGAGGTAGTGGCCGTCGGCCTCCTCGATCATCGACTGCGGGAACTCCTCGAGACGTGCCACCAGCGAGAGTGGGACCGCTTGCAGCGCCGCGTGGCCGGCGTCGAAGAGCAACACGCTCTCGATCGTCTGGTCCACCTGTCCGGCGGACAGCGCGCGGCGCGCCTCTGCCGCCTGCGCTTCCCGCGCCGCCGCCTCCGCCATGTGGCCCATCGAGGCAATGCCCGACGCGTCGAGGATCATGATCACGCGGCCATCACCGGTGATCGTGCACCCGGCGTACGCCTGGAGATGCTTCACCAAGCGCCCCACCGGCTTCACCACGATCTCCTGCGTATCGAACACTTCGTCGACGACCAGCCCGAATCGGGACTCGCCGACCTGACACACGACGATGCTCACGCTCGCACTCTCGCGCGCCTCGAGCCCCAAGAGACGATGCAGGTGCACCAACGGCAGCAACGCGTCACGTAGACGCAACGCCTGCGCGCCATGCACATCCTCAATAAGATGACTCTGCTCCGAGGTCACACGCACGAGTTCGACCACGCCGATCTGCGGCACGGCGAAGGTCTCGCCGGCGGTGCCGACCAGCAGAGCGGAGATGATCGCCAGCGTGAGCGGGATCTTCACCTTGATGCTGGTGCCACGACCCTCGACCGAGCTCAACTCGGCGGTGCCGCCGATCGCTTCGATGTTGCTGCGCACGACATCCATGCCCACGCCGCGTCCCGAGACATTCGTCACTTTCTCGGCCGTCGAGAAGCCGGGTTCGAAGATGAAGCGGAAAATCTGCGCGTCGGGCATCGCGTCCGCTTCCGCGGTCTTCACGAGTCCGCGCTCAATCGCCTTGCGACGCACCTTGGCGGCGCTGATCCCGGCGCCGTCGTCCGCGATCTCGATCACCACATGGCCGCCTTCATGGCGCGCGCTCAGGGTGACGGTGCCGAGCTCGGGCTTGCCCGCGGCGCGGCGCACGGCCGGCGATTCGATGCCGTGATCCGCGGAGTTGCGAATCATGTGGGTGAGCGGATCGGTGATCGCCTGCAGCACCTGGCGGTCCAGTTCCGTCTCGGCCCCGTTCATCGTCAACGCGATCTGCTTCCCGCTCGAGTGCGAGAGGTCGCGCACGAGGCGCGGGAGCTTGGTCCACGCATTGCCGATCGGCTGCATGCGCGTCTTCATCACCGCTTCGAGAAGATCGGTCGTGACGCGGTTCAGTTGCTGGACCGGCTTGGCGAACTCCGATTCTTCGTGCGCGGCCGCGAGTTGAATCAGCTGGTTGCGGCCGAGTGCGAGTTCGCCCACGAGATTCATCAGTTGATCGAGCAATCCGACGCCGACGCGGAGCGTGCTGTCGCTCAGTTGCGCCCGCGCTTCCGTCGGGGCGGCGCTCTCCGCAACCACCGCGATGGGAGACTCGACGCGAACCTCCGCGCGCGTCGCGGCCGGGGTCACTGCGGCGACGGCGGCGACCGGTGCAACGGGCGCCTGGTGTGCCTCGGGCGCCTCGGGTGCCGCATCACTCATCCAGCGCTCCAGCCGATGAATCACGGCGAAGTCATCCCCCTCCGGCTCCACCTGGTGCTCCTCGAGATGCGCGAGGATCTCCTTGATGACGTCGACCGCCGCGAGGACATCGTCCATGAGGTCCGACCGCACGGTGAGCGCACCGCCGCGCAGGGAGTCCAGCACGTTCTCCGCGGCGTGCGCCACGCTCTCGAGACGCGTGAGGCCGATGAAGCCGCAGGTCCCCTTGATCGTGTGGATCGTGCGGAAAATGCTGTTGAGAAGGGCGACGTCCTCGGGACGGCGTTCGAGCGCGACAATATCGTTGTCGAGCTTGGCGAGATTGTCGGTGCTCTCGGTGAGGAAATCGAGGAGGAGATCGTCCATGACCGGTCCTAAGGGAGGTCCGCGTCGGCGGGGTGCCGTGCGGTTCGTCTCTCCTGAGTGTCGGTCGCTGCTGCCGTTTCCACACCCACGTCGCTGGACGGGGTCCTAGCTCGCCGGTTTCGGGGTGCGCTTCAGCACGCGGGCCAGCGTGGCTTGCAGGTCGCGGAACCCCAGCGGCTTCTGCAGCACCGCCGCCGCTCCCTCGAATGCGTCGGTCGACCGTGCGTGTCCCGAGACAATGATCACCGGCACATCCTTGGCCAGAGCCTTCAGGATCGGGAGGGCACGTCCACCGGACAGCCCGGGCATGGAGAGGTCGAGAATCACCGCGCGGAGGTCGGTGGGCTCTTCCGACAGCAGGTATTCGATGGCGTCTTCCGCACTGGCCATCGGACGAGGGGTGAGCCCCGCACGGGTCACCTGACGGGCGAGCACATCCCGGACCATCTCCTCATCGTCCACAATGAGTACTGCGCCGCCGGGTTCAGGGGCGGACGAGCTCTCGTGCAGAGGGGCTTCATCCCCCGGCACCAGCTCCATGGGGATGCGCAACACGAAGGTCGCACCGGCCCCCGGCTTCGATGACACTTCCCACGAGCCCCCCGCCTCCTCAACCGAACGCACGACGCTGGCAAGGCCAAGCCCCGTCCCCTCACTCGGGCCCTTCGTCGTGAAGAATGGCTCGCCGAGCCGCGGAAGCACGTGTTCGGGGATGCCGTGCCCGTTGTCGCGGACCTCGAGGCGCACCCAGTCCGCACCCTCGGCCTGCAGGGTGACCTGAATGATCGGGATGTGTGCGTCGCGCACCGCGTCGCGCGCATTGAACAGCAGATTCAGGAGCACCTGCTGATACGAACTGGCGCGTCCACGCACCGCCGCGCGCTCCATTCGCACCGCCTCCTCGAGGCGGATGCCCGGGTCCATCGTGCGTCGGGCGAGGTGCACCGCTTCGCGGACGATCGGGACGAGGTCACAGGTCGCGGATTCCTGCCCCGTATCCGAGCGGCCGAGCTCGAGCATGCGCTTCACGAGGTCCGCCGCTCGCAACGCGGCGCGCTCCGCATCGTCGAGGAGTTCCTGATCTTCAGGAGGCAGCGACTCCCTCGCCATCTCCACGTTCGGGAGAATGACCTCGAGCATGTTATTGAAATTGTGCGCAATGCCCGCGGCCATCTCCCACATCGCCTCATGCTTCGCCGTGCGGCGCAACGCTTCTTCCATGCGGAACTCGGTCGTCGCGTTCAGCATGACACCGGTGTAGAGCAGCCCCGTCGCGGTCTGCTCCGCACCGCCGACCACACGAATCCATCGTGGACCCGTCTCGGACTCGAGGCGCGCCGTGTACTCGAACGCGCGGCCATCACGCACCACGCGCGCCACCTCCGCCAGCAACCGCTGCTCATCGGCGGGCGTCAGCAAACCGAGCACTCGCTCCATCGTCACCGTTGACGGATCGTCGGAGATCCCGAGCACTTCGCGCACATTCCCGCCGACGATGGTCAGGGTGCCGACCCCCGCGACACTCGGCACGAACTGGTACACGAGGCCGGGAATCGCATCGAGAATGCGCCGCGATTGACGCTGGCTCTCCACGAGTTCGCGTTGCGTCTCGATCTCGCGCGTGACATCGGAGAAGGTGGCCACGACACCGACAATCTCTTCGTGATCGTCGGCGCGGAGCGGATCGGCCCGCACCGAGAGCCAGGCGGCCTCGCCGGTGGGACGATGCACGCCAAGGATGCGCGCCGGGACCGACGCGCCCGTTCTCCGGGCAATCTCTGACGGGATATCGTCCGGCGTGATCGGTGCCCCGTCGGGGCGGACCAGCCGCCAGCGCGGATCCGTGGCGGCGCGCCCCGTCATTTCATCTTCGGTCAAACCGAGCACACGCTCCGCCGAGGCATTGGCGCGCAGGATCGAGCCATCGGCGGCGTGAATGGCCATGCCGTCACTCATCGACGAAAAGACGGTGCGGTAGATCGCATCATGCGCCCGAGCATCGCGTTGCATCGCGGTCACGTCGCTGAAACTCACGATCACGCGTTGCACCGAGCCATCGGCGTGAAACTCAGGGGTGGCGGAGACCACGATCCAGACGCGATCCGCGGCCCCGACCCGAACGCCGAGCGTCTGCGCGAGGACGGCCTCTCCCGTGCGCAGAGCGCGCACGCCGGGATGCCCCTCACCGGTGACCGCGTTGCCGTCCGTATCAATCACGTCCCACTGCGCATCGTCCGCCGTGCGCAGGACAATCTCTTCGACCGCGAGACCCAGGAGCGCGGCCGCTTTGGCGTTCGCGTAGGAAATCCTAAGATCGCGCGCCTCCTGAATGACGACCGCAACGTCGAGCTGCTCAAGAACGCGAAGCGGATCCATGCAGGGCGACTCGGGACGCGCGTGAACGCAAAGTGTGCCGGGCGAATTCCGGCATAAGCCGCGAAAGCTGTCTCCGCATTCAGACCTCGTCAACGCCCCCCCCGAGAAAGGGGCCTGACCTAGGATGTCGCCCCACGAGCCCGCCACCTCCCCGCAAGGGTCGTTCCACGCCTAAGGACACCGCCGGCGTGTACAACTCAGCCGTGGGGCTCGACTTCGACGACTGGGTTATCGTGTCGGCGCGCGGCGCAAAGCGCGCGCCACTGGCTGCGCATCCAACCACGTCGTCACATCCTCGTTGGTGCGCAACGTACCGCGAAGGAGTGCCTGAACGAGCCCATGGGCGACCATCGCACTCAACGGACGATCGTACGTCACCCCGCCGCTCCCACCAGGCAGCTTCACAATGAGGGGCACGCGCCGATCATCGGGCTCCTTGAGGTAGGCAGGACGGTACCGCATGACATGGTCCGAGACCAACACCACGGCCGCACTGTCCCACTGCCCAGCCTGCTCCATTGCGCGGCGGATGTCGCCGAGCACGGCGTCGGCGAGGGCGAGGTTGCCGTAGTAACCGTCGGGCTCGAAGCGCGTGAGCGTGTACGCACCCGTGGTCTCGTCCCAGATCCACGGGGTGTGCGGGGCGATCGCGTGCAGAAAGATGAGTCCGCGTCCACCGCTCGTTGCCGCGCGCACAAGATCGCGACGCTGTGCCTTCACGATGTCGATCTGTCGCAGCCGAAGGCGGAGGTACGGGATGAGCGCCAGTTGCTGATCGAGGAGCGCCCGCCAGAAGCCCGTCTCGCGCGCACGGGAGCCCACCATGCGCGCCGCGTACGTTGCACAGCCATCGAGGCTGGTGAACATGCGGCAGTAGGGGTGATACCAGCCCACGGCAATCGCGACGCCACCGAGCGCCTGCGCTTCGGTCAGCAGGTTCGGTGCCTCGGACCACTCCTGCGTCCGGCCGCTGGCGAGCGTCAGGAGCAACTCGTTGTCGTCCGCCGGATCGGCGTCGGTCACGGGCAATCCGGAGAGCAGCGCCGGAACCGAGACCTTCGTGACCCAACCGATCTGCGACACCTGCGTGGCATCCACCGACTGCGCACGGAGCCGATCGAGCTCCGGCAGCTTCAAGCCCGCCGGGCGCGCATCGATTGCGAGGCGGCGCGTCATCGCGTCCATCACGATCAGAATGACGCGTGGCCCGCGCACACTGTCCACCGCTGTCCCGATCGCGCGGGTCGTTGGGGCCAGAGCCGCTGAGGGATCGACCTGCACGAGCAGCAGGATGGCGCGGCCAAAGGTGACGGCCACGAACGGCGTCAGCACGTACACGAGCCCCACGGTCCGTCGAAGCGTTGCGGCAGGCCACTTCACCGCCACCGCCGTGATGAGCAACAGGACCAACACCGGCGCCAACGCCTCGAGGTATTTCCCGTTCTTCCACGGATCGATCACCGTGAACACTCCGGTCGCCAACTCGGGGCCAATGCCATTCAGTTGCATGACAATCACGCCAACGAACCCCGCGATGATCACCATCCGCCCGCGGCGCCCGAAACCGCGCGCGATTGCGGTCGCACCAAGGATGAGTCCACCAAGCAACAGCACATTCACCATCACGGCGTAGACATCACCGTTGGCGAGGCTACTGTAGTACGCATCCGGACTCGAGACCGCGAGGATCTCCCCCCAGATGCGCAGGAAGACAAGATTGGCCAGCGAGAGCGCGACCGCGACGTCCTTGCCGCGGAGTCCTGTGCCGAGAAGTCCCGTACCACGGAGTGCCGCCCCGCGCATTCCTGTGCGGGCCTCGTCGTTCACCTGGTCCTCAGCGAACAAAACGATGGAGCACGCGACCGGAGTCTCCGACCGGCGCCGCCTGCTCCTCGCGCATCCCGAGGCGAATGAATGCCGCCCGGAGTTCCTCGTCCGTGTAGCGATCGAAGATGTCCTCGCGCGCACTCAACAAGCGTTGCGCCTGCGGATCACTCTTCGGCACCCACTCGATGATCACCGTGCGCCCTAATCGCGCCAGCATCGCCGCCACGCCATCGAGCGGCACGTTGTTGCCAATCGCCAAATGGTGCACGAGCGCAAGCACGAGCACCGCGTCAAAGGGTCCACGTCCCGCCAGCGACGGCCACTCCGCGTGATCCCATCCCTGCGCCGGGCTCGGATTCGTGAGATCAACCAGCAATGGATAGATCCCCGTTTCCTTCACTTCGCTCAACCGACGGAACCCGCGCTCCACCGCCACAGGGTCCCCGTCCGCCGCCACCACAAGTTCGGCCCCCGCGCTGAGTGCCACGCGCGAGTACTCGCCCGCATTCGCGCCGAGATCGAGTACGCGCTTCGCCCCGCTCGCGCGCACGAACTCGGCGACTAACCCCTGCTTGGAGGCGCGACCCGCACTGTCGTAGTTGTGCGTCTCCTCGTAATGCCCCCACTCCGTGCCCGCGGGATGCCACTCGAGGCCCTCGATCGCGCCCTGGAGGTGCGAGATCACACCCTCCAATCCGCGCTTCGTCACCCGAGCACCCGCCACGGCCGCCGCTTCCTTGCGCGCCGACGCATCGGTGGGAGCATGCCGCGCGATGCTCCCCGCGTGCATGTGCACGTGCATCAGCATCGCGGGACTCATCCACGTGGAGCGCGGGAGCAGCTTTGAGGCGAGATCCAGCGGGACGCCATCGAGATGCTGCCGCAGCAGCCCGCCGAGTCGCACGTCGACCTTGGCCTGCAGCGCGAGCGGGGCCAGAAAGTGCTGGCAGAACTGTCGGTACGCGACCCACGGAGCGCCCTCCTCGTAGATCTCGAACGAGAGCGTGTCGATCAACACCGGGCGGACGCCGCGAAACTGCACATTGAACGCGCTCGCATCCTTCAGCGTCATGCCATGCGCCAGCGCCAGCGTCTGCACCCGCAACGTCAGCAGCGCGGCAGCCTTGCGTTGGCCAAAGCTCCACTCGTACGGCATGGAGATGAATGGCAACCGCTCGGGGCGGATCACGAAGGCCGCTCCCGGATCCGACGCCTCGCCGAGCGGGCGCTCTTCGTGAGGGATCAACAGACCCTCCGCGGTCAGTGCCGCGTACAGACCACTGCCAATCAACCGTTCGAAGTGTGGACGATAGCGCTCCTGTACCTGCCGCAGGAGCACTCCCTCGCGTGTGTAGAGGAACCCACTCGGATCGCGAAAGGAACTGCCGATCCGGGTTGCCGGTTCGCTCATCCCTTGATTCGCTTCACGAATCGGGACCACGCCTCACGGACGGCAAAGCCCGTGCGCTTCATGGTGAGAAGGCCGCCGAGCACTCCAGCGATCAGCGCCTGGAGTACGATAGATCCTGAGACAGGATCGAGATAGGCGAAGACGAGGTCTGGTCGGTCCACAAGGCGGCGGGTAAGGGTCAGGGAGAATATGGGCGTCGTGTAACAGTGCCGCAAACAGCCCGTTCGGGTGGGGAGGCTGCGCCGGCTCCCTCAGTTGGGAGTATCGACCATGCCGACCGTATCGACCATGCCGACCGTATCGACCATGCCCGCGGTGTCATCCGGAGTCCATCGGAGCCGCGCTGCAGTGGGCGCGGCGAGGCTCCCGAGATACAGCCAGCCCCGCACCTCGAGGACCGACGTGAGCATCGGGTAGCCGCCAGAGGGGTCTTGGAGGCTTTCCACGACACGCCCCGTGGTGTCCAGCGCCACGAGGTGCCCGTAGTTCACCGGTGCTGGGCGGACGAATGCCGGCAAGCGCCGCACCGCCTTGCGCAGGAATGGCTGGCCGGCGAGTTGGTCCACGAGCGCGTTCCGAGGCGAGATGAGCGAGAGCCAATAACGGCCATTCGCTCCGCGCTTGATGTTGTCCGGGAATCCCGGCAGCGCGTCAATGAAGGGCCGGACGGCGCCACGTCCGGGACCATCGCGCTCCACCAGTAGCACGCGATAGCTCCCGGTCTCGTTCACGAGGACCCCCGTCTCGTCGTGCGTGAGCGAGACGCCATTGGCGAAGACCAGCCCCCCCGTCAGCTCTTCGGTGCGCCCGGTGGCCGGATCATGCTCGAGCAGACGTCCATGTCCGCGGTGCTCGAGGATCTCCAGAACACTCGCGTCCAGCCCGCCCCACTTCGGGGGATAGAACTTCGTGGTCGCGTCCGAGAAGTAGACGCGCCCGTCGCGCGCGACGTCGAGATCATCGGCGTAGCGGATCGTATCGCCCGCACTCGTCGTGCGTGCCGCCACCCGCACGTCGCCGGCGGGACTGATCGCGAGCAGTCCACGCAGGCCATCGGCCACCCAGAGCGTGCCGCTCCTGTCGAACGCCATCCCGAGTGGACGTCCGGTCGTGTTCACCCAGCGCGTTGGGTTCGCGCCCGTGGAGTCGAGCCGAACGATCCACCCGGTCTCCGTCGCCGCATACAGCCGTCCCTCGGCGTCCACCGCCATGGCCTCCGGGCCGTGCTGATCATCGGTCGGCACCAGCTCAAAGCCGCTCAGCCGTTCGTTGCGAGCAAAGACGCCGACAAAGCCCGGGCTGTCCGGCGCCTCCCACGCGACGGGCGCAATCGGGACGGGCCAGAACAACAGATAGCCAAGCACGGCGAGCAGCACGCCACTGAGGCTGAGAAAGATTCGACGCATCACCAGTCCACTCCGCGAGAAGACGATCTGTTTCGGTACGACACCGTGCCCACGGAATCCCTATCGGATTGATGTTCAGGGGATCCGTGCGTTCCGCGCACTGCGCAGTCCGAACGAGAGCAGATGCGAGGCGACCCCGGGGTTCTCCCGTGCCATCCCGGCATTCGAGATGTGGTGGAAACGATACGTGATGACGACCCCCGTGCGGTCGGGACGGCCAATTCGCACGCCCGCCTCCAGCGCCGCGGTGTAATTGAAGCGCGCCCCCGCCGTGGTCGGCGCGGCGCGGTCGAACAGGAGCGCACCACCAGTGACCCCGAGCGACGGCGAAATCCTGCGGTCCTCCCGGAAGTGTGTGGTGATTCCGAGCGGGGTGATGCCCACGCCGACCGCCGATCCGTTGGGGAAGAGCCCCGGCGCGTTGGTGGCGGGTTCGAGGCAGAGGGCCCCCGGGCGACAATCCGCCGCGTTGGGGCCGGTGAGACTCGTGTACGGCGGCGAGAGCAGCGCGAACGGAATGATATCCAGATGCATCATCGTGGTGCGGTGCGGCGAACTGAGTCGGCGCACGGGCTGGGAGATCCGCAACGCGACCATTGCGAAGTTCATGTTGGGGGTCTCGCCGAGCACGCCGAGCCGCGGTGATCCCTGCGCGAGCCCACCCCAGATCTCGAGCTCACGCACTCGGGTGATTCGTGAGACCTCCTGCGCTTCGGTCAATGCTGCGGCGCTCACCAACAGCAGGCACGCCGCGAACGTTCGTATGATCATCAACGCATTACCCCGCGCGCAGGTCGATCCGTCACGCATCCTCGATGTCGACGTCCTTCGTCTCGCGCAGAAAGATCATCCCGATCACCAACGTCATCGCTGCGATCACAATCGGATACCAGAGCCCGGCATAGATATCCCCCGTCGCCGCCACGATCGCGAACGAGGTCGTTGGGAGGAATCCACCGAACCAGCCGTTCCCAATGTGATACGGCAGCGACATCGAGGTGTAGCGAATCCGCGTCGGAAAGAGTTCAACGAGCATCGCCGCGACCGGGCCATACACCATCGTCACATAGAGCATCAACACGAACAAGATGCCGATCACCTTCGGACGGTCGAGCGCGGCGAGGTCCGCCGACGTCGGATACGCGGCCGCCGTGAGCGCCGCATCCAACTCCCGCTCGAAGCGCGCCTTCTCCGCACCGCCCGCGCCGACCTCGGCACCGCGCGCCGCATCGCGCGCCGCATCGCCAGACGCAATATCGTCGGACGCGATATCGTATGACGCGATCGCGACCCCTCTCCCTACGCGGACCGCCGCGCCGCGCGACGCCGACTCGTTCCGGTACGGCACCCCGCGCTTCATCAACGCTGCCTTTGCGACATCGCAGGCACTCGTGAACGCACTCGTCCCCACCGGATTGAACTGCACCGAGCATTCGCGCGCATCCGCCACCACCACCACCGGCGTTGCGGCCTGTGCGCGCGCGAGGGCCGGGTTCGCCGCCGCCGTCAACGCCTTGAACAGCGGAAAATACGTCAGCACGGCGAGCAGGCAGCCGGCCATGATGATCGGCTTGCGGCCGATCTTGTCGGACAACCAGCCGAACACCACGAAGAAGGGAGTGCCGAGCAGGAGCGCCGTTGCCACGAGAATATTCGCCGTTTGCGTCTCGACCTTCAGTATCTGCTGCAGGAAGAACAGCGCATAGAACTGCCCCGTGTACCACACGACCGCTTGCCCCGCGGTCAGCCCAAAGAGCGCCAGGAGCACGAGCTTCAGGTTCCCCCACTCAGCGAACGATTCCGTGAGCGGCGCCTTCGACTGCTTCCCCTCGGCTTTCATCTTCTTGAAGAGGGGCGATTCGTCGAGCGAGAGTCGGATCCAGGTCGAGATGCCGAGCAGCACCACGGAGAACAGGAACGGGATGCGCCAGCCCCAGGCTTCGAACGCCTCACCGCCGAGCCACAGGCGACACCCGAGGATCACCAACAGCGAGAGGAAGAGTCCCAGCGTTGCCGTGGTCTGGATCCAACTCGTGTACAGCCCGCGCTTCCCGTGCGGCGCGTGCTCCGCAACGTACGTCGCCGCGCCGCCGTACTCTCCCCCAAGCGCGAGTCCCTGCAGGAGGCGCAAGACCACGAGGATGATCGGTGCCGCGATGCCGATCGTTGCGTACGAAGGCAACACCCCCACGAGGAAGGTCGCGAGGCCCATGATCACGATCGTGATCAGGAAGGTGTGCTTGCGACCGACTAAGTCCCCCAATCGCCCGAAGACCAGCGCGCCGAAGGGCCGCACTGCGAATCCCGCCGCGAACGCCAACAGGGCGAAGATGAATCCCGCCGTTTCGTTCACCCCAGAGAAGAACTGCCGCGAGATGATCGCGGCCAACGAGCCGTACAGATAGAAGTCGTACCACTCGAACACCGTCCCAAGGGACGAGGCGAGGATCACGCGGCGGACATCACGGGTGGGGGCGAGGGTCTCTTGCATGGCGGGGAATATGCACGCCGACGCCTCGTCCGGCCTCTGGGGCCGGGTGACTCGCCTCATGGTTGGACTCGCTTCAATCGTTGGGGTAGACTTCGGGATTCCCGCGGCCGTCTCCGGCCGCGGCACATCACTCACGCCGCCCCCCTGCCATGCGCGCGTTCGCTCTCGTTGCCCTCGTTGCCCTCGGTGTCGTTGCTCCCGCCGCGCTCACGGCGCAGCACGAGATGCATCACCCCACTCAGCTCACCGCGACTGACTACGCGCGTGCCGAACGGATGCTCGGCGCCGGCGTCGCGCCGTTGATGAGTGGCCAAATGGGACCAGCGGCCTGGCTCCCGGACGGTCGGTTCTGGTATCGGGTCAGCACGCCCGCGGGGCCGGTGAACAAGATCGTCGATCCCGCGACGCGCACCGTGCGGGTCTGCGCCGAGGCGGATCCCTGCCGTGCGACGCCCACCCCTCCGCTCGCCCATCAGCCGCCGCGGAACAGCAGCGTCTCGCCCGATCGGGCGCGCGCGGCGTTCATTCGTGAGTACAACCTCTGGGTGAAGGACCTCCGCACCGGCGTCGAGACGAAGCTCACGAGTGATGGCACCGAGGAATTCGGCTACGCCACGAACAACGCCGGTTGGGTGCACAGCGACAGCCCCGTGCTGACCTGGTCCCCCGATAGCAAGCAGATCGCGACCTTCCAGCACGATGGACGTGGCGTGGGGAACATGTACCTCACGAGCACGAATGTTGGGAACCCACGCCTGCAGGCCTGGAAGTATCCGCTTCCCGGCGACAGCGTGATCTTCCGCATCTCGCGCATCGTGGTCTCGCTCGAGACGCCGAACGGCCCGACCGTCACGCGCCTGCAGATGCCCCCCGATCAGCATCGCTCGACCGTGGCCGATCACATCGCCTGCGGGAGTGCGATCTGCGATATGGAGTGGTATCCAGATGCCTCGCAGTTGCTCTTCATCTCGAGCTCGCGTGATCACAAGCAGGCCTGGGTGCGGATCGCCGACGCGCGCACGGGTGCCGTGCGCACAATCATTGAGGAGAAGAGCGAGACGCACATTGGCGATGCCGGCTTTCCCGAAGGGCTCTTTCGCGCACTCCCGGCGAGCAATGAGCTCATCTGGTGGTCGCAGCGTGACGGCTGGACGCAGCTCTATCTCCACGACCTCACGACAGGCCGCTTGAGGAATCGCATCACGACCGGCAACGGCAACGTGACCGGGCTCGTGCGCATCGATGAGCGGGCGCGTCGCATCTACTTCACCGCCGCGGGGCGCGAGGCCGGACGCGATCCCTACTTCACGCATCTGTACCGCATCGGCTTCGATGGGCGCGGACTCACCTTACTCACCCCTGAAGTCGCCAATCACACGGTCGCCTTCTCGCCAGACGGGAAGTTCTTCACCAACACCTACTCGACGCCCAACACCCCGCCCGTCACGGTGCTTCGGGACATCAACGGCCGCGTGGTGCGGGAACTCGAGCGCGCCGATGTCTCGCGGCTCACGGCCGTCGGCTGGACTCCGCCAAAGCCGGTCATTGTAAAGGCACGCGACGGTGTCACCGATCTCTACGGTTTGATGTTCACGCCAACGCTGCTCGATTCCACCAAGAAGTATCCCGTCATCAACTACATCTATCCGGGTCCGCAGGGCGGCTCCGTTGGCTCGCGCGCCTTCACTGCCGCCCGCGGTGACCATCGCGCGCTCGCCGAGCTGGGATTCATCGTCGTGGCGATCGATGGTATGGGGAGCTCCCCCGCGCGGTCCAAGGCCTTCCACGACGCGTACTACGGCCGCATGGGAGACAACACCATTCCCGATCAGGTCGCGGGGATGCAGGACCTCGCGCGGCAGTACCCGTTCATCGACCTCGAGCGCGTCGGCATCTGGGGACATTCGGGGGGAGGATTCGCGACCGCGACCGCGATGTTCCGCGCACCGGACTTCTTCGATGTCGGCATCGCTGAGTCGGGGAATCACGACAATCGCAACTACGAGGATGACTGGGGCGAGCGCTACCAGGGACTCCTCACGCGCACGGGCAGCACGGACAACTACGCCGCCGAAGCCAACCAGACCCACGCCGCCCAACTCAAGGGGCGCCTCTTCCTGATTCACGGGATGATGGATGACAATGTGCCCCCCTCGAACACGCTACTTGTGGCGGAGGCGCTCATGCGGGCCAATAGGGATTTCGACCTGTTGATGCTCCCGAGTGCGCGCCACGGTTTCGGCGTCGACGGGGCCTACATCATGCGCCGCCGCTGGGATTATTTCGTGCAGCACCTGCAAGGGAACACCCCCCCGCGGGAGTACCGCATGGGACGTCCGCAGCCACGCTAGTTCGGCTTGGCGACCTAGGTCACAGGGAGCGAACGCGGGTGGTCCCTGATAGCGGCGGGCGACCCGAGCTCATAGGATACTCCGGAGGCAGAAACGCAGGGTTCTCCGGAGTCCGGGTGACGAATGGCCGAGCCGTCAGCAGCAAGCGCACCAGACGCAGCAAGCGAAGCGGGCGCAACGCAGGCATCGGTGGAATCGATGCCGTATGCGGCGGGAATCGTCGCGTTGGATGGACACTTCGTCGCGGGCAATCGCGCGCTTGCTGCGCTGTTCGAGTGTGCTGAAGAGGAAATCACATCGGAGTCGATCCGGCAGTGGCCCGGCGTCGAGACCAGTCCCGTGGATGCCGCCGCACTCCACGCCGCGCTGAATATGCGCCGGCCGCACATTGGCGAGATCCTCTGCTATCGCGGGAATGGCGAGCCCTTCTGGAATGATCTCGTCCTCCTGCCGTGGAACACCGGCAGCGAGATGATCGCCATCTGCCGCGATGTGACGAAGCGCCGGACCGCGGAGGCGGCGCTGCACCTGAGGGCCTCGCATGACCGGCGCATCCTCGATCGTATTCCCGCCGGCATCATTGTGCATGATGCCGCCGGCGCAATCATCTACGCCAACGCCAAGGCCAACGAGCTCATTGGCGTCCCGAACGATGGCGTGCTCGGCAGTGTCCCGTCCGATTCGCGCTGGGGCTTCGTCGGTCTCGATGGCGCACCGTTGCCGCTCCCGGAGTTTCCCTTCGTGCGCGCGATGGCCTCGCGCGC
>CAYUMN010000029.1:0-16147 GCA_964445835.1 uncultured Gemmatimonas sp.
AACATCACCGTGCCGGCCGGGCCGGTCTGGTGATGGTTGTACATCACCTGCGGATACCACTCCGTGTACAGCACCCGGTTCATGTTCTCCGACTCAGGCTGCGCCGCAAGATAGAAGTCGCGGTTGTTGTCATGCCCGATGTACTTCTGATACAGCCGCGGAATGTTGTTGTAGCTGCGGCGACGCGGATCGCTCGTGCGCATGTACCAGTCGGCGACGAGCTCCATGCCGTCCGGATTCGCGTGCACCATCACGATGATCAGATCATCACGAAAACGAGTCGTCTCGTCATCGTTACCGCTCACCAGCTGCCAGCTCGTCTCAATCAACTGATTGGCCCCGAGCACTTCAGTCGCGTGCAGGCCGCCGTCGATCCACACGATCCCCTTCCCTTCCTTGGCCAGGGCGCGCGCATCGGCCTCGCTCACCCCTTCCGCGCGCGCGAGACGCTCGGCGATGAGCCGATACCGCTCGCGATTCCGGAGATTCTCCGGGCTCGAGATGATCGCCATCACCTGCGGGCGACCCTCGGCGGTCATGCCGATGGTATCGAGATCCATGCGGTCCGACTCGGTCGCGAGACGGGCCCAGTACTCATGGAACTTCGAATAGTTGGGAAGGATGTAGTCGGCACCGACGTCGTGGCCGAAATGATCCTTGGGAGAGGTGAGCCGCTGCTGCGCGGCGGCAGGCAGGGCGAGAAGAGCGGTCAGCGCGAATGCGCGACGAACGGAACGCCAAGACATCGTGCAGAACTCCAGGTGGGCGTGGGGTACCTGAAGCTTACGCGGGTCCCCCCGCAGACGCTGGGGTGGGCACTTCACCCCATCAGGCCCCAGATTGAGGGCATCCCGAACCCCGATTTCGTGACTAGATCCTCGTGTACGTCCGCTGGCGGCTCCTCGCACCGCGCCGTGATTCGCGCCGTGAACGGCGCCGTGAACCGCGCCGTGAACCGCGCCGTGAACCGCGCCGTGATTCGCCCTCTGCCCTCCGTCGCCCAGCGTCCTCTCGCCCCTATGATCCCGGGGTTGCTGCGCACCCTGCTCGTACTTGCCACGCTCGGATCCGCATTCGGCACCGTCCTTCAGGCCCAGATCCCCGAGAGCGAGTTCGCTGCGCGTCGCCAAGCCCTCTCGCGCACCGTCGGTGATGGCGTACTCCTCGTACTGGGCGCCCCAGAGCCCGTGCCCGACTACCTCCCGTGGGACCAGTCGCGGTCCTTCTTTTATCTGACCGGCTTTCGCGAGCCCAACTCGGCGCTCGTGATGGTGCGGAAGAACGGCCGGGTCACGGGGATGATGTTCGTGCCACCGAGCGATCCGGCGCGTGAGGTGTGGAACGGCAGACGACTCGGAGTCGCAGGTGTGCGGTCGCGCTTCGCTATGGAAGGACGCGACGTGGGCACCCTGATGCGCGTGATCGACTCGCTCCTCACGGATGCCGCCACGGTGCATGTGGTCGGAGACTTCGCCGGCGGCGTGATGAACCGGACACCGCATTCGCAGGTCCTTGAAGCACTTCGCGCCAAGCATCCGCAGCGCACCATCAACGACGTCGGCGCCGCAGTCGCGACGATGCGAGGCGTGAAGAGCGCCGGTGAACTGGACCGCCTCCGCACCGCGACCGAGATCAGCGCGCGCGGCCACCTCGCCGCTATTCGTCTCGCCACGCCGGGCGTGGCGGAGTTCGAGTTGCAGGCGGCCGCCGAACATGTGTGGCGCAGCGAGGGCTCCGATGGCCCAGGGTACGTGAGCATCGTGGGATCCGGCCCGAACTCCACAGTGTTGCACTACAACGCCAACTCGCGCATCACGGCATCGGGGGACTTGGTCGTGATGGACATGGCCGGTCAGTACGATGGCTATTCCTCGGACATCACGCGGACGATTCCGGTGAATGGGAAGTTCAGTCCCGCGCAGCGCGAGATCTATGAGATTGTTCTCGCCGCGCAGACCGCGGCCGAGCGTCAGGTGAAGCCGGATGCGCCGGCACAGCGGATGACGGACAGTGCGAATGCGGCGTTGGCGATGGGTCTGACCCGCGTCGGACTGATCGAGTCCCCGTCGGCGACCTACGACTGTAGCGCCGGAGCTCGCCCGCGTCAGTGCTCGCAACTCTCGCTCTACTACATGCATGGGCTCGGCCACGGGATCGGCCTCGACGTGCACGACCCTGATCAGTACTACGAGACGGGGATGATCAACGTCGGCAGCGCGTTTACGATCGAACCGGGTGTGTATGTGCGCGCCCAACTGGCGAGCATCATCCCCGACACGCCTCGCAACACGGCGTGGAAGGCCAAGCTCGCTCCAGCGCTGGAGCGCTACGCGGGAATCGGCGTGCGCATCGAGGACGACTATCTCGTGACCGCGACCGGTGTGGAGCGGCCGAGCGCGTTGGTCCCGCGTGAGATCGAGGCGCTCGAGCGGTTGCTGGCGCAGCCACGGACGCCACGTGATCCCACGGTGACCACGCGGTACCTGCGAGATCGTACGGGGCGCTGATCTGAGCGCGAACAGTCACTGAGGTCCGCGGCGCGCGGCATCGCGACGGACACGTGCGGGATCCATACCGCTCAGCGTCGCGGCGTTCCATTGAGAATTCCGGCCCGCACTCGTCGTGCGCGGGCGGGAGGCTCCGGAATGGGTTCGATCCGCCGTTCCACACGCGGCTGCAATTCGACCTTCGCCGTCAGGGTCAGCGGCCGATCCTCGCGTAGCACCTTGAGCGGGAGATCGGCACCGGGCCGAGAGCCCCAGTAGCTGCGCCAGCGTTCGCCGAAGTCGGCATCACGGGTCGATTGCCCACCGATCTCCGTGAGGATATCTCCCATCTGCAAGCCGGCGCGCGCGCCCGCGCCCTCCGGATCGACCGCGCTGACGAGCACGCCGCGCGGCTCCGCGCGCAACAGAGCCCCGAGCCGCGGTTCGTTGATGGAGTCGGTGACGAGACGCCATCCCCCCTTCGGCAGCCATTCTTGCCAGGGGAATGCCTCGCGTCCGTCGATGTACTGCCGCTCAAAGTCGCCCCACCCCTTTCCACCGGAGGCACGCGCCACCGCGTTCCACACATCGTCGTGCGTGAAGCCGCGTCCCTGCTTGTACGTGCGCTCGTACAACTCGCGCATGACCATGTCGAGTGAGCGCTGATTATCTGACGCATCGCGAATCAGGATGTCGAGCGCGAGTCCGATCAACGAGCCCTTGTCGTAGTAGAGATCTCCCGTGCCGTCCTGCATCCCGAGCCAGGCTTGGAGCGACGCGTCTTCGAGAGCGGTCGCGGGACGCGCCTCAACACTCTCGACTTTCCCGAGCGTTGTCGCGAGGAACGTCGCTTCATCGGTGATCCCGCTGCGCACGAGCGCGAGATCGGCGTAGTAGTCCGTGATGCCTTCGCTGAGCCAGAGCCAGGGCGTCGGCTGCCAGGTGTCGTAGCGATACGGCACCATCTCCGCCGGACGAAGCCGCTTCACGTTCCACGCGTGCGCGATCTCGTGCGCGTGCACGCTGAGCACGAAGGGTTCATCGAGGAAGGGCGTCCCGACCATCGCGAGCTCACTCTCGCTGTGTTCGAGGGCACTCATCCCCTGCATCTCGTCGGTGGCCACCTGAAGCACCGTGTACGACGCCCACGGGACCTCGCCAAAGACCGCCGCCAGTGATTCGGTCGCGCGCGCCAGGGCATCCCAGTACGCGGCCCGCCGCGGGCCCTGCACACTCCCCGCAGGATACGTCGCCAACCGCATCCACTTGTCCAGCACCTGCAGACTGTCGATGTCGAAGCGCCCGACGAGCATGGGGTGATCGACCAGATCGTGATAGTCGCGCGCGCGAAACTGCCGCGCCGAGTCCCCGGGCGTCATCCCCGTGGCCACGCGCCACGCGGCATCGGTCCGCACGCGCACGTGCGCAGGGAGTTCAAGTTGCCCGTCGACCGCGAGAAAGACGGTCGTGCCATTGAAGAACGCGATCTCCTCGCCGGTCCAACTTGCAGACACATCGGCGTGCTGCGCGCGCACGTGATACGTGAGCACGACCTCCCCTGCCCCAGTCGGACGGACGCGCCAAGTGTCGGGGTCGAGCTTGTCCCAGCGCAATGCGCTCGTGCCCTGAGTGGCCGCAAAGCCCGTCACCTCGCGGGCGAAGTGCGCGAGTTCGTACGAGCCAGGGGTCCAGGACGGCATCGAGAGGAGCACCGGTTGCGTCCCCGTCACACGGAAACGCATCGTCACGCCCAGTTGGCCATCGGCGACCGCGGCGCGTCCCGCCTCGACCTCGAATCGCAACTCGGTGACCCGGGCCGGGGCGAGGGGCCGAGCTTGCGCGCCGAGGGTGGCGGCCCAGAGGGCAAATCCCGCGGGGTAGAGGAGGTGTGAGGCGCGGATCGACCTCCTCAAGAGGCGCCTCGCGGCGCCAAGCTGTACTTTGAGCATACTGGAAGCCTCGACCCCACCCCCGGGGGGACGCAAGGTCCCGTGCCATTCGGGACCCTGAATCGTCCACTTCTTGGACCCTTCCATCCCTGCCATGACCGCTCCGTCCACACGCGCCCGCGCGCAAGAGAGCAAGAGACTCCACCTCGTCCTCCGCGATGGGACCCTCGTTGAGGGTTCGATCTTCATTGCCGAGGATATGTCGCTCGTGTCCTTCCTCGGAAGCCGCAAGGGCGGTTTCATCAACATGGTGGACGCGCGTCGGCCGAAGCTGAACGAAACACCCGGACATCTGATTGCCCAGTCGGATCTCGTGGTGCTGGTCTCTGCCCCAGACGAGAACGTGCTCGTGGTCGGCCCTGCGGGTGCCGGCGCGGGTGAGCGCGAGGTCGAGATCACCATGATCGGCGGCAAGACGCTGAAGGGGACGATGTATCTCGCCCCGATGCAGCGCATGAGCGACTACCTCGCGCAGTGCGGGAAGTTCGCCGGCGTGGTGCGAGCGCAGTTCGCCGCCGATGGCGTGGACATTGGCGATGTCGCGGTGAACACCGCAGCGATTTCACTGATCCGCGAGTTCCAGAAGCCGGACAACGCGGCCCACCACGAGCATCCTAGCGCGTTGTAGGCCCCTCCGCCGGGCCAATGAGCCGGCGAAGCAGATCGGGGCGATCGGTGAACATCCCGTCGACCCCGAGGCCCAACAGCAAGGTCATCGTCGTCGAATCGTTCACCGTGTAGGGATGCATGACCAGTCCCGCCACGTGCGCACGCTCCACCCAGCGCGCCGTCATGATACGCCGCGAGGGCCCGATCCCTACGGCGTAGCGTTTGATCCGCGTGAAGACCGCGTCGAGCGAATCCGGCGCAATCGGATCGTCGATCAACTGCACCAGGCGCACGTCCGGATCGAGCGCATGCATCCGTTCCAGACTCGCCCCGCTGAATGACTGCACCAGCACGCGCCGCCGATCGGCGAAGCGCCCCGCCAACCGATGCTTCCGCAACAACACCAGGAGCGCCTCTTCCATGCCCGGCGCCTCCTCCGGACTCTTGGTCTCGATGTAGAAGCGCGCCCGCCTCCCATACCGCGTCAGCACGGAATCCAACGTCGGGATCGACGCGCCCACGTACCCGAGTTGCGCGCGCGGGGGATTCTCGGCGTTGAACCAGCTCCCCACCTCACAGCGCTGCAACTGCACGAGCGCGCGGTCCCGCACCAACCCGCGACAGTCCGCGGCGGGGCCGCGCGCCGTGCGGTCGAGCGAATCGTCGTGCATCACCACGAGCACGCTGTCGCGGGTGAACTGGAGATCCTGTTCGATCCAGTCCGCGCCGCGTTCGAGTGCAAGATCCCACGCCGCGAACGTATGCTCTGGGGCGTCCCACGACGCCCCGCGATGGGCGATCACCTGCACATCGTCGTCGTCGACACAGCCGGCGAGCAATGACGCGAGGAGGAGTGAGAGCACGAACACGAGAGGGCGCATGCTTGGAGATTCGCCGCCCGCCTGCGCGGAGGGAAGGGTGCCCCCGTCACAAGCCGGTCACTGGGGATGCCGCGTTCGGATGCCGCGTTCGGATGCCGCGTTCGGATGCCGCGTTCTCCTGTGGCGGAGCGCACGGGAAAGCGCCAATGTTCGCGCGTAGTGCCTCCTTCCGCCCCAGAGACCGATGTCCGCCCGATCATTCCCGCGATTCACCGCTCAGCTGGTGCTGCTCGCCGCCTGCCTCGCCGCGCCGCTGCTGTTCCGTGCGTCCCGCGTCGACGCCCAGTCGGCCCCGACGCCGCAGACCGCGGGGGCGGTGCTCTATGAGATTCGCTTCCCCAACGCGGTGCAACGTGAAGGGGAGATCAGCGTGCGTTTCCGCACCGTCCCGCTCGGACCGCTCGTCGTCCAGATGGCCCGCAGTTCACCCGGGCGCTACGCGCTGCACGAGTTCGCCAAGAACATCTACCATGTGCGGGCCACCGATGCGGCCGGACGCCCCCTCGGTCTCACTCGCATCTCACCGCACGCGTGGCGCGTCACGGGACACCGCGGCGAGGTCCGCTTCCAGTACACGCTCTTCGCCGATCGCGCCGACGGCACCTACGCGGGAATCGATCAAACGCGCGCGCACCTCAACATGCCCGCGACCTTCGCCTTCGCGCCGTCGCTCGCCACGCGCCCCATCCAGGTCACCTTTGTTCCCCCCGACACCACGTGGGACATTGCCACGCAGCTCGAGCCCACCACCGATGCGCGCACCTTCCGCGCGCCGCATCTCCAGTACTTTCTCGACTCACCCACGCACCTGGGCAAGCTCGACATCCGGAGCTGGGAGGTCACGAGCGGGGGCCGCACGCAGACGATCCGCCTCGCGGTGAACCACCTCGGCGACGAGAGCGATGTCGCACGCTTCACTGAGCAAACGAAGCGCGTGGTGAACGAGATGGCGGCCGTGTTCGGCGAACTCCCGCGCTTCGACTACGGCACCTATACCTTTATTTCGTGCTACCGGCCAAACTGCGCCGGCGACGGGATGGAGCATCGGAACTCCACCTCGCTCACCGCGAGCGGGAGCCTCGCCGCCGGCAGCCTCGGCCTCCTCGGGACCGTCTCGCACGAGTTCTTCCACGCGTGGAACGTCGAGCGCATTCGCCCCGCCTCGCTTGAGCCCTTCAACTTCACCGAAGCGAATATGAGCGGCGAGCTCTGGTTCGCCGAAGGCTTCACGAGCTACTACGGCCCACTCGTGATCGCCCGTGCCGGGATCAATCCTATTCCGTTCTACGCCCGTGGACTCGGCAGCG
This sequence comes from uncultured Gemmatimonas sp., assembly GCA_964445835.1. Classification (GTDB taxonomy): domain Bacteria; phylum Gemmatimonadota; class Gemmatimonadetes; order Gemmatimonadales; family Gemmatimonadaceae; genus Pseudogemmatithrix. The sequence goes on from CAYUMN010000029.1 coordinate 7,233, forward strand.
CGGTGAACACGCTCACCAACCACCCCGGACGTCGCTTCGCCGGCGCGGTGGGGATGAGCCAGCAGGCGCCCTTTGTCGATGCCGCGGCCGCGATTGATCCGAACAATCGCAGCAACACCTTCATCTCGTACTACACGTATGGCGAGGCGCTCGGCATCGCGCTCGATCTCACCCTTCGCGCCCGCCCGACGCCGGCCACCCTTGATGACGTCATGCGCGTGATGTGGCGTCGCTTCGGGCCGCAGACGGCAGCCCTCGCTCCGGTGCGCGGCTACACGGTGGCCGATGTGCAGGCCGCGGTGTCCGAGGTCGCGAAGGACTCCGCCTTTGCGCGGGACTTCTTCACGCGGTACGTGATCGGAAGCGAGCTCCCCGATTACCCAACACTGCTCGCCCGCGCCGGCTTCCTCGTCCGCCCAACGGCATCGACGACGGCGTGGATGGGGGACGCCCGACTCAGCGCGCAGGACAACGAGGTGACGGTTGCAGGGAATACCACGATCGGATCGCCACTGTACGAGGCCGGACTCTCAGCGGGTGATCGTCTCCTCACGCTCGACGGCACGCCGGTGACCTCACTCACAGATGTCCGCACGGCGCTCGGAGCGAAGAAACCGGGCGACCAGATGCGCATCACCTGGCGTGCGCGCGATGGCGAACGGGTGGCCGACCTCGCGCTTCGCGCTGACCCTCGCGTGGAAGTCGTTGCGTTCGAGGACGCGAACATAGTGCTCTCGCCAGCGCAGGTCAGCTTCCGCGCGCACTGGCTCGCCAGCAAGCAACGCTGAGGCCGAGTCAGCGCGGCGAGATTCTCCACGGAGCGAGTGACACCGCGGGCTCGTCGCCAGTGACCAAGGCGGCGAGCCCTTCGCCCACTGCGCTGGCGAACTTGAAGCCATAGCCATTGCAGGGACTCGCCAACACCACCCGCCGATGCGCGGGATGATGGTCCAGAATGAAATGCCCGCTCGGCGTGCGCGTGTAGAGGCAGGTCGCGGCGCGACGATGCATTCCCGCGTCTCCGGGAAGCCAGGTATCCAGAAGCTTCGCCACCGGCGTGATGTCGCTCGTGCGGATCATGCGGTCCACGCTGTCGGGATCGCACTCCTCATTCGTGCCGTGCCCCGCTGCCTTCACCTGTCCATCGCGCGTCGGAAAAATCACCGTGGCGTGGTCGTGGCCATCCGTGACGATCAGCACCGGACGCACCGGGGCATCACGACGCGCGTCGAACCAGTGCAACGTCTGTCGTTCGATCGTGAGAGGGATACCGAGCGGCGCGAGCTGCTCCGTCATCCACGCCCCGGTGGCAAGAATCAACGCGTCAGCGCGCAGCGTCTCGCGCGAGGTCGTGACGGTCACCCCAGCGCCGTCTGCCGCCCACGAAACAAGCGGTTCATCAAAGCGCAGGTCGGCCCTGTGGTGTCGCGCACTCGCATGCATCGCCTCGAGGATCGGCTCGGGAAGCAGGATCCCAGCGCCGGGATCGACCACGCCAATCATCCCCTCCGGCACGCGCATACCATGGACGCGAGCGACGACCTCGTCGCGCGTGAGCACCTCGCACGGCACGCCCGCCTGTTCGGCGCAACGGATCGTCCCCGCAATGATGGTCTCGTCCGGCAGCCCGACAAAGAGGCCACCCGTCTGGAGACGTAGCGGCATCCCGCTCTCCTGCTCCAGCAGATCGAAGAGCACGTTGGCCCGCTGCGCGAGGGGCACGTATTGCGCTCCCTCCCACGCAGTGATGCGCGTGACGCGCGTCTCCCCATGCGTCGACCCGAACACGTGCGGAGTCCGCCACCGCTCTAACCCGATGACGCGATGGCCCGCGGCGGCCAGCCGCCACGCCGCCGCACTGCCGGCCGCGCCGAGCCCCGCGACGATCACTGTGGAGGATGCCATTGGTGCCATACGGCGAAAGATGCGACTTCTGGGGCTGATCGCCACCCAAGCACGCACGCTGAATCGAACGTGGACGCTCGTGAGACTGGCGCCGACGGTCCGCTCCGGCGAGAATCACTGGTGTTGTTGCGCGCACTCTTTCTCTGATCCGCCCCATGCTCCGTTTTCTCCAGTCATTCCTCGTCGCGATACTCCTGACCTTCCTCGCGCCCGCGATGGGTGCGCAGCCCACGCGCCAGACGCCCGCGACCGCCGCGCAACTCGCCGACCTCGTCGTCGTCAACGCCCGCATCTATACCGCTGAGGGGGCGCGCCCGATTGTTGAGGCGATGGCCGTCCGTGGCGGGCGCGTGGTGTTCACCGGTGACGCGGCCGGCGCCCGCGCGCTCGCGGGGCCGCGCACCCGCGTGCTCGATCTCGCGGGAGGCACCGTGATCCCCGGGATGACCGACGCGCATCTGCACGTGGTCGGCGTCGGCCAGCGTATCAGCGCGGTAGACCTCATGGGCACCACCTCCTACGAGGTCGTCATCGCGCGGGTGGAGGAGCGCGCCAAGACGACGCCCAAGGGGCAGTGGATCGAGGGACGCGGTTGGGACCAGAACGACTGGGGCGACACCCGCTGGCCCGACCACGAAGCCCTTTCGCGCGCCGTGCCCGATCATCCGGTGATGCTCACGCGCGTGGACGGCCACGCGGTGCTCGTGAACGCGGCCGCGATGCGAGCGGCCGACCTCACCAAGGACACCCCCGCGCCGAGCGGCGGAGCGATCATCAAGCGCGAGAACGGCGAGCCCCTTGGCGTCCTCGTGGACAACGCCGAGAACATCGTCGCCCGTGTGATTCCCCCACCGACGCGCGCGCAGGTCAAGGCGTCCATCAAGGCCGCGATCACCGAGATGCATCGCTGGGGACTCACCAGCGTGCACGATGCGGGCGCTTCGGCGGAGGTGCTCGAGCTCTACGAGGAACTGGGCCGCGAGAACGCGCTCAAGATCCGCCTCTACGCAATGATCTCCGACCACGCACCGACCATCAACGCGTGGTTCCGCCGCGGCCCGCTTGTGGGCGCCTACGACGGCACGCTCTGGGTGCGCAGCGTGAAGCTCTATCAGGACGGCGCCCTTGGCTCGCGCGGCGCCGCGCTGCTCGAGCCCTACTCCGACGATGCCCGCACGAGCGGCCTCCTCGTCTCGGCGCCGGCCCACATCCGTGAGGTGGCCGATCGCGCGATTGTGTCAGGCTTCCAGGTCAACACGCACGCCATCGGTGACCGCGGGAATCGGTTGGTGCTCGACGCCTACGAGGGCGCGCTCAAGGCCCGTCCGACGGCTGACCATCGATTCCGCATTGAACACGCACAGATCCTGCACTCCGACGACATCCCGCGCTTCGCACAGCTCGGCGTCATTCCCTCGATGCAGGCCTCACACCAGACGAGTGACATGTACTGGGCGGGAACCCGTCTCGGTGAGGGTCGCCTGCGCGGGTCCTACGCTTGGCGCTCGCTGCTCGCGTCGAACGTCGTGATCCCGAATGGCTCCGACGCGCCGGTCGAGTATGTCGATCCCCTCATCTCCTTCAAGGCCTCCGTGGCGCGCCAGGATGCGCGCAACTGGCCCGTCGGGGGCTGGTTCCCCGAGCAGCGCATGACGCGCGAAGAGGCGCTTCTCTCAATGACGCTCTGGGCCGCGTACGCGGGATTCCAGGAGAGTGAGTTAGGGTCACTGACGCCGGGGAAGCGGGCGGATTTCGTCGTGCTCAGCCAGGACATCATGCGCGTTCCCACCGACGTATTGCAGGAGACGCGGGTCCTTTCGACCTGGGTCGGTGGCACCGCCGTCTACGAGCGGAGATAACGTGCCATCGAAGCAGCTGTTCATTGTGCGCATCGCGCTGATGGCTGGCGTCTTCACCTTCGCCGGCATCACGCTCTTTCAGCGGGCGCAGGGCGCGCCGCTGGCAATCGAGTCCCCCTTGAACGTCGCAGCGATGCGCTACGTGCTCTGGGCGCTGGTGGCGGCCTCCATGTTCGTGACGTTGGTGCTTCAGGGCCAGGTGCAGTCGGTGACGCCCAACAGACGCGGACTCCTCACGCTGATCGGTTGGTCGTTCGGTGAGGGCGTCGCGCTCTTCGGCATCATCCTGCACTTCATGGGCGGTCCCGTCACCACACTCGCGATCGGGATCGTCGGCTTCGTCTTCGCACTCCTGCTGCTACCGGTCCCGAGGGAAGGACGCTGATGCGCGTGATCTCACTTTTGCCGAGTGCCACGGAAATCGTGGCCGCGCTCGGCGCCATCGAGTCGTTAGTGGGCGTCACGCACTGCTGCGATCACCCGCCGCTGGTAGATTCGCGCGTGCGCGTGACCACCACCGCCGTCGAGGGCGATGCCGCCCCGGGGGTGATCGACGCGCAGGTACGCGAGATCATGGGCGCCGGCGCGCCGCTCTATACGCTGCTCGACGACCGCATTCGCGTGCTGCGTCCTGATCTGATCTTCACGCAGGCGCTCTGCGATGTGTGTGCAGTAGTCGAGACGGACGTACGCGCCCTCGCGGCGACGCTCGATCCCGTGCCCCAAGTGATCGCCCTCAGCGCGACCTCGCTCGACGGCGTGCTCGAGGACATCGCGCGCGCCGGTGCGGCACTCGGCGCCGCGGACGAAGCCGAGGAGTTCATCGCCGGGGCACGGAACCGGATGCACCGCGTGCACGAGACCCTCAAGGCCGCGAATGCCCCGCGGCCGCGTACCGCCGTGATCGAGTGGGGCGATCCGCTGTACGCCGCCGGTCACTGGGTTCCTGAGATGATCACGCGGGCGGGGGGCCGTGATGTCTTGGCGAAGCCCGGCGAGCACAGCGTTATCGTGACGCTCGAGCAGGTCCGCGCGTCGAACCCCGAGGTGATTCTCGTTGCGCCCTGCGGGTACGACCTCTCCCGCGCCATCGAGGAAGGCGAGCGGCTCCTCGCGCTCCCCGAATGGCACTGGGCGCTCGACCGCAAGGTCTTCGCCCTCGATGCCAATGCCTTCGCGAGCCGTCCGGGGCCGCGATTGATTGATGGGATCGAGGTCATTGCCCGTCTGCTCAACCCGTCGCTCTTCACACCCGTCGATCCCATCTTTGCGCAGCCGCTCACGGCGGCCGCGCGCTCCGCGTAGATCACGCGCAGTGTCGTTCAGTCACGTCGTACCAGGACCTCCGTATGTTAAAACCGTCGTCCGTCGCCTTCCTCAAGCAGTTGCTCGACACCCCTGGCCCGTCGGGCTACGAATCCGCCCCCGCCAAGCTCTGGCGCGAGGAGGCCAAGACCTTCGCCGCTGAGGTGCACGCCGATGTGCATGGCAACTCGATTGCCGTGGTGAATCCCACGGGATCCCCGACCATCATGCTCGCCGGGCACATCGATGAGATCGGCGTCATCGTCACCTACATCGACGACGACGGTTTCGTCTATATCGGCCCGATCGGTGGATGGGATCCGCAGGTGCTCGTCGCGCAACGCATTCGCTTTCAGGGACGCAATGGCGAAGTGCTCGGCGCCGTCGGCAAGAAGCCGATTCACCTGATGAAGCCGGACGAGCGCGAGAAGGCCTCGAAGATGACCGACCTGTGGGTCGATGTCGGCGCGACGACGCGCGCGCAGGCCGAGGCGCAACTCGCCATTGGCGATGCCGGCGTGATCGACCAGCGCACGCTCGACTTCCCGAACGACCGCATCGTCTCACGCTCGATCGATGACCGCATCGGTGCCTTCGTGGTGCTCGAGGCGCTCCGTCGGTACGCCGCGGAGCCGGGCGAGGCGCGCGTGGTCGCGGTCGCGACGACGCAGGAAGAGATCGCGTACCGCGGCGGTGGCGCGCATGTGAGCGCCGAGCGGGTCAATCCCGCCATGGCCATCGTGGTGGATGTCACCTTTGCGACCGATCATCCGGGCGTGGAGAAGAAGGAACTCGGCCACTCTCCACTTGGCAGCGGGCCCGTGCTCACCCGCGGTTCAGTGATCTCGCCCGTCGCGTTCCGGATTCTTCGCGACACCGCGGAGTCGGCGCGCATTCCCTTCACGCTGCATGCGGCGGGACGTGAGACGAGTACCGACGCCGATGCCATCCATCTCGCCCGTCAGGGTGTAGCGACCGCACTGCTCTCGGTGCCGAATCGCTATATGCACTCGCCGAACGAGATGGTGAGCTTAGTGGACTTGGACCACGCGGCGACGTTGATTGCCGCGTCGTGCCGCGCGGTCACGGCCGACACCGACTTCACCGCACGATAGGGATCGACGACGTCGTGCGCCTCGCCGCCTGCGCGACGAGGCGCAGGGCCCCCTCGCGAACCTCGCGGTCGCGGTCCTCACGCAGCATCCCCACGGCGGCCATCGCCTGTGGCGTGCGCACGGTCACCAGCGCGGCGCAGGCTTGGAGCCTGAACGCCGCGCTGCGCTTGCGACCGTTGGACTCGCCCTGTGCGCACGTGATCAGCGCCTGCACGCCTTCTGGGGTGCCGATGGCCCCAATCGCGTGCATCGCCGTGTAAAGCACTTCCTTGTCCCGCTCCATCTCGAGGAGCGGGAGCAACCGGCCAAGCGCCTCCGGCCCGCGCGAGGCGAGCGCCGCCACCGCGCGGGCGCGTACGACTGGCGATTCATCGCCCAGCGCGATGCCGAGCAGGTCCACCGTCCCGGGCTGGCGCGCGTTGGACAGCGCGGCGACGGTGGCACGCCGGACCCGCGGCTCGGGATGGCGGAGCGTATCGGCGAGCAGACGCAGAGCGTGATCGCCACCGAGGTCGCCGAGAATGGCGACCGCCTCGCGCACAACGGTATCGTCGGTATCACGCACCCACTCGTGCAGGACATCACTGGTGCGGCGGAGCGCGCGCAGTGCCTCAAGGATGATGGCCCGTGCCGCGGCGGTCGGCACATTCGCATACTCGTCCATCAACGCTTCCACGCCATCGGTGCCGAAGCGGTAGAGCACGGACTGCACACGCCACGTGAGAACGGGATCGGCCCCGTGCAGATGCCGCAACATCGCAAGTTGACGGAGGATCACTGGACTCGCGAGACGCCGAAGTGGTTGCGCGAACTCCGCACGCCGCGCATCGGAGGGATCGCGTTCCAACTGCGCATATTCGATCGCGACGAGTCCGCCGATCGCATCGAGCATCGCCACATGGCGACCGCTGCGAAAGGCGAGATCCGCGTACTCCGCCAGCTCGGCGAGCAAGGGACGCAGCGGTTCGAGTGCCGTTGTCTCGCCAATACGCGCGAAGAGCTGGGCCAGCACCGGATCGGTCGGCTCGGGAATCGCGAGGGCTTCCGTCAGACGGTCCGCGCGCCCCTCGTCCTCGGCCTGGTCTGCCGGCGAAGGGACGGCAGCCGCAGCCGGAACAGCAACCGACGCCGGAGTCGGCGTCTTCGCACTGGTCCTCGGCGGGAGTGCCGCGGGAACTGCGGGGACCACGGCGATCGCATCGCTCAAGCGCGCGCGTAGCACGCGCGGAATACCCCGCACGTCGATCGCACTCGCCCGCGCGGCGAAGAACGACACCGGATCACTCTGCGCCGGCGCGGTCGCGAGCAATCGCGCCAGATCGTTCAGATCCGCCTCGGCCGACTTCTCCCCAATCGTCAGCATCTCGACACCATAGGCCGCAAAGCGCGCCGCGAGGAGCACACACGCCGCCTCCGACTCCGGGACGGTCGTCGTACACGCCTCACCATTGGCGAGGAGCACCCCATCGTCGAGTGCGGTAAGCACCACGGTGTGACCCTTCATCGCCCGGAGGAAGGCGCGGAGTTCCGCCCGGTGCTCCGCGGCCGCGCCGGGCTCGGCCACCACGCGCGATACCAAGTGCGCGAACCGCACGGCAAGCGTGACAGCAGGCGCTACGGCAGTCGACGCCGCGAGCGGCGCGAGCGGCGCGAGCGGCGCGCTGGATGAATCGGAGGAGGAAGGCGTGGGTTCGGTCATCTCTGCTGGTGCCCTCGTCGGAGCCCCGATAACATACCCTGCACGCCGCAACGCGACTACGCGTCCGGCGAATTCATGGACGCCACTTTCTCTCGACCCCCCGACCGGACGCGCGATGCCTCTCCACGTCTGGTCCAGCGCGCACTACAGTATTGCCCTCCCCGATGGGCACCGCTTCCCGATCGCCAAGTACGCGATGCTCCGAGATGCCGTCCTCGCGGAAGGGGTCGTCGCGCCGGACGCCATGCACGATCCCGCCCGGGCATCGCTTGAGGACGTGCATCGCGTCCATGCTACGGAGTACATCACGCGCCTCGTGAACGGCACCATGCCAATCGCCGAGCAACGCACCCTCGGCTTCCCTTGGTCCTTGGGCTTGGTCGAACGCTCCTTCCGCGCCTCGGGAGGCACGCTCGAGGCCGCGGATCACGCCCTGCGCGCCGGCATCGCCATGAACCTCGCCGGCGGCACACATCACGCCTTCGCGACGCACGGCGAAGGCTTCTGCGTGCTCAACGATGTCGCCATCGCCGTGCATGCCCTCCGTGCGCAGGGACGCATTCGCCGCGTTGCGGTCATCGATCTCGACGTGCATCAGGGCAATGGCACCCACGCGATCTTCGCGTCGGACGAGTCCGCCTTCACCTTCTCGATGCACGGCCGTCGCAACTACCCCTTTCGCAAAGTGGCGGGCCGGCTCGATATCGAACTCGAGGATGGTACGCAGGACACCGAGTATCTCGAGAAGCTCAGCGAGGCCCTCCCAGAGGTCCTCGCCACCGCGCGCCCCGATCTCGTGTTCTATCTCGCCGGCGCCGACCCGCACGAGGGGGATTCGCTCGGCCGACTCGGCCTCACCTTCGAGGGCCTGATGCGGCGCGATGCCCTCGTGCTGGAGTCGTGCCGCGCGGTCGGGGTCCCCGTCGCCATTGCCATTGCCGGCGGCTACGGACGCGATATTGCCGATACCGTGCGCGTGCATGTGAATACCGCCCGTGTCGCCCGCAGCTTTCTTTAAGACACGCGTACAGG
>CAYUMN010000029.1:16247-21971 GCA_964445835.1 uncultured Gemmatimonas sp.
ACCCTTTCAGGCACCCTTTCGGGCACCCTTTCAGCAACCATGCCTCCGATTCCGCCTCCCTCCTCCGACGGCTTCACGTCGACCACCGCGCTCCCGCTCTACTGGTGCCGCTACACCCCGGCGGCGCCGACCGGGACACTCGTCGTGCTCCATGGCGGCCCCGGCGCGCATCACGATTACCTGTTGCCGCAACTCCTCGAACTCGCCCAGACGCGGGACTGCCTCTTCTACGATCAGCGCGGTGGCGGACGCTCCAGGACCGACGACCGCGCCCCGATCACCTGGCGCACGCACGTCGAGGATCTCACCGCCGTGCTCGCCGAGTTGCACACGGGGCCGCTGACCCTCGTCGGCTACTCCTGGGGCGCGATGCTTGCCGCGCTCTACACAGTGGAAGCCGCCGCCGGCCGCGCGGGCCCGATGCCCGCACGCCTCGTCCTGATCAGTCCCGCCCCGCTCTCCCGCGCCTGGCGCGCCCAATTCGAGGCCGAGTTCGCGCGACGGCAGAGTGGTCCCGAGGTCGCGGCCCTGCGGGAGTCGCTCGTGGCGAGCGGGCTACGAGACAGCGATCCTGAGGCGTACAAGCAGCGCACCTTCGAGCTCTCCGTGGCGGGGTACTTCGCCAATCCAGCCCGCGCGCGTGATCTCACCCCCTTTCGCGTGACGGGCCGCGTGCAGCAGTCGGTCTGGGAATCCCTCGGGGAATTCGACCTCATTCCCGCCCTCGCCGCACTCACAATTCCCACCCTGGTCGTGCATGGCCGCGAGGACCCCATCCCCCTCGCCTCGGCCGAGGCGGCCGCCAATGCGCTGCGGGCCGAGCGGGTCTGGCTGGAGGACTGCGGTCACGTTCCGTATGTTGAACAGGCTGCGGCGCTCTTCGCCGCGGTAGCGTCCTTCCTCGACACGACGGAATCCCAGTGAACGACCCGAGGCCGAGCCAAGAGATTGTGCAGCCGCACGTCACCACCATCGACGTGGCCGGGCGCAAATACAACGTCTCTGTGCGCATCGTCTACGATGGCATCGAATTCGTCGGCCGCATCTGGTTCGCCGATGAAGCGTGGGAGGACCTCGGCTTTCCCGATCACGCCTCGCTCCCCGGGCGCACGCGCGAAGAGGTCTCGGACAGCGCCAAGCGCCTCACCCCGGACGAGCTCAGCCGTCGGTATCATCGCGGGCTGGCAGAGAAGCGCCGCTACATCGGCCTCCGTCGGCATACGGAGGAGATCTTGGCCAAGATCCGCTACCTGAACCAGGTCGCCATCTCCATGCGCGCCGGACTGCTCGACATCGACGGGGCTGCGCAAGAGATCGATTTCACCGAGAAGCAGCTGCACTCGATGATCAACGATCTCCCGACGGTCGCGGGGCAGGAATAGCTCACAATAGGATGAAGGTGGGAGGAAAGAAGGTGAAAGTGGGAGCTTCGGAGGGGTTCTGAGGGTTCATCCGGAGGGTTCATCCCGCAGCCTCCCCCCTCCATCTTTCATCCCTATGGATTCGCGATCCGCCGCCCATCTGCTCCACGAGATCGTTGCCCTGCTCGAGCTGCAGGGTGAGGACCCCGCGGTCCCGGCCCCCTTTGCCGACGCCGCCCGCTCACTCGCGGCCGACGAAGCCCGCCCGCTCGCGGAGCTTCTGAAGCGCGACAAGCGCCGCTTCGCGCCCGAGGTCGTCGAGGTGCTCGAGCAGTTCCGCGACGATGGCGACGCCGATCTGCTCGATCGCCTTCGCGAGAGCACACCGGAAGGGCTGTTCGAGATGATGCGCGTGCCCGGACTCGGTCCGTCGCGTATCCGGCGAATCCACGAAGGCCTCGGGCTCGACACCCTGCAGGAGCTCGAGGAAGCGGCGCGCGATGGGCGACTCGCCGAGCTTCCCCGCTTCGGCGCGCGGACGGCGGAGCAAGTGCTCCGCGGGATCGCGTGGCTCAAAGAGAGCGGTGCGCAGATCCTGCTCCCGCACGGCCGCGCGGAGGCGGAACGCGTCCTCGCCGCCCTCCGTCGTCAGCCCGGGGTGGTGCGCGCCGAGATCGCCGGCGCCGTGCGTCGGCACTGCGAGACGGTCCGCGACGTGGAGATCGTCGCCGCCTGCGGGCGCGATCCGGAAGCCGTCGCCGCGACCTTCGCGCGGTCGCCGGGCGTGCGCGATTCGGTGGGAAGTGGCACCCGCGAAGTCTCGATTCGCTTCGATGACGGCGTGCGCCTCCAGCTCCATTGCGTCACTCCGGAGCAGTTCGTCGTGACCTGGTTTCGCGCCACGGGCTCGGAGTCGCATGTGCAGGAAGTCGCCGCGCGCGCCGCGTTGCGCGGGCTCACCCTCGGCGCCCACGACCTCCGGGACGCGAGCGGTCGCCCCGTCGAGCTTGCCGACGAACCCGCACTCTACGCCGCCTGCGGTCTTCCGTGGATGACGCCGGAGCTTCGCGAAGGACTCGGCGAACTCGCGGCGGCCGCGAACGGCACGTTGCCTGGACTTATTTCCCTCAGCGATATCCGAGGGGTGTTGCATTGCCACTCGCAATACTCCGATGGCGGTGCGACGATCGCCGAGTTGGCGGCGGCGGCGCGTGCGCGCGGCTGGAGCTACCTCGGCGTCTCCGATCACTCGCAGTCTGCGTTCTATGCGGGCGGGCTCACCGCGGAATCGCTCGTGCGTCAGCACGAGGAGATCGACGCGATCAATGCCTCCTTCACCGACTTCCGAGTGTTGAAGGGGGTCGAGGCGGACATCCTCCCCTGTGGCCGCATCGATTATCCCGTCGAAGTGCTGGATCGGTTCGACTACGTGATCGCCTCCGTGCACTCGCGACTCGGGATGAACGAGAAGCAGATGACGGACCGCGTACTCAAGGCGCTCGCCGATCCGCATATGTCCGTGCTCGGACACCCGACCGGACGACTCCTGCTCACGCGCGAACCTTACGCGATCAACATGGACGCGATCCTCGCGCGCGCCGGCGAACTCGGCGTTGCCGTGGAGCTCAATGCGGATCCGCATCGACTCGATCTCGATTGGCGTCTCGCGAAGCTGGCCGGTGCATACGACACGAAGATCGAGATCGGCCCCGACGCGCACTCGGTGGACGGGCTCGACAACATGGCGCTCGGCATCGGCATGGCACGGAAGGCGTGGCTCACGGCCGCCGATGTGATCAACACACGGAGCGCCGACGAGTTCGTGGAGTTCGCAACGCGGCGACGGCGCGAGCAGACGGCCGCGATGGTGGCAAAGGTGTCGTGAAGAACGCCGGGAAGAAGCCGAAGGCCTTTCGCGGCGAGGCGCTCAAGGCGCACGCGCAGGAGATCCACGCGCGACTGCTCGCGGGCTACCCCGACGCACACTGTGAGCTCGACTATCGCAATCCCTACGAGCTCGCCGTCGCCACCATTCTTTCCGCGCAGTGTACGGACAAGCGCGTGAACATGGTCACCCCCGAGCTCTTCAAGCGCTGGCCCGATGCGCCCGCCCTCGCCGCGGCGCCGCGCGAGGAGATCGAGCAAGTCGTCCGGAGCACCGGGTTCTATCGCAACAAGGCGAAGTCGCTCTCCGGCTTCGCGCAGCAACTCGTCGAGCACCACGGCGGCGAGGTCCCGGCGGAGATGGAATCGCTCGTCGTCCTGCCCGGGATCGGCCGCAAGACCGCGAATGTCGTGCTCGGCAACGCCTTCGGCATCAACGACGGCGTGGTGGTGGACACGCACGTCCAGCGACTCGCTCGCCGATTCGGTCTCACCAAGGAATCCGATGCCGTGAAGGTCGAGCGCGCGCTGATTCCACTCTTCCCGCGCGATAGTTGGACCATGTTGTCCCACTTGATGATCTGGCACGGCCGCCGCGTGTGCGATGCGCGCAAGCCGCGCTGTGGCGCGTGTGCCCTCGCCGACATCTGTCCCTCGGCAAGCCCGACATGACCACCGTCCGGGCGATTGAGTCCAGCAGCCCCTGGCTCACCACGGGCGCGGGGAACGCCATCGGCCAGTGGACCTTCGAGCCCTCAAGGGCTGCAAAGTGCCCCGCTCCTATCAGTTTGCGGCTTCTTCGGCACCGAGACCTCGTTAGATTTCAGCCAAAGGATGAAGGCCAGTCAGCCTTCACCCTCCATCCTCCATCCGCCGTTAAATGAAGACCGCTACGATCGAGACGAACAAGGGCTCCATCACCGTCGAGCTGTTCGAGAAGGACGCGCCCATCACGGTCGCCAACTTCGAGAAGCTCGCGAACGAGCACTACTACGATGGCATCCGCTTTCACCGCGTGATCCCCGACTTCGTGGTACAGGGCGGGTGCCCGAACGCGAAGATCGGTGGCACCCCGAAGGGCCCTCCAGGTACCGGCGGCCCGGGCTGGCAGATCAAGTGTGAGACCGCGGGCAACCCGCAGACACACAAGGTCGGCGCAATGTCGATGGCTCATGCCGGCAAGGACACAGGCGGATCGCAGTTCTTCATGGTCCTCAGCGAGACCAACACGCGCCACTTGAACGGCGTGCATACCGTCTTCGGCCAGATCACCGAGGGCCTCGAGGTCATGAAGCAGCTGACGGACAAGGACAACATGATCTCGGTCCGCGTCGCGTAAGGTCGGTCGCCCTCCACCGAAGGCGCCAGCCGCCTTCATCCTCCAGCCCCCATCGCCATGTCGGTCACCCGCAACACCCCGATGTCCGGCAAGGACACCGCGGCACACTTCAAGGGCCTGATCATCGGCGCCCTGTGTATCGCCGCGATGGTCTTGGTCACCGTGTACCTCACGAACAAGAAGTTCGAGAGCCACGAGACGCCGGCCGCCGCAACGACGCCGTAAGATCGTGACCGGCGCCACCGTAGCGCCCGAGCGCCCCGATCCCGCAGTGCGGGTCGGGGCGCTTTCGCTTGTCCCACTCGCCGCCGCGCGCGCCCCCGCCCTCGCCTTCCTCGCGCTCGTTGTTGGTGGCCTCCTCTACCTCAGCGCGAACACGCAGCACTGGGCCTTCTGGCTGCACTACGGGGCGCTCGTCATCCTCGGAGCACCCGTCGTCTTCCGCACGCTCCGCGGAATGCTCCGCGGTAACTTCGCCGCCGATGTCGTCGCGATGCTCGCGATCGTCGTCGCCATCGCCCTGCGCGAGCCGGTGGCGGGACTCGTGATCGTGCTCATGCAGACCGGCGGTGAACTCCTCGAGCGATACGCTGAGGGACGCGCCTCCGAAGCGGTCCGTGAACTCGAGGCCGCCGCGCCGCGCATCGCGCATCGCCTCAACGGCGACTCCGCCACCGATACCGCCGACGTCCCCGCCGAATCGGTGAAGATCGGGGAGCGCATTCTCGTCCGCCCGGGCGAGATGATCCCCTGCGATGCCACCGTGAGCGAAGGGTCGAGTTCGCTCGACACCTCACGCGTCACCGGCGAGCCACTCCCCGAGCGCGTGGCCATTGGCGCGAAAGTACGCTCGGGTGTGGTGAATCTCCAGAGCCCGCTCGTACTCACGGTCACGGCACTCGCAAGCCAGTCCCTTTACGCGCAAATCGTCGAACTCGTGCGCACGGCGCAGTCCGAGAAGTCGCCGATCCAACGCATCGCCGATAAATGGGCCGTCTGGTTCACGCCCATCACCCTCGTGGCCTGCATCATTGCCTGGTGGATCTCGGGTGATCCGGAACGCGTGCTCGCGGTGCTGGTCGTCGCGACGCCCTGCCCGCTTCTGCTCGCCACGCCGGTCGCCGTGATCGGCGGCATCAA
>CAYUMN010000030.1:0-3738 GCA_964445835.1 uncultured Gemmatimonas sp.
ACTTATGGACGCCGCAGCGCCCGGCCCGGGCGATTCGCCGTGAACTCCCCGCGCTCCACCACCAGTACGCCATTCACCATCACGAAGGGAATCCCCTCCGCGTACTGATGCGGCTCCGTGAACGTCGCGGGACTCCCCACTCGCTCGGCATCAAAGATCGCAACATCGGCAAAGCACCCAACGGCGAGGCATCCACGCTGACCGGTGAGCCCGAGCCGCTTGGCGGGGAGGCCTGTCATCTTGTGTACCGCGGTCTCCAGCGTGAGCACATGCTGCACGCGCACATACTCGCCCAACACGCGAGGGAACGTCCCGTACGCCCGCGGATGCGGCACGCCATCGCCGGGACGCGTGAGACGGCCGTCGCTGGCGATCATCGTCTGCGGATGCTGCATGATGCGCCGCACGTCGCCTTCGTCGATGATGTGGTACACCATACTCGCACCGCCATTGAGCTCACCTTCGAGCACAAGCTTGGCGGCGGCTTCCATCGACGTCCCCATCCCCCGACGCTCGGCGAAGTCATAGAGCGTCCGTCCTTCGAGCGAGTGGTCCCACGCGACTGACCCGAACTGCACACGACGCGTATCGCCACCGCCACGATCGGTGCGCAACAGCTCGACAATGCCACGCTCGATGCTGTCGCGAAGCACGGGGTTCGTGAGTCGCTCACGCAGCGCCCGCGTGCCGCCAGAGAGCGCCCAGGGGGGAATCAGTACCGCGAGTGACGTCTGGCTCGCCGTATACGGATACTGGTCCATCATCACGTCGAGCCCAGCGGCGCGCGCCGAGTCCACCATGGCGAGCGTCACCGTGCTCTTTCCCCACATCGGCGGGCCAACGGCCTTGTGGTGCGTGAGGACCACCGGAATCCGTGCCTCGCGTGCGATCGTGATCGCCTCGGCGACTCCTTCGAGCAATCCGAGCCCTTCTTCGCGCAGATGCGAGGTATAGAAGCCGCCGGAATCTGCGGCCGCACGACTCAGCGCCACGACTTCGTCGGTCTTGGAGTAGTAGCCCGGCACATAGCGAAGGCCCGTGCTGATGCCGAAGGCGCCGTCGCCCATGCCTCGCTGGACCAGCGCGATCATGCGCTGGAGCTCTGCGGCAGTCGGCGCACGATTCTCGGTCCCCATCACGGCGCGGCGCACGGTGTTGTGGCCCACCAGATACGCGACGTTCATCCCGAGTCCGGACCGTTGCGCGGAATCAAGGTATGCCCCGAGTGGAGACGGACCGGAGCCGTCGGGGCCGCCGAGTGCGAGCGTCACGCCTTGCGTGACATGGCTCTTGGCGTCAGGCATGCTGAGCAGTGGCTCGAGATGTGCGTGCAGGTCAATGAAGCCTGGAGCGACGATCAGTCCACGCGCGTCAATGACACGCGCGGCACGACGCGCATCAAGTGACGTACGCGACACCTGCACGACGCGATCCCCAGTGATGGCGACATCGCCCGCGAAGCGGGGCGCTCCGGTGCCGTCAACAATAGTGCCGCCTTGTATGAGCACGGCCCACTCGGGCTGCGGCGCGCGTTGCTGTGCGACAAGCGCCGCGGCACTGAAGGCGAGCGTTGCGGATGCGGCGACGAGCGCGCGTGTGAATCTCGAGTCGATCACAGAATCCCCGTGGTAATCCGCGCCGCGCATCGCGGGCAGCGGCCCAGATCTTCGCGAAACGCGAGCGGCCGTTCGGCGTGAGGGGCGATCGCGGCGCCCTCTGCCGGCTGATCCGTACGCGGCGCGAGCTCACTCACCGCGAAATAGCCCCCAACACCTTCCCGATGAACTCATTCAGCGCACGGTCCTCAAGCCAGCGCACCACGACCACCATGTCCTGTTCCGGCGCCACAAAGATCACGTTGCGCCCATTGCCGACATGCCCAAAGAGCGAGGCCGGCGCACTCGGCATCCACTTCGTGTCCGTGTTCAGGAACCAGTTCATGTAGCCGTACGTCGGGTTCGTCGGGCTCGGCGTCAACGCCTTCGTCACCCACGCATCGGAGAGAATACGCTGCGTCCCCCATACGCCACGGCGCTGCGTGAGCAACCCGAAGCGCGCCATGTCCCAAGCGTTGATGATCAACCCGCCGCCCCAGTGCCCACCCCCCGTGACCACCTGCACCGGACGCCCATCGAGCGTGATCCACGCATTGTCGTAGCCGTACCAACGCCAAGTGCGCGACGCACCGATTGGCGACATCACGAACTCATCGAGCACTTCCGGAAGCGGGCGACGCCAGATGTTCGTTGCGGCGAGCGCGAGCACATTCACGCGTACGTCGTTGTACTCGTACACGGTACCCGGCGCGTGGCGCGCGCGCGTGGTCCAGGTGGAGGCATCCGGCGCCGGACGATCCGCCCACTCCGGCTTCCCCCAGAGCGTTCCTTCCCAGTCGCTGTTCTGCTGCAGCAGATGCGTCCACGTGATCGTGCGATTGTGCGGCGTTTCCCACGGGTCCATGAAGGCCGACTGTCCGTAGCGCTCGCCAGGGTTAGGATCGGCCTGCATGCGCAACGCGTACGTCGGAGGCTGCGACTTCCAGACGAGTGCATTCACATCGGCAATCAGGCCGCGGTCCACGGCGAGCCCGACGGTCGTCGAGAGAAAGCTCTTCGTGACGCTGAAGGTCATGTCCACGCGATCCGGGTCGCCCCAACTCGCAATCACATAGCCGCCACGGAGGATCACCCCACTCGACGGCCCGCGCGGCTTGTGGGGCCCGATCCCTTGCCCAAACGGTTCGCGCCCGAAGGTGGCGTAGTGCGCCTCCTCCAAGTCACGCGGCGACTTCGCTTCCTGCTCGATCGCATAGGCAATTGCCGCGGCGAGCTTGACGCTGTCCACGCCGAGCGCGCTGGGGGACCGGCGTTCCCAATTGCTCCCGGGCACGTACGCCGCCGCCGCCGGGGACGATCCGCGTTGGGGTCCACGCTGTGCTGCACGTTGCGCCCCAAGCACGCCACCATCGCTAACCAGCGGCGCCAGCATCAGGAGCAACGCCAGCGGTGCTGCCGCGGACGTCACTGCTGACGATCCCGCCGCCAGCCGCGCCCGTTTGCGCTTCGTGAGGGTCGGCAGCACAAAGAGATAGATGCCCGTCAGCCACATTCCGAACACGATGAGCCCCGAGGGAAGAAAGATCCACAGCTTCACCCGATCTCCAAAGAACGAGCCATCGTGCAGCTGTTCGATCAGATCCGAGCGGCGATACGCACTCTGCAGGACACGGCCATCGTCCAACGCCAACTGTAACTCCCACCGTGTCTTGGTGATGACCTTCAATATCCCCTTCGCGGGCCGGACGTCCACTCGCTCGATGTCGTTCCACGAGCCGACCCCTGCCTCAGGGTGCGCCTGAAGCGATGCCAGCACGGCCGTCCAGGAGACGTTCGGGATATTCACGGCAGTCCGCTGCTCGGCGGGCTGGATCCAGGGCACCTGCTTTTTCACCTGCAGCAGGATTCCCGACGCAACCACGACTAAAAATGGCAAGCCGGCGAGCAAGGCCCCTCGGCGATGCAGGAGGCGGGAAGCGATAGAAAGGCGCATCTTTGATTTACGGGGGAAACCGCACTGACGTTGCTTCAGAATGCCCTCCGCCGCGCACCCGCTCAACCCCCGCGACGTCCCATGCGTAGCCCGACGTCCGCTTGCACCATTCCGCACCACCATTCCGCACCACTCATTCCGCACCACTCATTCCGCACCACCGGAGATCGCTGATGTTCCGACTCGCCC
>CAYUMN010000030.1:3838-19628 GCA_964445835.1 uncultured Gemmatimonas sp.
CATTCCGCACCACTCATTCCGCACCACCGGAGATCGCTGATGTTCCGACTCGCCCGACGCGTCGTCGCACACGCTGTTGTTCTGGCCGCCGCCGGTCTCGCCCTCTCGACGTCCTCAAGCACCCTCGGTGCACAGGCCGCGCCCGTGGCCACCGCCGCGAGCCCTGCCATGACCCCCGCCGACAGCGCCCGCCTCGAACGCCTCAAGGCCGAGGCCCTCACGAAGGTCGAGCAGCGCGCGAAGCTCGTGCAGGAGATCATCGATCACCTCTTTTCCTTCTCGGAACTCGGCATGCAGGAGTTCGAGACGCAGCGCTATCTCACGGGGCTCCTCGAGCAGAACGGCTTCCGCATCGAACGCGGCTACGCTGGAATGCCGAGTGCTTGGGTGGCGCGCTGGGTCTCGCCTGCCGGCGCCAAGCCAGAGATTGCCCTCGGCTCCGACGTCGACGGCATCCCGCAGTCGAACAACAAGCCCGGCACCGGCTTCTTTGAGCCGTTGATTGCCGGAGCACCGGGGCATGGCGAAGGGCACAACACGGGCCAGGCGGTGAACATCGCCGCCGCGCTCGTCGTGAAGGAGATCATGATCCGCGAGCGCATTCCGGGCACGCTGGTACTCTGGCCGGGCATCGCCGAGGAGCAGATGGCCGGCAAGGCCTTCCTCGTGCGCGCAGGGCTGTTCCGCAACACGGACGTCGCCCTCTTCACGCACGTCGGGCAGGGACTCGGTGTCTCATGGGGACAGAGCAGTCAGACCGCCCTTGTCTCGGCAATCTTCAAGTTCCGTGGGCAAAGCGCGCACGCCGCGGGCGCCCCGTGGCGCGGTCGGTCCGCGCTCGACGCGGCAATGCTGATGGGCACGGGCTGGGAGTATCAGCGCGAGCACAACGAACTCCCGACGCGGTCGCACTACGTCATCATGGACGGCGGTGACCAGCCGAACGTGGTGCCAAGCACGGCGAGCATCTGGTTCTATTTCCGCGAGCGCGATTTCGAGCGCACGCAGGCGTTGTTCGAGGCAGGCAAGCGGATTGCCCGCGGTGCCGCGATGATGGCGAACGTCGAGCTCGACACCGTGATGGTCGTCGGCTCCGGATGGAGCGGACACTTCAATAGGACGATCGCCGAGGTGACGTTCGCGAACATTCAGCGCGTTGGGATGCCGACGTGGGATGACAACGATCAGACGCTCGCCCGCGGCCTGCAGCGTGAACTCGGCGTGCGACAGCAGGGACTGAGCAGCGCCGTGGACTTCACGCTCGAAGGGCCGATCCCCGAGAGCCAGCGCATGGGGGGCGGTTCGGACGACATCGGCGACGTCTCGTGGAATGTGCCGACGGTGACGCTGCGCTTTCCGTCGAACATCCCCGAGCTCCCGGGCCACAACTGGTCGAGCTCGATCGCCTCGGCCACTCCCATCGCGCACAAGGGTGCTGTGTCCGGCGCGAAGGTGCAGGCGCTCACGTTGCTCGATATTCTGCTCCGTCCGCAGGTCGTGGCCGATGCGTGGACCTATTTCCGCGAGGTGCAGACGCGTGAAGTGCAGTATCAGCCGTTCATCTCGCCGACGGACCAGCCGCCGATCTGGATGAACGCGGAGATCATGGCGCGGTTCAAGCCCGAGCTGCAGCGCAACTACTACGATGCCAAGAAGTACAAGTCGTATCTTGAGCAGCTCGGCATTCGCTATCCGACGGTGCGTGAGGTGCCGCGGCCGAACATGGACGAGAACCGGTAGTACCAGTGCGGTACACCCTGAGGGTCGTGAAGCGCATTGCGCCATCGGGCGCGGTGGCATCGATCGAAAGTTCGGGACGCGCCGAGACGGTGAAACGCCCCTGCCCATGCAACGGAGTGGGCGCGAGAATCGTGAGGACCGTCAGCGCCCGAAGCCATTGCATCGTATCTCTCCTGATAGCGGTAGTGCGGTGGATTCTAGGTCCTGTGCAAGACCCGGCAACCTCTTCGTTCGGCGATAAGTTCAACCTTCCCTCTTTCGCGATGATTTTCCTGTGACCTCCATCGTTCTTCGCGCCCATCTTTTCGCGCTCACGCTTCTCGTTGCGCTTCCGCTCACGAGTGCGGCGCAGCTCACCAGCCCGCTCAACGAGCAGGCACAGAACGTCTTCCGTTGGCGCTCGATCGGCCCCTCCAACATGGCCGCGCGCGTCACCGACATCGAAGCGGTTGCCGGCAATCCGAAGGTCTACTACATCGTCTACGCCGCCTCTGGTATTTGGAAGACGACCAATGGCGGCACGACCTTCACCCCGATCTTCGACACGCAGGACGTGATCTCGATGGGCGATCTCGCTATCGCCCCGTCGAATCCCGACGTCCTCTACGCGGGCACCGGTGAAGAGGACGCGCGCAACTCGATCTCTCCGGGGGGCGGCGTGTATCGCTCCATCGATGGCGGGAGCACCTGGACCAAGACCGGACTCGAGAACACGCGCCATATCGGGCGCATCATTGTGCATCCCACCGATCCCGACATCGCTTGGGTCGCCGCACTCGGCAATGTGTGGGCGCCGAATCCGGAACGCGGGTTGTATCGCACCGAAAATGGTGGCCGCACGTGGGAGCTCACAAAGTTCGTGAGCCCCGATGCCGGCTTCATCGATCTGGCGATCAGTTCTACCGATCCGAATACGCTCTGGGCCACAAGCTACGAAGTGCGTCGCGGGCCCTTCTTCATGCGCTCCGGTGGGCCCGGCTCCGGCCTTTGGAAGTCCACCGATGGCGGCCGCACCTGGCGCGAGATCAAGGGAAATGGATTCCCCGCGCAGCAGAAGGGACGCATCGCCATTGATGTGCATCGCGCGAATCCGAAGATCCTGTACGCGATGGTCGAGGCCGACACCGCGCCGAATCCGGTGAAGCCGACCGGACCGCGCCGCGTCTACAACTACCCGGGCGACCCGGGTGATCCCGAGCTTTATGGGATCGGGCTCGACATCTACCCGCTCGAGAAGACGGCCTCGGGACTGTATCGCTCCGACGACGGCGGCGAGAGCTGGCGGCAGATGAACAAGAGCAACACGCGCCCATTCTACTTCTCGCTCGTCCGCGTGGACCCAGTGGATCCGAACCGTGTGTACTGGGGCAACAACGACTTCTACTTCTCCGATGATGGCGGCGTGACCGCCAAGCGCGGGGCGTACGACATCCACATCGATTGGCATGCGATGTGGATCGACCCGAACGATCCCGAACACTTCATGATCGGTGGCGACGGCGGCATCGGCGTCACGCACGATCGCGGCGGCGCGTACTCCTTCATCAATACGCAGGCCGCCGGACAGTTCTACGCTATCTCGTTCGACCGCACGCCGTTCTATCGCGTGTGCGGCGGCCTGCAGGACAACGGCACGTGGTGCGGCCCGAGCCGCAACACGGACAGCAACGGGATCCTGCATCAGGACTGGTTCCAGGTCGGCGGCGGCGACGGCTTCTACTCGGCGCAGGATCCCGAAGATCCGGACATGATCTTCTACGAGTCGCAGGGCGGCAACATCGGGCGCATTCACCTGGGCACCGGCGCGCAGAAGTCGTTGCGCTCAGGTGGTGGCCGTCCGCGCCGCTCCCCATGGAGCGATTCGCTCCGTGTGGCGCGTGGCGACACGGCGCAGGCCATCACTCCCGCGCTTCGCGCACGCCTCGACGACATCCGTCGTCGCGCCGGCGTGGACTCAGCCAACACCCTGCGCTTCAACTGGCAGGCGCCCCTGATGATGAGCCAGCACAACCCGCGTATTCTGTACGCGGGCGGTAACAAGTTGATTCGCTCGGTGAATCGGGGCGATCAGTGGGTCACGATCTCACCGGACCTCTCGCAGCAGGACTCGGTGCGCATCCGTACCTCGATGCAGAGCACGGGCGGCCTCACGAAGGACGTGACGGGCGCCGAGGTGAATGGCACGATCACGACGATTGCGGAGAGCCCGTTCCGCTCCGGCTTTCTGTGGGTGGGGACGGATGACGGCAAGGTCTGGCTCACGCGCAACGATGGCGCCACGTGGGAGGATCTCACGGTGCGCTTCGCGCGCTTGGTGCCGGCGAAGACCTGGGTCTCACGCGTGGAGGCCTCACGCGCCGACTCCAACGCGATGTACATCACCTTTGATGCACATCGCGATGGCGATCTCAAGCCGTATGTGTTCGTCACGCGCGACATGGGGCGCACCTTCACGCCGCTCATGAACGGGTTGCCGACGAATGGCGTGAGCTTCGTGCACGTGATTCGCGAAGATCCCGTGAACCCGAACGTGCTCTACCTCGGCACCGATATCGCCGCGTATGTGTCGACGGATCGTGGCATCAACTGGCAGCGCTTCGGGAGTGGACTGCCGACCGTGCCCGTGCACGACCTGAAGGTGCACCCTGACCAGCACGAGCTGATTGCTGGCACGCACGGCCGCTCGGTCTGGATTGCCGACGTCAGTGCGCTGCAGCAGCTCACCGATGCGGTACTCGCGAAGGGATCACACCTCTTTGCCCTCCGCACCGCGTATCAGTTCTCGCCGACGGACCGCATTGGCCAGACACAGGGGCACCAGCTCTTCTTGGGTGACAATCCGCCCTTCGGTGCGTCGCTGGACTACCACATCGGTGCCGCGGGAAGCGCGAATGCGCGCGTGGTGATCACCAACGCCACGGGCGACACCGTGCGGGTGCTCAGCGCGCCCGGAACGCCTGGGTTGCATCGCATCTACTGGGACCTCCGGGCCGCACGCGGTGCGACGCCGGTGCAGGCCTCGCGCTTGAACAGCGAGTTGCGGTCGTCGCGCCCGGGCGAGAATCCGCCGGTGGTGGCTCGTGGTCGTGGTGGCTTCGGCGCTGGCGTACCGGCCGGCACTTACACCGTGACGCTGAGTGCCAACGGGGAAACGACGCGCCGCACACTTACTGTGAGTGCGATGCCGTAGCGATCTGTGGTGAATAGAAACACGGCGCCGCTCAGAGACCCTGAACGGCGCCGTGTTGTTTCTCGGAGGCTGCGAACCTAGATCCGCAGATACTGCGTGTACTTCACGACCAGCGCTCCACGCTGCGGCTTCGCGAACGAGAACGCGTTCCACGGTTCGACGGGCCACACCGAGTTCCACACCACGAACAGATCCGATCCCGGCGAGGGGGTCCAGCGCAGGCGTGCATTCAGCGCCGCTCGCTCGGATTGATCGTCGTATTGCGCGAACCCGGTGATGGTCAGGCGTGCATTCACCGCGTAGTCCGCGCGGAGTCGCGCCACGTTCGTGGTGAATGAGCCCTCGATCAACTCAATGTCATTCCGCTCGTACTCGAGTGTGAACTCATAGTGCGGTTGCAGACGCGCGAGCAGCGACGCCTCGAAGTCCACTCGGCTTCCCGTGTAGAAGTCGCCTATCGAAGCCTCCGTCCGGAACACCACCGGACGCACGTTCGAGCCCTCGTATTGCACTTCGACGCGATTCCACCAATACTTGCCGGCCGGAATTCCCACGCCATCCACAATCTCGAAGGTCGCGTCAGGGCCGTCAAAGAGGCGGAAGACATTCAGCTCGACGCGGTCGCCGCTCTGGAACTGCAATCCGAACGGGCGCACACTGAACATGGCATTGTCGAGCCCGCCCTCGACGTCCCACACGGCGTTGTAGTTCAACAGGTTGAACTCGTACCGACGGATCACACTGGCATTCTTCGGGCGCGGGGTGATCGCTGTTGAGCCCGCTAGGCGATGGATCCCACGTTGCACCACAAAGCCAAGCGCGGGGTTATACGCCTCATCCACGCGGTCGTAGCGCATCACGATATCGGCATGGTCGTTCGGATAGTCCACCATGAGGCGATAGTGCGCACCAACAGGTCCGTTGGAGCTGTCGCGGCTCCACGCGGCATTGCCAAGGACGATGAGGTTGCTGCCATCGCCCACAAGATAGGGGAGATTGAAATCCACCCCACCGGCCAGTGCCCCGTCTCGCGTTGGACGATCGCTATACGTGGCCATCGCGCCCACAAAGCCGCGCCCGAGTACATCGCGACGCACGCGCCCCACCAGATTGCGCGCGTCCTCGCCATCCGCCGTGCCGGCCGCGAGCACACCGAGCTGATATGCCCCCACGCGCCCCTGCATGCGCGCGCCAAAGGGAATCGTCACCGGGGTCCGCGCATCCGAGAGTCCCACCCGACGCGAGTAAAAGAGCTGTGTCTGCCGCTCAGGTCCGAACGCAAAAACAGAAGCACCTTCGGTGAAGAAGGGGCGCCGCTCCGGAAAGAAGACCGGGAAGCGCGTCAGATTGACAATCTGTCGATCCACATCTGCCTGCGCGAAATCCGGATTCGTCGTCAGGTCCGCCGTCAGCGTCGCCGTCACCGGAATCTTGATATCGAGCCCCGCGCTCCCGAAACTCGTGGCCTCGCGGGAGATCGTCGACGAGCCATCAGTCGCGAAGAGTCGTTCTGCCGGCTCCGCCTGCCCGAGCACATACGGGCGCAGCTCCGCGCGTGCGCGGCGCGGCAGGTTCGTGAACCCAGTGATCGTCCCTTCCTTCTCGAGGAACCGCAGCCCTTCCGTGCGCCGCCAAGCCCGCCACAGCAACTCCTCGTTCGTGCGCGGCAGGAAGCGCCGGAAGTTCATCCCCATCTGTGTGACGTCCTGCGGGTACCGCAGTGTGGCCCACGGAATGAACATCTCCAGCGTCCACCCGTCGCCGTTGATCTGCGCGCGCGCGTCCCACACGCCGTCCCATTCCTCGTTGCCGCTTTCAAAGCTGATGTGCTCGCCATCCCAGAGCGCGCCATTGCTGTTGGCGCTGAAATAGAACGCGCTGCGCTGGTCCGAGAGCCCGTCAATCACCATGCTCACGTAGTCGTCGGAGCGAAGCGCCGCGTCGCGACGCAACTGCGTCCGCACAATTCCCGAGGGATCGCGGTCGTAGAGCCACCACCCGATCACCAATCCGCTGGGGGTCGCCAGCAACCGCACCACGGTGCGTTCGCTCGGCTCGCCATTCTCGACCGGCTCCTTCTGCCGGAACTCCCAGATGGAATCGGCGAGCGCCCAATCCGGCTCATCAAGGCGGCCGTCGAGGCGCACGTCGGTGGTGGTGGTGCGCACACTCGGCCGGCGTTCCGCCGCGTCCTGCGCAGCGGCTCCGAGTGGGAGGAGGCCGAGAATGAGCAGGCCGCAAAGAGAAAGTGAGCGAAGCATTGCGGAGAGGTTACGCGGGCTTTGCAGAAAGAGTTGAGGGAGATCCTCGCCGCACAGCCACGGTCGATACCGCTCGATTCCGTGGTGACATTCTGCCGCGCCATTCGATGGATGAGTGAGGCCGATTCCCTCAAGCTCCCCTCCGGGCCGTGCCCCCGCCCGCTCGACCGCCGAGGCTCCTCGGGGGTAGACTTCGGGGTTCACTCCCCAAACCCGACCCTCGATGTCCCGCGCACCTGTCCTCGCGCTTGTCGCCTTGCTCCTCGGCGCCACCTCGCTCGCCTCTCAGGAAATCAAGGAGCGAGAGATTCGCGCTCACCTGGAGTTCCTTTCCAGTGATTTGCTCGAGGGCCGCGCCCCCGCCACACGCGGCGGTTCACTCACAGAGCAGTACCTCGCCGCGCAGCTCCGTGCGCTCGGCATCGAGCCCGCCAACAACGGCTCCTACTTCCAGCGCGTCCCGATCGACGTCGTGGGCGCGGTGCGGACCACCATCACGGCCACGGCCTCCGGCACGGCCTCCGGAACGGCCTCCGGAACAACATCTTCCGCGGCAACGCGCAATCTGCGCTATCCCGAGGACGTGGTCATCTGGGCCGGTTCGTCTAGCGATCGCAGCGCGGCAAAGGCGCCGGTCGTCTTCGTCGGCTATGGCACCAGTGCGCCAGAGTTCCGCTGGGATGACTTCAAGGGAATCGACGTGCGCGGAAAGATCCTCCTCGTGCTCGTGAACGACCCGCCCGCGCCCACGCGCGAGCCGGCGCTCTTCGGTGGGCCAGGCATGACCTACTACGGTCGCTGGACCTACAAGTTCGAGGAAGCCGAGCGGCGCGGTGCGGCTGGCATGCTCATCATCCACAATACCGAGCGCGCCGGCTACGGCTGGCCCACGGTGGTCGGCAGCTGGGCCAAGGATCAGCGCATGCTCCCCCGCGATCCCAATCTCCCCGCCCCGCTCGGCGTGCGCGGTTGGATTACCGAGGAGAGCGCCGGGACTCTGCTGCGTTCGGCGGGACTCGACCTCGCGACGCTCCGTCGCAGTGCAGAGTTGCGCAACTTCCGGCCGGTCGACACGGGAATCTCACTCGATATCAGTTTCACCAACACCGTGCAGCATCTCGAGAGCAATAATGTGGTTGGCGTAGTGCGCGGCAGCGATCCGCAGGCTGCAAAGGAGCACATCGTCCTCTCCGCGCATTGGGATCACCTCGGCATTGGCCCGCCCGTGAATGGCGACTCGATCTACAACGGCGCACTCGACAACGCCTCGGGCACCGCCAACCTGCTCGCCCTCGCGCACGCTATTGGCCATGGCCGCAAGCTGCCGCGTTCGGTGCTCTTCGCCTTCGTGACGGCCGAGGAGAGCGGCTTGCTCGGCTCCGAGTTCCTGGCGCGTAATCCGGTCGTGCCGACCAATGACATCGTGGCCAATCTCAATGTGGATGGCGGCAATGTGCTTGGCGAGACAAGCGATCTCACCGTGCTTGGTGACACCAAGAGTTCGCTCGGCGCACAGCTCGGCGCGTTGATCGCCCCACGCAACATCCGCATCGCCCCCGATGCCTTTCCGGAGCGCGGCTATTTCTATCGTTCCGATCACTTCTCCTTTGCCAAGGCCGGCGTGCCCTCAATCAGCATCGGCGCAGGGGACACCTTCGTTGGTCGTCCCGCGGGCTGGGGCAAGGAGCAGGCCGAGGACTACACGACGAATCGCTACCATCAGCCGAGCGATCAGTACCAAGCGAGCTGGAACCTCACGGGTGCCGTTCAGCTGAGCACCATCATTCTTGATCTTACGCGTCAACTCGCGGAGTCGCGCACGTGGCCGACCTGGAGCGCCGACGCAGAGTTCCGTCGCGCCCCGCGGATGTGATCACGATGCACCCGCGCGCTGATTCCAAGCCCACGCCGCGTCGCTTGGCGAATCTCTCCCGGTCCGCATCGGGCACGCGCCGCGTTCTCCGTTCCTTGGCGCTCACGCTCTGGCTGCTCTTGGGGGCCGCGCCGCGTGCGACGGATGCGCAGACCGCGCCCGCGACTCTGGTGGTGCTCGATTCCTTACGACCGCAGATCGAGACCGCGGTGGCGAGTGGCGATTGGCCAACGCTCGATCTCATCGCCGTGCGTCTTCGCGCGATGAGCGTCTCCGCAGCCGGCCGGAACGATCCCTGGGTGCATTACGACCTCGCGTACGCCCTGCACCGCCGCCTGAGTGGGTTGATCGCCGAGCAGAAGAATGCGCAGGCGAAGGTGTTGGCGGAGGAGGCCCTGCGGGTCGCTGAGCGCGCAACTGTACTCGGCGCGCGTGCACACGCGCAGGCACTTGAGGGAGCCTTGGCGGGACAAATGGCGGCGGTTGGCGGTGGCCTCGCGCCGGTGCGATTCGGACCGAGGGCGCTCCGCGAACTCGACCAAGCGAGCGCGGCCGCTCCGAACGATCCGCGGGTCGCGCTCTTCAGTGGCATGACCCGCTTGCGGGCCCCGAGCATGTTCGGCGGCGGTCCGCCACGCGCTGAGGCGGAGTTGCGGAAGGCCCTTCGGTTGTTCGCCACCGACCGCACCGTGTCCCCCTTGCCGAGTTGGGGACGCACGGACGCACACATCTGGCTCGGTCTGGCACTGCAGGCGCAGAGCAAGAAGACCGAAGCGCGGGCCGAGTTCCAGCGCGCGTTGGCACTGACGCCGGGCCATCGCTGGATTCTGGAGGCGTTGATTCCGGAACTTGAGCGCGCGCGGTAGCGTGCGTTAAGCGGAGTGACGGTCGTGGAGTGCGGCCTAGGGGAAGACCGCGCGAATCCCCGCCGCCGCGACTTGAGCATCCTGGGCGGACGTAACGCCGCTGACGCCAACGGCGCCGATCACCACGCCATTGTGGACGACCGGCACCCCGCCCTCGAGCGGCAGCACACCGTCGACCGCGAGCAATGCGAGCCGTCCGCCGGTCACCGCGTCGTCCAGTGACTTGGTCGGGCGGCGCATACGGGCGGCCGTGCGGGCCTTGGCCTGCGCGATATCGACACTCGCCTGCTGCACGTCATCCATCTTGAGAAAGAAGAGGAGTTCGCCGTGCACATCCACAACGGCGATGGCCACGTTCCAGTTGTTCCGACGGGCCTCGGCTTCAGCCATTTCCACCATGGCACGCGCACCGGCGAGGTTCAGGACCCTCGCCTCGGAGGTCTGGGCGGCGGCCGGACCGGCTATCGTGAGAGCAAGCAGGACGGCGAGAAGATGACGGACGGACATCGTTACTCCGTTGAAGGCGTTACGTGGACTGTGGCAGAACGGGGTGCGGGATCGTCGTCCTAGCGGTACCTTAGCACACACACCGCCTGGAGGCTCTCCCGATGTCTGGTCTGGATGATAAGTCGATCGCGAACCTGGTGAAGAAGATGCAGAAGCAGGCTAAGCCGCGGAACGTCGAAGCCAAGACGTACGATGCGACCGCCCCGCAACGCGTCACCGATGATCAGGACGCGGAGCGCGAGAAGATGTTCAAAGAGATGAAGAAGCGCGAGTTCTGATCGCGTCGGTGGCATGACGGCCTCGCCGTCGATCGTGCCACGCCGCATCCTTTGCTCGACACCCATGTGCCATCGCGGCGCACATGTCCCGCAGCGTACGCGGTTATCGCGTGGAGCTGTTGGGTGCCGAATCTGCTTGTGGCCGAGTGGCTCGTGCGTCGCGCGCCGCCCCCGCCGCTGTAGGGCACGGGCGCACCACGTCTCGCGGCAGTACGCCCGACCGAATTGCCCCGCTCAGCGCAACACCGTGCGAATGGAATCGAGCGATCCACTCGTCTGTGCCGGCGTCAGCCCCAGCAGGCGCGCCAGCAACGAGTAGACGTGCACGTTCCGGAACGGGGGAACAACTTTCCCCACCGCGATGCCCGGACCAGCGGCAATGAACAGCGCCCCCATCGATGGCAGCGCCGGATCGTAGCCATGTGCGCCCCCCCAGCGAGTGACACCGCGCGCCGCACGCCGCTGCTGGAAGTCGCGTGAGGTGATGGTCCACCCTTCATCCGCCACCAGCACGATTGGCGTGATACGCGGGTTGTCGTTGAAGTGCCAACGCGCCGGGACCTCGCCCTTGCGATACACCTGCAGATGCGGATGCTTGCCGTGAAGCGCTTGGTAGACGCGCTCCACATTCCCGTCACGCGGCACAACCGCCCCGACCGGCGTCCAGTCAATGACGTCAATGGTCGTGAGGTCGATGTAGTCATCCAACACGATCAGGCGATCCCCGCTCACCTGCGTCATCCCGTGGTCGGAGACGACGATCAGCGTCACCTGGTCGCGCAATCCGAGTCGCGCGATGCCGTCGTCAATCGCACCCACCGCGCTGTCCACGCGTGCGATTGCCGCATCGGTCTCGGGAGCGTCGGGTCCGTACTCGTGGCTATCGGTGTCCACGTCGTGGAAATAGAGCGTGATGATTCCCGGTGCCGAGTCGGGTGGGAGCTGCAGCAGACGCAGCACCTTATTGATCTTCGACGCCGCCGGTTCCTCGTGCCAATAGCGCTGCCACCACGTGGGGCGCACCCCCTTGATCGGGGCTTCGCTCCCAGGCCATGACACAGCGGCGGCATGCACGCCCTGCCTCTCCGCGGTCACCCAGATCGGCTCACCGCCCCACCACCGCGGCTCCGACTGCGCAATCGTGTCGCGCAGGGTGAAGCTACCAAGCACGGAGTCGCGCATCGCGTTGGCGACGATCCCGTGCTGGTCGGCCGTGAGCCCTGTGACAATGCTGTAATGATTGGGGAAGGTCTTGGAGGGAAAGACCGGAATCATGCGTTCGGCGCGCACCCCGCGCGCGGCGATGGCGCGCAGGTGCGCCGCCGCCGGACGCGTCATGTAATCCGCGCGAAAGCCATCGAGTGAGATGAGCACCACGGACCGCGTGAGGCGCGGCGCCGGTGCGGCCGACTCCGGCGGCGACGTCGGACGGCACGCAGCGATCGACCCGGCAATCCCAAGTGCGAGCGCAACGATCCACGTGCGGCGCTTCACGGTGCCGCCGCCGTCTCTTCCGTGAGGAAGCGCCGCAGCACCTTCCCAATCATGCTTTTCGGCAACTCATCCTTGAACACCACACGCACCGGCACCTTGAATGGGGCAATGCGCTCCTTGCACCACTGGCGAATCTCATTCGAACTCACGGCCATGCCGATCCGCCGCACGACAAAAGCCACCGCCGCTTCTCCCTGCGCCGCGTCCGGAAAGCCGCGCACTCCCACTTCGAGCACGGCCGGGTGCGACGCGATCACCTCTTCGATCTCGCGCGGCCAGACCTGCATTCCGCGCATCTTGATGAGATCCTTTTTGCGATCGACGATATACAGATAGCCCTCGGGATCGAAGTACCCGAGGTCGGCGGTATGGAGCCAAGGCACTCCGTCCGCAGCGACCCGTAGCATCTGCGCGGTCTCGGCATCGTTGTTCCAGTAGCCGCGCATGATCTGCGGTCCGTGAATCAGGATCTCGCCGACTTCGCCCTGCGGGAGTTCCTTGGTCGGGTCATCGGCATCCACGATACGCATGATGACATCGGGCAACGGAGTGCCGACCGAGCCGGGCTTCCGCGGACCGGCCAGCGGCGACACCGTCGCAGCCAGCACGCTTTCGGTGAGAGCATACCCCTCAAGAATGCGCGCGCCGGTCACCTGCTCCCAGCGCGTCATCGTCTCCACCATCATCGGGGCCGCACCGGACACGCAGGCCTTCATTGAGCGAAAGTCGACCTTGTGCGCGACCACCCGCTTGTGATTGAGCAGCGAGTTGTAGAGCGTCGGCACCCCGCAGAAGACGGCCGGCTTCGTCGATTCGATCGTCTTCACGAGATCGTTCAGGTCGCGCGGATTCGGCACCAGCGCAATCGGATTGTGTCCGAGAAAACAGACCGACTGCACGCCGCACGCGCCGTACGAGTGGAACATCGGCAGAGGAAGGCAGTACACCCCTTCCCACTTCGGCAAGACGCTCCCGAGCCAGGCATTCACCTGCGTTCCCGTTTGCACGAGGCCGCCGTGATGCACGCGCACGGCCTTGGGGGTACCCGTCGTGCCGCCGCTCAGGAGGAGGAGTGCGTCGTCATCCGGACCGGGGCGCGGCGCGGCAGGCACCTGCCCACGATGCCGCTCCAGGAGCGCCGGAAGCGAGGGATCGCCCTCTCGGAGCGTGGCCCGGTGTCCCGTCTTCTTCTCAAGTGCCAGCGTGAAGATCACCTGCAGAATGGACGGAAACCATTCCTTGATATTCGTCGGGACGACATGCTTGACCGTTGGGACGCGTCGCTGCACCGCCTTCATGCGCTCGTAGAACGCCGTGAGCGTGAGCACCACAGATGCCCCCGTGGTCTCGAGCGGCCCCGTGAGTTCATCCTCGTTGTAGATCGGATTCAGCGGCACGTACGTTGCCCCGAGCTTCCAAGCGCCCAGCTCTCCGATAAAGAACTGCGGACAGTTCGGGAGCAGGCAGGCCACACGATCTCCCCGCTGCACACCCATGCCCGCCAGCGCCACCGCAAAGGCGTCGCTCGTCGTTGCCAGATCGGCGTAACTGAACTTCCGGCCCTTGAACAAGAAGGCAGGAGCATTCGGCCGCTCGGCGACGGCCTCGTCGATTGCCTCGAGCAGGGTGCCGGGCGGATAGGTCCCGATCGTGTGAGGGACCCCAACGTCGTAGTGGCGAAACCAGGGATGGTCGGTCATGGAAGGTTCGGGGTAGATTCCTCAATATGCGCACTCCGACTCTCCGCCACATCCCTGCCCTCGCGGCGCTGCTGCTCCCCGCCGCGGCCGGCGCCCAGCAGGTTCGCCTCACGGATCGCGACCCCGCAGTCCAGCGTGCGATGGCCGTGCTCCAGCAGCAGCAGGCCTGGACCCTCGAACAACAGATCTCGATCTGCGAGATCCCCGCACCGCCATTCAAAGAAGCGGCGCGCGCCGAGGAGTTCCGCCGGCGCATGGTCGCGCTCGGCTACCCGAACACGCGCATTGATCGCGAAGGGAACGTCATCACGGAGATCGGCCAAGGGAATGGCCCGACCGTGATGATCGCTGGGCATCTCGACACCGTGTTCCCCGAAGGGACCGATGTGAGGACCTCGCGCATCGGCGAGCGGATCGCCGGTCCTGGTATCGGCGACGATTGCCGCGGCGTTGCGGTGATCCTCACCCTCGCCAAGGTATTCAAGGAGAGCGGCATCACCCCGCGTGGCCGCGTGTATCTCGTGGGCAATGTGGGCGAAGAAGGTCTGGGCAATCTGCGGGGCGTGCGTCATCTGCTCACGAAGGAATTCCCGGGGACGATCAACTACTTCATCTCCGTCGATGGCGCCGGCGGCGCCGGCATCACGTCGCGTGCCGTGGGCTCGCATCGCTACACCATTTCCTTTGAAGGACCCGGCGGACATAGTTACGGCGCCTTCGGGATGACCAACCCGATGCACGCGATGGGACGCGCGATTGCGCGGATCGGAGACTTGCAGGTGCCGGCCGGTGCCAAGACCACCTTCAACGTCGGCATCGTGCGCGGCGGCACGAGCGTGAACACCATCACGCCGCTCGCGCAGATGGAGGTCGACATGCGCTCCGAGTCCGCGGAGAACTTGCTCGAGATGGACCGCCGCATTCGTGCCGCGGTGGACACCGCCGTCACCGCCGAGCTGGCGCGGTGGCCGAACTCGCGGTCACCGATCACGGTGAAGTACGACACTATCGGCATTCGGCCGACCGGCGGGCAGCGCGACGATGCCTTCATTGTGCGCACCGCGATGGCCGCGGCGGCGCTCCTCGATGACGGGCTCGAGTGGACGCCGCGCACGGGGGCGTCGAGCACCGATGCGAATCTGCCGATCGCCATGGGCATTCCCGCCATCACGATCAACGGCGGCGGACGCAGCGGTGGCGCCCACGGCACGGCGGAGTGGTATCAAGAGACACCGGATTCGTACAAGGGACCGCAGTTCGCACTGCTGATTGTCACGTCGCTTGCCGGCATCGCCGGCACGACGCCATAAGCGTTTCGTCTTTCTCGAGGACTCTCACACGATGTCACACGACCGTCGTTCCTTCCTCCGACTCGCCGGCACTGCGCTTGGTGGCGCCGCACTCGGCGGCGCGGCTCTCACGGCGATGGGCGCGCGCCTGCTCGAGGCACAGCAGCAGCCCGCGCTCCCGCCAATGACTGTCTACAAGAGCGCCAACTGCGGATGTTGTGCCCAGTGGGTCGATCACGCGCGCGCCAACGGATTCACGGTGCGCGTCGTGAACACCGAGGATCTCAACACCGTGAAGCGCGAGATGGGAATCCCCGCGGCACTCGCGTCGTGCCACACCGTGGTGGTGGGGAGCTATCTCGTCGAGGGCCATGTGCCGGCCGCTGACGTGAAGCGTCTTCTGCGCGATCGCCTGAAGGTCCGCGGCATCGCGGTGCCGGGAATGCCGATTGGTGCGCCGGGCATGGAACAGGGCCCCGCCTCAGGCTACGAACGCTACGATGTGATCGCCTTCGAGCAGAATGGCACCACGCGCGTCTTCGCTTCTCACGGCCCACCGACGCGCCGCGGGTAGTACTGCTCGCCGTACTGC
>CAYUMN010000030.1:19728-21405 GCA_964445835.1 uncultured Gemmatimonas sp.
CGCCGTACTGCGCGCGATTACGCGCGCAGACGGCGGTTCTACAGCGCGCGGCTCAGCCCGCCATCTGCTGCATCTGGCGCATCTGGCGCAGCTCGCGGAATCCGATCATCCGTCCACGCTCCTCGTCCCACAGGGTGAGCCGGAGCGTGCGGAACGCCGTGCGGAGCGTCAGCACGGGCGCGGCCTGGAAGACCTCGTTCTCCTCGTGCGCCGCCTTCAGCCGGTAGTTCGGAATCTTCGGCCCGAGGTGATGCACGTGATGCAGGCCGATGTGTCCCGTGAACCAGTGAAGAATCGCCGGCATCTGGAGATGCGAGCTCCCCGTCACTGCGGCCGTGGCGTAGTCCCACTCCTTCCCGCGCTCCCAGTACGCTTCCTCAAACTGGTGCTGCACATAGAACAGATAGATGCCACCGGCCGCCGCGAGGTAGTAGGCCGGGAAGTAGATCAGGAACACCACCTTCCAACCGAACGTGATGATGAAGAGCGCCGCCAACGAGACGAGCGCGATGTTCGTCATCCACACATTCCAGATCTGCTTTGCACCCGTCGCGAGGCTCGGCCCGCGGAAGCGCTGCAGGATCATCATGTGCAAGGGTCCGATTCCGAAGAGCACAAATGGGTGACGATACAGGCGATACTTGAATCGCCGAAACGGCGTCAACGCGTTGTACTCGGCGACGGTCAGCGTGGCGATGTCACCATGGCCGCGATGATCAAGATCCCCCGACGACGCATGGTGCAACGCGTGGTCGCGGCGCCACTGCTGAAAGGGCGTGAATGTCAGGACGCCGGTCACGAAGCCAATGGCGTCGTTCACCTTGGGCCACGGCAGGAACGACCCATGCGAGCAGTCGTGCATGATCACGAACGTGCGAATCAGGAGTCCCGCGAGCGGCAGCACGAGCAGCGCCGAGGCCCACGGGGCAGGACCCATCAGCTGGTACGCGAAGACGAGCCCCGCGACCAGAAAGAACAGCGTGATGGCCATCTGCCAGAGCGATTCGCGCACGTCGGGACCGGCGTATCTCGCGATAATCTTACGCCAATCCGTCGTCGAGAGATCAGGAGTCATGGGCTCGGTCATGGGATCGCCGGAAATCCGACGCGCGTGAGAGTAATGGTGAACACGAGAATGCTGCTGCCCGGAATGCTGCCCGAGCCCGACGGACCATAGCCAAGTGCTGGCGGGATGATCAGCTGGCGCACGCCATTCACGCGCATGCCGCGCACCCCTTCGTCAAATCCACTGATCACACCACCAGACCCGGTGATGAACTTGAACGGGTTCGGGGCACTGAGATTGTTGTCGAACGAAACGTTGTTGCGCAGCCACCCCTGATAACGCACGAACGCCGAGTCCCCGTTGGTGGCCGGCACCGTCGCACCATTTCCCACCGTGATGTCGCGATAGTACAGCCCAGAGGCCGTCTTGGTCGACGCCGCGAGGTTCACGCCGAGTTCGGGCGCGAACGTCACGTCCTCGATCCGCGGAACGAAGGGAGATTTTTCGAGGCACGCCGTCAACAGCACGGCAATCACGGCAACAAGCGGGAAGCGAAAGCGGCGCATACGGTTAGGACGGTCGAGGAGCGGGCCCGGTCACTTGCAGAACCTCCCAATATACCCCCAACCGGGGCAGTCCGTGAGAGGAGCCCCCCTTCAAGGCGATTCCTA